>WAMF01000001.1 GCA_015522475.1 Microcaldota archaeon
CTGATATTGAGGAGAAGTTTATGTGAGTAAAGAAGTTATGTGAGTTGGCTTCTCTGAGATATATTCCTCTATGTGCGTGAGATAGGCCAGCATTAGAGATTGTATTGTAGTTTGAATGCGTTAAGTAAATGATGTTATGATTAGGGGCTGAGAGATTGAGATTTTGGAGTGTGTTGTTGTTAGAGTAGCTCAACACAAAGAAATCGTTGTTTGATTTGCCATAGATGTGATTAACGCTGACGTGATCAGCGTGGTCGAGCTTTATGCCATGATAGTTGTTCGTGAGATTTAAATCGTGAATCTGCACGTTGCTGGCTCCATGAACATATATAGCGGCTGCGCCGCTATTCGTCGAGCCGTTGATTGTGAAGTTGTTGCCTATAAATTCGACGTTATCATCGTAGATATTTAAACATGTGCCACCAGAGGCAACAACATTCGTGGTAAGATTATAAACACCAGAAGAGGTTATATCTCCACAGGCAGTGTAGGAGATTGGCGGCTCACTCTCCGCCACTTTAACGGATGAAACGACAGGTGTTTTGCTCGTATCCGGCGTAGAAAGATTAAGCTTGTATTGAAGGTATTTGGCAGACTGGTTTATGCTTATATTACCTGCCGGCTGCCAGTCACTCCAAGAGCTAGATGAGAAGTTGGCATGATAATAATTCTCGCGGATTTCTTCTGCTGATAGCGTGCGGTTATAAACGGCAAAGCTATCGATATAGCCCTTAAAGTAATAACCAAGAGATGTAGAAAGTGTGTTGCCATTATCAACAGTATCCTCAACCACAGCACCCAGCGCATCATTGGCCGTATGTCCACCAGCCATGGATGCACCAATAGGACCCACAGCCTTTAGCTCACCATTCACATAAAGATAAAGTTTACCTGTATCTCCGTAATCGAACACTTCAGTTACATAATACCATTTGTTAGCCTTAATAGGAGTGTTAATCCAGACGCCATCCCAGTTGTTAGAGGTAGACCAAGCACCTGCATAGAGGTAGCCATTCTTAATGTAAATATTCATGCCATTGCCAGAACCACCTTCTTCATATATCATACGCGTCCCGGATGTATCTTCGGGATAAACCCAAACACTAATTGTCCTCTTGTCAAACGCTGTATCAAAAATGTAACTAGAATCATTAGATGAGCAATCTCCGTTCTCATCCAGACAAATGTAACCATTAGAACCATCAAAGTGATAAGCCCCACCAAAATACCCACTATCTGTGTAAGTAGCCCCATGTACAGTAATGCTGTAAGCGTTGCCTGAAGCGTCGGGCTCAGTTGTTGAATTGGCATTGAGTTTCCACCAACCCGATAGATTGGAAGTGTTCTGCAACTCAACGGTGTCATTCGAGACTCTGTAGCAGATATAAACCTCTCCCCCATTAGCTGTGAAATTCACGGAGAGATTATCCCAAGGAATGACATTTACATGGTTAGCCGTACCACCTGAGAGGGCATGGAAAACGCGGCTAAGGTAAAGACCTTCCGAATAATAAGCAGAGCTGGATTGATTAGCTAAGATAACACCATCCAACGAGACATTGGTGTGATATGATGAATTGACAGCTATGTAAAGACCTTGAGGGAATATGCTTGAATCGTCGGTGTAAGTGTAGGCGAAGACACTTGCTACAAGCAAAAGTACCAATACAAGCACTGCCCTATGCCGCATACCAATTTTTCTCTAGGAGGCTTTAAAAGCGTTTCGTTGTGGCGAGCTAAAGAATAGCCAAGGGAGAAGAGTTATAAAAAGATGTACTCAAAATTCGCTATGAAGAAGCTTATCTTGGTTGTATTGTTGGCTGTAGCGCTATTAGCAAGCGGATGTATACAAGTCAAAGACGAAGTAAAACAAACGTTCTTTGAGAATGGAAGCAGCTACGTGAGTGCCAATATAGGCCTAAGCCTAAGCAAAGAAGCGCTTTCCATGATGAGTGGAGTAAGCAGCGGTGGATCAACAGATAGAAGTAGAAAGCAGGTAGAGATTATAGCCTATGCACTAAACAACGCGACGTACGAAGCCTTATGTAAGCTCGCTCCAAAAGATGTGGCATGCACACCAAAAGAAGGTTATGCAAAAATAGCCTTCACTACATCAAACGGCTTTTCAACGTCCCAACAGGCAGATTGGATAAAAGGCAAAAAGACAATGACAATTAACGTAAGCTACGTACCCTCTCCCCTAACACATATAGATGAAAAAGCCTTAAAAGAAGAAGAAAAAAAGTTAGTTCTCGCGAAATACACGCCCACAGACTTCATAAGCTTAACAAGCGGCTACTCTTCAGAGGAGCCTTGTACAAACATACAATTGGCCGATGATGTGCTAAGTTGCCAACCATTACCACCACCTGGCAAGGAATATGTCGAATATGCTTGTGGAAACGAAAGTATATACATTTGGGACAATAACATGAGTTATGACAAGAGAGATGGTGAAAGCTTTGGTTACTGGAACTCGACAGAAGAGGCAAGCGCTGCTTTGGAGGAAGAGCTCACAACGACAATAGCATTAAAGCCCTTTAAAAATGATATAATTACATGCCCAAGCGACACAGACTATATCTTCTTAATAGGACGAGAGGTAAAGACTGCCTTAAGTAAGCCTCGAGTAATCCCAGGAAGCTATTATATTAAAGTTATAGAAGTAGACAATACACTTAATACACTGTTCTCAGAGATGAACGAAACAGAAGGTAGTGAGCTTGGCTCTACTGGTGATTTGCTTGGCAGTAATGAAGAAAGTTCATCATCCCTAACCAACACCAAAACGCTTATAGATTTTGAAAATGGGACAATTTTGGGGACAGATGCACAAAAATTCATAAGCAGCATTTCGACCCTGTCACAATATGGAGGATATATGAGCTTGATGTACACTATAGAGTTGCCCAAAGGTTATGAAGTTAAAGACCTAGCTTATGGGAGTATGCCTATAATGTACAGACAGCAAGGCCAAGACGTAATAATAAACTTAAAGGGACTTTTCTCAGAAGGATCTTCAGATATGCCGCTTGAAATAGAAGCAGAGAAGGAGATGTTCCCTCCATACACCCTAGTGGTTCTTGGACTCATTGTATTAGGTATTATAGCATACTTTGCTTTCTTTAAAGGAGGAAAACCAGAAGGTAATAGGGTGAATGGAATCCTAGAGCA
Organism: Microcaldota archaeon; assembly: GCA_015522475.1. Classification (GTDB taxonomy): domain Archaea; phylum Micrarchaeota; class Micrarchaeia; order Anstonellales; family J096; genus J096. Next base: position 3,175 of record WAMF01000001.1, read on the forward strand.
ATAAGAGCAATGACAAGTAGCAAGTAGGGAGGAAGTGAAGGATATAAAAATAAGCATATAAGTGGGAAATGAAAATGAAGTAGAATAGATACGGAGACTGAAAAGGCCAAACATCAGAGGCAAATCCTTTTTATCTTTTTTAGTGTCTAGCCCTAGTTTGCCAGAAAGGAAGATTTAAAATACAATTCCCCAAGCTTATATCTATGGGCCTTGATATTTTACAAAGTGAAACACGGAGGTATGCTCTCCAACGCTTTCTTATACTAATAGCCATCGTTATTCTATATGCTGCCTTTGTCATGTATAAGTATGGGGCAAAGGAAGGCCTTCTCATTACTGCACTGACGTGGGCTTTCTTTGTCTTCTGCACACCTATAGCCGACGCAGGTTTTTTATTGGCATTTCCTACACGCCTTCTCTTAGGCATACGAATGATTTACACGCAGATAGCCGCTTATTTCATCGCTGGAGCCATAACAGAAGCAGCATTACTCTTTGCCCCGCAAGCGTTTAATAAAACAATATTGCTTTACCTATTCAAGACAATCTTATTAACGCCATGGCCGTATTGGATCCTCCTTGTCCTCTCTCTGATAGGCACATTCGCTTCTATTATATTTGGAGATGAGCTCATAGATGTAGCAACGCACAAAGAGAGAACCCTCTATCATAAGCATTATAACAAGTACCGCCTGTTTATAATGGTCTTTATCTTTATAGGGGCTATATTACTTTACGGTTTCCTTATTGAGGAGATTGGCATAAACATACCTCTCTTCTAACCACAAGAATTAAAAACCCCTTAATTCAAAAGGGCACATGCAGTTCGAGCTGTTTAAACACCGGGTTGGACTATTTATTTTGGTATGGAGTATATTTAGCGGAGCTACTTTAAGTTTAAGTTTTGCTACCACATACCAAGATACGCCATACACACTCCCAAGGGGTATAGATTACATTGCAAATACAAGTTATCGAACCAATGCGACATATTCTGGAGTGACCCTTGCCAATGAAACACCATACAAATATTTCACTAACGGCACTTATCTCAGCAGGACATTTTGGACTTCTACTATCCAATCCACGAATTGGATCACGCCAGAGCATTGGGATAACTTAACATATAATTTAACTAACTGTTCAGGAGAGGAAGTTCCTTTGTATGATAGCAATCTTGTTGCTTTTTGGCGTTTCAATGGCAATGTTGATGATGGGCTTGGAAACTACAATGGAACATTGAACGGAGACGCTTCTTATACAAGTGGAAAATATAATGATGGCGTGGCTTTGGATGGTGATGGCGATTATATAACTTTACCGGCAACACCTGAAACAACTAGCTACACCATCTCAATATGGTTCAAACCAGCAGTAGAAATAAACTCATCAACCACGAGTAATATAACGCTATTTCAATCTTCTGGGGAAAATCCAGATATATACATTATGTGGCGGCATGATTGGGCGCCAGGGAAGTTGATATTTAGGAGCTATGTTTCTTCTTCTAATTATGATAATCTAATGACAGCTACTGATGATTGGAAAGCCAATATATGGTACAATGTAGTAATCACTTATGACGGTTCTACTAAAAAGATATATGTTAATGGCGTGTTAGAAAATACATCTACCACTTCGGATGCGAGAGATCCTGGTGGAACTGACGCTCATGTACTAGGCGCATATTATGACAGTGGTGAGTACAAAAGATTCTTCAACGGTTCAATAGACTATGTCGTTATGTATAAACGCACATTATCAGCCGAAGAGATACAAAAGCTTTACAATAGTGACACAGTCCACTGCAACATATCTTTCAGATACAGAACCACCAACACAACCGACCATGATTTTGACACCACTAATCTTACAGGCTATTGGAAGTTAGATTGGAACTTAAAAGACAATGTAACAGGAGCAAGCGGAACAGCTTACAACGGTGCTTCACCTTACGACCATGGTTTGTTTGGCGGGGCATACTCTTTTGATGGTCAAGATGACTATATTGATATAGGAGAGGGTAGTCCCGCTGGTTCTTTGACTTATGCTGTATGGGTTAATCCTTCTTCGAAGACCACAAGTATGCAGTACTTCATGGCTGTCCAGAACAGTGGAAATCCAGGAAATAGATTGCTCCGCACAGTAGAAGATGGGCGTATTGAATGGGAAGTGGTAAATGATAATGGGACAATAACAGGTGTTTATGGCCCCCAATTAACTCCTGGATGGCACTATGTTGTTGGTGTCTTAGACACTGAGAATAGCGTTATAAAACTTTATTTAGATGGTGAACTTGTCGATTCTGCTGCCATTAGCGGATCTTTTAACACAGTCCTAAATGATCTCCAGATAGGAAAAAGGCCTGACAGGGATGATTATTATTTTAAAGGTCTAATCGATTCTTTAAGAGTATATAATAGAACCCTCAGCTCACAGGAGATAAAAGAGCTGTATTATCACGCTGATTTTTCTTCTAGCTCATGGAGCAGCTGGCAGACAGGCGACACAATTATATTGAATACAACCTCTGACTACCTTCAGTACGAGGCTAAACTTGAAACTGACAACCCACTTGCCTCTCCTAAATTGACCACAGTGAATATTTCAGCCACTGATGAGGATATTGGCTATGTCAATTTCACAGATTCAAACACATGGCATGGCAGAGTAACACAAGACACTAGTGGTGACTATCATGTATGGGCCAATATAACCCTTTGCCCAACTCAACAGCTGGTAGAAGGGCATTACATTTATGTCGAAGCAAACAATATCATCTTTGATTTTAATGGCGGAGAATTAACAGGTACGAACACTGATACATATCACTATGACGGCAACATAATAATCGTTCAAGATAAGCACAACCTTACCTTCTATAACTTTTCCTTGTATCACCTTGGTGGTTGGATAGGTGTTATGACCAACAACAGTCAAAATGTAAAGTTCATTGGAAATGGCAACCTAGACACGTTCTATGCTCTATTCAAGAGTTACAATTCCACAAATATTACTTTTGCAAACATGTCAACGGCAAACACCTTCTCGAGCTTCATGGATTTAGCCATATTGAATGATAATACGTCAAATGTTATAATTAATAACGTCTCAGTAGGGTATTGCAAATTCCAACTTGTTAGCGGCAACAAATTTTACAACCTTAACATAACAAACGTGGATATGCATGATGGCTCAATTCTTGCCGCTGCATGGGGAAACGTTGGCTACATACCTGCTGCAAACATCTTTATTGAAAATGTTAGTATGGAGCCAGGACATGCAACAAATGTAGTAAAGTTGGACAATGGAGGAGATTTCATTGAGAACGTAACCTTACGAAATATTTATTATCATGGTAAGGTCACAACCCACAGTAACAATGGCCTCTGGCTCCACAGAGTGAAAAATTTAATCATCAAGAATGTTTCCTTAACCAAAAGCAATGGCATATCAACTCTCTTGTATTTAATTGGGGTGAAAAACGCCACTGTCAAAGATGTCTATTTAAACCAAACATCCGGAGTGGGGGCAAGCATTGTTGACCCAAATGGAAAAGTCATACTAGAGAATATTACCATTGAAAATGCCCGAATAGGACTTAGTGTAGGGGAACTAGCTCGCTACACAGGTGAACCCATTACCTTATCAGATATTCACATAAACCATGTTTATATTGGCATTTCTACCTCTTTCTCGAACTATGATAGTAACAATCTACATACCTCTCAGATTTATGTCAACGATTCTTATATAGCCATACGTGCAGACTTGAGAGCAAAGAGCACGCCTCTCTCAGACATTCATGTCACAAATAGTAAAGCGTTTGTCGTAGCAGCTGACAGTGAAGCGCAAGACTTGAGCATTAACGGTCTTTGGGTGGAGAATGCAACAGAACCTCTTATCTATGCACATGAGGCCTCCAACATACAAATCACAAATATGCACGTTAGTGATATTCAGTCCATGCCTTACTATTCCTTCAACAATGAGCTCCAAAGAACCGCAGTAGAAATAAGCGGTGCTTCGAAGGATTACATTCCTTTTGAGCTTTACTACAATGCTCCTCCAGGAACTCCTATTACTAATAAGTACTCCATCAGAGACTTGTTTGACCTATATGATACTTTCAATGGTTCTGACGTCAACACATCCCTATGGAATGTATACAAATCAGCAAGCACTACTTATTCAGTGAGTAACGGATGTTTAAACAGTGACAATGGATATTTTCAGCTTAAACAAAAAGCTTTACTGCCCAATTGGAGAACAAGAGGGCTTGAGAGTGTTTGGATATGGGGCGAGTTTAGTCCCACAGATGACAATTTTGTTATGTATGGGTTTTCCTCTGGCTATTCTACTTACATTCACACGTACAATAACACTACAACAATGGCCTGTTATAATGTATGGCAAACGCTTCTTGATGAGCCCTTCTTAAGAAATGAGAGCAAAAGCACATTGTATGGGTTAAATTACTTCGCTAAAAGGCCCGCAAATAATTCAGATTATAAGATATATGCCAACTTTGTCTTATACAAAAACAACACATACCTAACATATAATTACACACGAGCAGGCTACAAGTGGTCAGCAGGTGCTGGCTACCTTCTCATTCAGCTCAATCCAAACAATGGCGGGCCATATACACCCCAGAAACTTTGCGGCGTCCTCTATGGCCGTGGAGCAGACTATGGCTCATATTACATAACGCCAGAAACCTCTGGTAATTGGAGCATAGCAGGAGCCAGTTATAACAGAAAAAGGGAGCTCGCCATGAAGCTCATAGATTACTACTATGCCATTCACATGAGCCAAGGCCCCCTCTTTATACCCAATTCAGAGCTTGGCGGAAATTTGTATGTCGCTTCCAAATACAGCATGTATTTGTCCAACTCTTCTTTGTCCATCTCATCCAGCGACATTGAAATGAATACAGGCATATATGCAAATGACTCAAATGTTTCAATAAACAACTCAAGCATAAGCGGGCAGTTCATTGATGGGCATGCGGTCTTCACACTTGCTAACTCCAACGCAAGCTTCTCAAATGGTAACATAAACGCCACTACATATAGCAACGAAAAAGCGCCCTTGATGGACGACACATCCTTAAATGCGCTCCTCACACTAAGTAATTCTTCTCTATACAACAGCACCCTCCCAAGTAGAAGCCCATCGGCGACACTCGACATAACAAACATGGAGCTCATCAACTGCTCAGATTATGAACTCCAATCAGGTGACATCTTTGCCAATATAACCCTCATCAATAGCACGCGTTTTGAAGTAAGAGGAGGTAATATTTCCAACATAACTATTCAAGGTGGAGAGAATGTTTTAACATTCTTAGGTATGGGTAGTGCAGCAAGCATAAGCAACGCCGGCAACACCCATGTAGAGGAAACAAGTGGCTTCGCGCTCCGAATCAAAGACATGCAAGGAGTCACGATTCCCGCAAACACGACGATAAGCGTGTCTAACTCCACATATGCCATTTACTTGCAAAATGTTACTGACGCGACATTGCAAGATCTCAATTTGACGAACAACTCATATAACTTATTTATAGAGAACAGCTCTGGCCTTTCCATTGCGAACACTCAAATAATAGGCGGTGATTATGGCCTGTGGCTCATAAGCACTCAGAACCTCGAGGCAAAAAACACGACGCGTATAGATGGCGTAGCTATCGGCCTACACATAAAGGCTAGCTCACATGTAAAAGCGGATGCCCGTGGCTTATCTACGCAGACAACGCCGCCCTTGCCTTCAGTTCAAAACAAGACGCTCATAGCTATAGACAGCTCAGACATAACGTTAGCTAATGGCTCTATAGGCAACATAACGCTCGTTAACGCCTCGCTCTATTTAGAAAATGCAAACTTTACAGCCCTACTGAATGCTGAGCATGTGAACGGCACAGCTTTGTCCGGCAGAAACGTAACGGGTTGCATACAATTGAAGATCAACGATGTCAGAACAGCGCTAAACCTAACGGAGTCGGACATCTGCTTAGAAGGCGAAACTTCCTCGACAAACATGGCCTTGCTGCTAACAAATGGCTCCGCAAACATAAGCAATCTCAACAGCAGTGCTCCGCTCGTATTAATAAGCTCTAACCTTAGTCTCTCGAACAAGCCCGTGGTTATCAACGCCACAAACTCCACACTTCACTTATACAACATAACAGACAACTTAGCCTCAACGTTAGCCAATGCATCTTTCCTCCTCTTAACAAAAACAAACGCTACACTTGTCGACTCGGCACTCAGCAACGGCACGCTTCTAGCTGAGAACAGCACTGAGAGCCAGTTAACCATTGAAAACACGACGTTGAGCAACGTTTCTGTCTTCGGAGGCAACACAACCTTCAACATGACGAATACCACGCTGGAAGCAGTGACACAATTTTCAGCTAGAGCTGCGCACGTCGTTGGTTTAAGCCTAATCAACAGCAGCCACATTACGCTGCGTAACCTTAATGGCTCAAACATAAGCATAAATGGTGGAGAAGACGCGCTCGTATTGACGGACAGGTTAAATGCATCTATAATGAACGTTGAAAACGTCGCGGACTGCGGAATAACGCTAGAAGCGGCATACGGCAACATCTCGAACCTCTCTGCAACGGGCTTAGGCAACTACTCCGCTTTATGCATACATAACAGTTCCAACCTCTCCATAGAAGAAGTGTCCTTAACAAACTTCACATCAGCCATCAAGGCAGAGAACTCGCTTAACTTAACGTTAAGGCACATCAACGCCACAAACAACAGCTATGGCATACTCTTCATGAATACATCCAACAGCTTAATCGAAGACAACTACCTATGCCTAAACGCTATCAAAGGCATATTTCTCGACAGCAACTCCCACAATAACCATGGTAGTTACAATACAGGCGAAGTGAATGGCAAAGGCAACAACGCCGTCTCAGCAAATCCCTGCTACAGCATACCATCGAATACACTACCCTCCAAAGAACGCCCGCGAAAGATGGCTGTAGAAGCAAAAACAGACGGCAAAGGCGACATACTCATAACTGTCAAAGACAAAGTTAAAGGAAAACCGCTCGAAGATGCAAGAGTCCTTTTAAAGGAGATGTCGTCGGCAGTTAACAGCTACATAAAAGTCTTGTACACAGATGACGAAGGGCAAGCATGGTTCAAAGTGCCACACTCCTCCAAATACCTCTTGCGCATAAGAAAAGATGGTTACTCAACGTACGAAGAATACATTACAGTGGAGATCTCAACGCAGAACTCCATAAACATTCAATGGAAAGCTGACAGCAAGCAGTGCACGCTTAATATAAGCGCCACAGTATTAGAAAATGGTCAAACAACAGATGAAACGCCCAAAATTGAGGTGCTCAAAGACGGCGAGTTGATAAAAAGCAGAGTCACAAAACAGATGACGTTGGAAGGCGAAGGAACATACAGTGCGAAAGCAAGCTATGGAGACGCAAGCAAGAGCTTAACCCTCACATTAAGCTGCGAAAAGCCTCAGCCCACACTCACAGTAGAAGGCTCGGAGAAAGCAACAGTAGACGAGGCTGTAAAGCTAACTCTCTATTACACAAACAAGACACCTGCAGACCACATAAATGTCTATGTAGAAAAGGGTGAAGAAAGCTGGGCATACATAACAGACGAAAATGGGCAAGTTGTATTCACACCCTTCACGCCCGGAAACTACACCTACAAAGCAGAATATCCTATTGAAAACAAACTCGTAACTCGCGTGTATGCAAAAGCAACGGCCTTACAAAACGCCACCAATGCATCCAATGCCCCAACCAATGAAACGACTAATTCATCAACAAACAAAAACATGTCTCTGAGCCCAGGTTCTGCGAAGGGCTCTGTGAATGCTAGCAAGGGAAGTGGAGAAGAAAATGAAACTGCTAATGCTGGTGGCAAGAATCAAACCAATGCTAGCGCAGCTCTCAAAGAAACGGAGCTCAGCAAAACGGGCTCAGAGCTTTTCACAAAAGCGCTAACAGTGGAGGTTGACGAGAACCACTATATCGTAGTTAAGCCCAATATAAGCGCTCCGTACAAACTCCGCGTATATAGGGATGGTCAGGTTGTATATGAGACGACAGCTAACGGCACGGCAGTCATAAAAGGCTTAGATCCAGGCAAGTACAGAGTGGAAGTGCTCTCACAAAACAACTTAGAAGACATAAAAACGGAGCTCGTAAAGAAAAATGTTTGGGCACGATATCTGCCCTTTATAATCGGCACGCTCGTGGGTATAGTAGCTATACTTCTTGCATTGGCGGCATGGAATAAGTTCTCCAAAGGAAAACGAGGCAAAGGATGGCAGAGCAGACATCATGAGAAAGGCGGGGCTTATAGCTTCACAAGCAAAGATTTGGAAAATCTCTAAAAAGTTTATGTGGTTGTAAAAGAAAGAAGAGAGGGTAAAAATTGTGAATGTGGGTAGAGGAAGTGAATTAGAATTGGATGCTGGCGAATTAAAAAGAAAAAGAGATGGTAAAATGATAATAGTAAGTATGTGTCTCGCAGGAATAAAATGCAATTACAAGGGCCAATCTAAGCCTAATAAAAAAGTTATAGAGCTCATAAAGAGAGGTAAAGCAATTCCTGTCTGTCCAGAGCAACTGGGTGGGTTGCCTACTCCAAGGAGTGGAGCTAGAATACTCTCTGGAAAGGGGGAGGATGTTTTAGATGGGAAAACAAAAGTAATTAGTGACGATGAGAAGGATGTCACTGAGAATTATTTAAGAGGCGCAGAGTTAACACTAACGGTGTGCAAGGAGCATGAAGCCCATGTAGCCATTTTGAAACAGGGTAGTCCCTCCTGTGGTAAAGGAAATACTCAAGGGGGAGAAAAAGAGAGAAAATTGGTTAATGGGGATGGTGTAACAGTAGCACTTCTAAAGAGAAATGGTATATTTATCTACAGTGAAGAGGACCTAGAAAATGATGAAATCTGGGAAAAACTCCAAGCCAAATAACAAATAAGTGTACGAAGATTTGGTCTTAGCAATCAAGACCCCTTTCCTTTTATTCATTTTGTAGCATGTAAAGGCCATGCCTAAAAAAGTGGAAGGCCAAGAAGAGGAAAAGCTGAGCTTTCCCATCTATCTATACAAAGACCTCGTCGACCACATCCTGAGTGCAAAAGGCGAGGTTAAGCTCAGCTTGGATTTGGGCATTCATGTTAAAACCTACGAAGCACAGTCGTTGAAACGCGCTATTGGAGAGGAGATTCTAAAAAAGGTTAAGGACAACACTGTTCATGTGTACGACGGCAAAGAGCTCTTTAAACTAGCGACGTTCACAGACGGCTACTATGCACTCAAAATGATAAAGGGCGAGCCCGTCTTGGAAATAAACGGCATACGAATGCACGTGTTCTCTGCCAGCGGTGTCTTCACATACGCCAAAAAGATCGTGGAATGGTTAAAGGTAAAGAGAGGCGAACGCATCCTTGAAACATGCTTTGGCCAAGGCTATATAACAAGAGAGCTCGTGAAAAAAGGCGCGAATGTAGTGGGCTTTGAAATAAGCCCAGCTGTCTTGGACATAGCAGAGTGGAATCCATATAGCAAAGAGCTCTTCACAAATCCAAACGTCGTCATAAAAAACGAAGATGTGGTAGAAGGCATTAAAAAGCTAAAACGGCAAACCTTTGATAAAATTGTGCACGATCCACCTTCTATGCGAACAAGCCCCTATCTCTACTCAAGGCCTTTTTACAGGGAGCTCTACAGAGTAGCAAAGAAGCACACACTTCTCTACCATTATATAGGAAGCTTCGGTAAGAAAAAGGGTAAAAACATAAAAGAGGTTGTTGAACAAAGATTAGAGGAAGTGGGGTGGAAGGTCATAGCCTACAATGAAGCGTTGCAAGCCGTGTTGGCGAGGAAAAGTGAGATAGGTAAAAGAAAAAAATAAAAAGGCAAAAAAAAATAACGGGTGAAGCAAAAAATGAATAATGTAAAGGATGTCGATGAAAAAATAGTCGATGCCAGAAAGAAGAAGCTGGAAAGGAAAGAAAAGCGGGAGAAAGAACAGAAGAAGCAAGAGCTGCCCAAAAAAGCCATAAGCGGTGTCTTCCCCCTAAGTGTAGCTATTCCACCCTATCCTTGCCCATTCAATTGTGCATACTGTCCCACCTTCCCAGGTATTCCGAAAAGTTACGTTCCGGACAGCCCGGCAGTAAAACGGTATAAAGATAACAAATGGAAGATAAAAGAGACGATACGCTCGCGTATAGAGCGCATGGAAAGATTAGGCACGCCGACAGACAAAGTCGAGCTCATATTAATAGGCGGAACGTTTTTAGCCCTGCCAAAAGCCATAAAGGAAGCATTCATAAAAGAGATATATGAAGCTCTTAATGAAAAGGCTAGCTCAACTTTAGACGAGGCTGTAAAGGCAAACGAAAAAGCAAAGCACAGAGCCGTAGCCTTATGCATAGAAACAAGGCCCGACGTCATAAACGTAGAGGAAATGCTCCGCTACGGCACCACCAGAGTGGAAATAGGTGTACAAGCCATAGACGACGCTATACTAAAACTTGTCAACAGAGGGCATGGTGTTGCCAAAGTAAAGGAAGCAACGGCCCTTCTGAAGGACGCGGGTTTCAAAGTTGGTTATCATATGATGCCCGCTTTGCCCGGAAGCACGCCGGAAAAGGATTTAGCTATGTATAGAGAGCTTTGGACCAACGAAGCCTTTAAGCCAGATCAGATGAAGCTTTATCCTACGTTGGTTATAAAGAACGCTGAATTGGAGAAATGGTACAAAGAGGGAAGGTACAAGCCTTATCCAGAGGACGTGATAAAAAAGCTGCTTCATGACATGCTTCTCATGACACCGCGCTACGTGCGCGTTGTGCGTGTTATGCGCGATATACCCAAGCGCTGGATTGTAGCAGGGACAATACACACCCATCTCCGCATGGAGGCAGAGAGCAACAAAGCAAAGGAAATACGAAGCAGAGAAATTGGCTACAGAATGAAGAGGGGTTACACACCTAAGCCCTGGCACTTAAAGACATACGAATACACAGCTAGCAAAGGTAAGGAGTTTTTTATAGAAGCTGTGGACGAGAACGACGTGCTTTATGGCCTAATACGGCTCCGTTTCCCCCATAAAATAGTTATAGATGAATTGGAAAATCACGCGATTATAAGAGAACTTCATGTGTATGGGCCTGCAGCTCGTATAGGTAGCAAAAGCGAGACACAACACAGAGGCATAGGCAAGGCCCTTCTAGCTAGAGCAGAAGAGATTGCTAAAGAAGCATACGACGACATAGCAGTTATAAGCGGCGTGGGTGTAAGAGAATATTATAGGAAAAGAGGTTATACTTTAGGCAAATACTACATGCACAAGCGGCTTAAAGGCTAAAAATCGGGTATAGGCGACGAGATTAGATGGTATAAAAAAAGGCAGTGGGAAAAAGAAAGAAGAAAAGAGTACCATTCTACCTATTTTTGTTGGAGTCTGCTACTTCTCTTCTTACGCCCCTTTTAACCCTTTTTGCGCTTTTCTGACTTTGTTGTTATAACCTTCGTCGCGTCACCTTTTGTAAAGGCCTTGAGGATTTCTAAAGGCAACGTAATAACGTACTTCGTGCTCTGATCTGAGCTTATGTCGGAGAGCGTCTGAAGTGTCCTAAGATGGAGTGCACCTTCACTGCTTGAGAGAATTTCTGCTGCTTTTGCTAGGTTCTTCGCCGCTATAACCTCTCCTTCACTTTTGATGATAGAGCCGCGTTTTTCTCTCTCAGCTTCTGCCTGTCTTGCCATAGCCCTTTTCATATTGGCTGGCAATTCTATGTCCTGTAGCTTTATGGCTGTGATGTCGACACCCCAAGCCTCTGTCTCTGCATCGACCATTTCTTTAATCTGCTTTGCAATACCTTCTCTATCTGTAAGCACGTTGTCCAATTCACGCTCGCCGACAATATCTCTCAAAGCTGTCTGGCCGTATTGAGCCACAGCATATACATAGTCGCGTATCTTAAGCACAGCCTTCTCAGGATCATCTACACGCATATAGACAACGGCATTGATGTTAACGGGCACGTTGTCTTTTGTCATAACCTCTTGTTTTGGTATATCTACAGTCGTTATACGCGTGTCCACTATGCGCAAGGTCTGGAAAAAGGGCACTATAACATGCCAACCCGGCCCTAAAACTTTAGAAAAGCGCCCCATTGTAAAGAGTATGCCTCTTTGGTATTCCATAACCTGCCGTATGCACATGAACAAAAGAACCGCCGCTATACCTACAATGGTCCAAAAGCAAAAACTAAGAAAGCCTAGCATTATCTCACCATAGAGGTATAGAGGCTAAGGTTTTTATGGGTTGGGGTGATGTTGCACTAGTTTCGTGTTAGTCGAGATCCACGTATCTTTCTCAATCCTCTTTACCAAAGAGTTTTTCGACAAGAGCGGCATAGGCTGGCCTACTGACAAGCGCACCAAGTATGTATGAGAGAATCGTCGTTATGGCGAAGCCTATAACCTCCACTATATGCGTAAAGAAGAGAGGGAAGAAAACAAGTATGGCCAATACAACGTTGTTGTTTATGATTTCAAAGGCCTTCTTCAGCGCCTCCCTTCCAGAGAGACCCTTCAACAGCTCATCTGTTATAATAATTTGAGCGTCGATGCTGACACCAACTGCCGCTATAAGACCTGCCATGGCTGAGAGGTCTATCGTGAAAGCGCCGACTGTTGCAATCAAAACAATGAGCTCTGTGAGCGTTATGGCCAATATGGGCACAACAAGTTTCATAGAGCGATACCTGAGGGCTATGAATAGGGAGACAGCTATTATAGCTGCTATAAGACCTTGAATAGAGTAGTTCAAAAACTTTTCGCCCAAAGGAGCGGGGATGACCTCCTTACTTCCGACATAGAGCTTAACAGGGAATGCACCGCCCTTAAGGACAGAAATAAGAAGTTTCTCTGTGTCCTTTATGTAATTCACCTTGTCATTATAAGTTAAGTCTCTCGGAGCGCTACCCGTAATTTGGTAGAGGAGACTTATGCTTCCGTCTGTAACAGAAGGATTTAAGAGCGGAGCAGACATGAGACCCACGGCTTTCCACTTGTCAGGATAAGGCGTGCCACTCCTAGAAACATAAACAGATGGTAGCAGATCTTTTTCAGAAACGCACTTGCAGCTTATGTTATAAGTAGAGAGATTCATCTTTTCTGCAATTTCCTTCGTCGCTATAACTTGTGTTGTCTTTAAGCTTGAAACAGGCGTCGTATCTAAAGCAAGATAGACAACACCTTTACTGTCGCGTAGGCTCTTTTGAAGAGCACTGTATAGGTCAATAGGATTCACGCTTATATTGAGAGGCGCATATTGAGCTGAGAGGTTTTTTGCCTCCTCTTCAAGCCACTTTGATGGGAGGATTACTGTTGTATTATACGGCTTGTCCAAAAACATGAATAGGGGCATGTTTGCCTTCCCTTTAACTTTCTCTGCAAAGTTCTCTGCTGCTGCCTTTGTTATGGAGAAGCTCACACCCCAGTCCGCTCCCTGGAGATAAGCAGCGGGCACAGCTGCAACAGTGCCTGGAATGATGTCTTTACCTTCAAGAACAACTTTACCATCAACAACCGCCCTAAACACACCCTGTGTAGATGTAACCTTCTCAACTCTGTTCACGAGTTGTTCATTGCCAGCAGGCACTTCTATAAAAATCCTATCATTACCTATGGCTTTAACAACAACCTGCTCCATACCTAGAGAGGATAGCCTCGCCTTAAGCTTACTCACAATCTCTTGCATAGTGTTTGAATCCACAGGATGAGAAAGTGTGATGGGCATGCGTATACCGCCTTTAAAGTCGATACCGAGGCGAATACCATTAGCCCCCACATTCACAAGAGCCAAGAACAAAAGAGAGACAAGCAAAAAGATCTTCTCTTCATTGTTTTCTGCATAGTGCGAAAGTCCTCCGTAAACAAATATAGCTAAGATCAACGTAAGGCCAGAAACCTTTGGCCAAAGCAGAATCATGACAGTGAATATGAGCGTTAGTAAAACAAGCAAGCTGTTGTACTTCTTAAAGCGCTCAACAACATTTACAAAACCACTTGTGAAGTCGCTTATGCCAGCCATATAACTCACCTACAACAGCGAAAACAGCATCACTTCTTTATCCTCTTCACGGTGTGAAGAAGAAGAACGGCATTTATGCCCCATGTAGCAAAGAGATCGCCTACTAAGCCCGCTAAAGCAACTGCACCTATCTGATAATAGGTCGATATACGGAGGGCTAAAGACACAAGAAACAACACTGTGAATGAAAGAAGGCCTGTCAACGTCATAGTCGTACCCGTCTTTAATGCAGACCATGCCCTATCTCGTGCATCACCCTCTCTATGCTTAAGCACCCTCATGGTTAGAAGGACGTCTGTATCCAAAGAATAGCCTATAAGCATAAGAAGTGCAGCAAAGCTCGCCAACGTAAGAGGAATGCCAGCCCAACCCATGAAGCCCGCTGCTATAGTCATATCAGAAGCTGCTCCTATAAGCACAGCAAGAGAAGGCGCTACTTCTCTAAAAATAAAGAAAACAAAGATGATTGCTAAAATAGCGGAGGCGATACCTGCTAGTTTCACCTTTTGAGAGAAGGATTGACTGAGCGTCGGCGTAACTGTTTCAAGCGAGAAGACCTTTCCGATGTGCTTCTCAAGGATGGAAGAAAGACGAGCCTCATGTGTCTTCCTTAGCACATTCACAGCATCTTCCGCTTCTTTCTCCACCTCAAGGGGCGTCGTGGCATTGTTAGAAATGTTTGCTAGAGAGCAAAGCTCTGTCAAAGTAGAATTAGCCTTAGCAAGCAACGTAGGATCTTCTTGCCTTCGCTCAACCGTCTTTGCATACTTGCTCAAATAGTTTTTCACCTCGTCTCTCAGCTGTTCGGCTTTTTGCAACTCTTCTGGCAGAGGGCTTTCTGCTTCTATCCTATAGCCATAAGCTGTTTTGTATTCTAAGACTTTGCTTCCTGTGTAGCCTGCTTTTTCCAAATCTACCTGTAAAAGAGAAGCATTTATACTGTGGTTTAAATCGGCGACAGCTAGTATACCACCAGTAAACTCCACACCCTTCTTTATGTGTGGAATGCTGAAAATGGCCCCTATAAGCATGAGAAGGGCAATAGCCGTTACTACCCAATATGATTTGTTCTTGTAAATATTAAATTTATCTATATCCATATGATCCCCTATAGACAACCCATAGACAGCTGAAGACGTTTCAGCTTTTACATGCTCCGGCCGGGATTTGAACCCGGGTCGCTGGCTCGAGAGGCCAGCATCCTTGGCCACTAGACGACCGGAGCTGTTAAGGTTTAACGTCTAAGCTCAGCTGCTTACCTCTACACTCTCCTACAGAGGTTTTTTAAAGTTAACTAGATGACGCCCAAATCAGCACGCTATTCAACGTCGCTTCATTGAGTATACTCAAGCTCCTTTTTGAGCTCATCCACAGCCTCAGTCTGAGAGAGCAGCTTCTCTTCGCCCGTTTTCATATTACGCAGCTTAATCTTCCCCTCGCTAGCTTCTTTCTCACCAACGAAGACGACAAAAGGATAAGCTTTGGAATCGGCATATTCAAGCTGCTTCTTCAAGCTACGCTCGCCGTAGTCCATATCTACATCTAAGCCTGCTTTTCTAAGCTTCTCTGCTGTAGAGAAGGCTAGTTCCCATTTCCCTTTAAACGCCACGACGTAAACAGTGCTAGAGCGTCGTTGAAAAGCTTTTCCTTCTTCTAAAGCAAGTATTCTGTCAAAGCCTACACCCATACCTACTGCATAGTCGCCTTTACCATAGAGTTCTAAGAAGTGATCGTAACGGCCTCCACCGATAACAGTAAGGCCTTCCTTGGTCTTGTGCTTAAACTCAAATATGGGCCCTGTATAGTAATCAAAACCTCGTATGAGGTATGGAGCAAAACGCACTTCTTTTACATAACTCTGTATAAACTCAAGGCCATCTCCAGCATCTGGATCGTAGTCTCTTATGAAATCGAGAGCAGCCTTCCCTTCGAGGGATATGAGCTCTTCTATGCGAGATAAAGCAGCCTCAGTCAATAGGTTGGCTAGCTGTTCTAATACGGCTTCCTTGCCTATCTTATCCAGCTTATCCATTATGCGGAAAACCTCTTGCCTTCTTTCTTCAAAGCCCTCTTTTTTTGCAAAGCTCTCCAAGAAGTGACGATCGTTGAGAAGCAAAACATATGGCATGCCCACATGCTCAAGTATTTTTTTGCCCATTGTTAAGAGCTCAACCTCTGCAGTCGGAGAGCCTACACCAATTATGTCGACATCGGCCTGTATAAACTCTCTGTAGCGCCCTCTCTGCGGCTCCTCATTCCGCCACACCCTATCTATAAGATAACGTTTGAAAGGCTTATGGACGTCTAAGTTGGAGGCAAGGGCCCTCCCTAAGCCAACTGTAAGGTCAAAGCGCAAGCCGATTTCTTCCCCTTCAATTCGGAATATTTCGTCCTTTATGGCCTCGCCGCTTTTTGCCGTCAAGACATGGAGAAACTCAACAGACGACTCCTCCATGGGCTGAAAACCATAGCTCTCGAACAAGCGCTCTAAGGAGAGCCTGAACTGCTTTCTCCTCTGGGCTTTGATGGGCCAATAGTCCCTAAAACCTGTCGGTGTTTCTGTCATGTACTCACCTACGCCATTATCTTACTTCCCGAAACCTTTGCTGGCCTAAGTTATAGGGGGTTATTGTATAATAGGTTTAAAATACCTTCTGAAAACGGGAAAATAGACTTTAATTAGGCAAAGGAAAGCAACAGCTCCAGAAGACACTTAGAAGGTGCCCAGAAGAGAAAAAGCCTAACACCACATATCCCTTTTTATAATTATCCCCCAATAAAAAGGCAAAAGGGCCTGTAGCTCAGCCTGGCCAGAGCGCTCGCCTGATAAGCGAGAGGTCCTGGGTTCAAATCCCAGCAGGCCCATAGAAACTTTCTTAGAAAGAAAGTTTCATCAAGGAAGGTTTAAGTGATATAAGTCCTTCTTGGTTGAACTTCTTCCTAAGAAGTTCACAAAAAAGAAGTTTCATTGAGAAAATTCGGGGATATAAGACCCTTTAAATCAACCTTTCCTCAGGAGGTTTAGAAGGAGTTTCTCTCCTGGAAAGTTCGAAAAACTCTGATGCTTGTACAAGATGGGTGAAATGTATGGTAAGGAAGGAAGTTGTTGTAGACGAAGTGCAAAAGATTATGGATGACCTAATCCACGTAAGGAACATAGCGATTGTGGCACATGTAGACCACGGCAAGACGACGCTTTCAGACTCGCTGGTAGCTAGAGCTGGGCTTATAAGCAAAGAGCTGGCTGGCCAACAGCGCGTCTTGGACTACGACGAGCAGGAGCAAAAAAGAGGTATTACTATCAAATCAGCCAACATCAGCCTAGGGTTCTCCTACGAAGGCCACGAGTATCTTATAAATCTTATAGATACACCCGGCCACGTCGACTTTGGAGGTCATGTGACGCGAGCTATGAGGGCAGTAGACGGTGTAGTAGTAGTTATCGACGCTGTGGAAGGCGTCATGCCCCAAACAGAAACAGTCCTTAGACAAGCCTTAAATGAAAGGGCAAAACCCGTCGTCTTCATAAACAAAGTAGATAGGCTCATAAACGAACTTAAGCTGGACTCGGACGCCATGATAAAGAAGCTGGCAAGCATCATTGCCACAGTTAATAAGATAATAAGTGCAAACGCTCCAGACCAATTCAGGAAGGACTGGCTCGTCAGCGTCGAAAATGGAAAGGTTGCTATAGGCTCAGCTTTCCAAAAATGGGCCATAAGCATAAGCAGCATGCAAAAATCGGGCACAAACTTCAAACAGATATATGAGCTTGTTAGAGAAAACAAACTGGACGAGCTCGTCAAAAAAGCCCCAGTAGATGAAGTTGTCCTCGAGATGGTTGTAAAGCACTTGCCCAATCCAAAGGAAGCCCAAGCGTACCGTGTGCCTAAGTTATGGCATGGTGACCTCGAGAGCGAGGAAGGGAAGGCCATGCTTGCCTGCAATAAAGATGGGCCAACAGTCGGTGTCGTCTTTGGCATACACTACGACGAACATGCAGGAGAAGTCGGAGTTGTAAGACTGTTCTCCGGAAAAATAGAAAAAGGCAGCGAGCTTTACATTGCTTCGAAAATGAAGTATGGCAGAGTACAACAAGTTTCTGTTTACATGGGACCAGATAGAGTGCCTGTCGATAGAATAACAGCCGGAAACATCGGTGCTATAATTGGCCTTAAAGACATGTACGTCGGTGAAACAATAAGCTCAAAGCCTGTGGAGCCTTTTGAGCAGATAAAGCACTACTCAGAGCCTGTTGTTACAAAAAGTATAGAAGCCAAAAATCCGAAGGATTTGGGCAAGCTCATAGAAGTGCTGAGAGCCATTTCAAAGGAAGATCCAACGTTGAAAGTAGAGCTCAATCCCGAAACGGGCGAGCACTTGATAAGCGGCATGGGTGAGCTCCACTTGGAGATCATCGAATACAAAATTCGCGTTGAGAAAGGCATTGACATAAAGACAAGTCCTCCGATCGTCGTTTACAGAGAGACTATAGAAAAACCAACGCCAACTATCGAAGGTAAGAGCCCCAACAAGCACAACAAGTTCTACCTGCACGTAGAGCCTTTGTCAGAGAAGCTTCAGAAACTCATAAAGGAAGGTAAGACTCCTGAAGGCAGAATAAAAGGCACAAAGCCCTCTCAAGCTGTAATAGATGCACTCATTGAAGGTGGAATGAGCAGAGATCAAGCGAAAGGTGTATGGGACATCTATGCTGGCAATATGTTTGTAGATGCTACAAAGGGTGTTCAATACCTCAACGAAGTTAAAGAGCTCGTCCTTCAATCATTCGAGGACGGCATGCACAAAGGGCCACTAGCCCAAGAGAAAGTGGCCAACGTGATGGTTGTATTAGAAGATGCGACGCTCCACGAAGACAACGTCCACAGAGGTCCAGCACAAATTCTTCCAGCGATCAAGAAGGCTGTATACGCTGGCATGCTAAAAGTAGGCGTAGACCTCTTAGAGCCTAAGCAAAAGCTCCTTATACAAGTGCCACACGAATACAGTGGAGCAGTCCTATCACTCGTAAACGGAAAGAGAGGCAAGCTCCTAAACATGGAGCAAGAGGGCGACCTAACGAAAATCGAAGTGATAATCCCCGTAGCTGAGACCTTCGGCTTAAGCAATGAGTTAAGAAGCGCAAGTCAGGGAAGAGCTATTTGGTATTCACAATACTATGGATATGAACCTCTACCAAAGGAACTGCAGGCCAAGATTGTAAGGCAGATAAGAGAAAGAAAAGGCCTACCCCCAGAGCCACCAAAACCAGAGGACTTCATGGAGTAAGTGATAAGCGAAAAGGACAAGTAAAAGTAGCAGAAGTAGAATCGCAAAAGAAAGGGTTTCAAGTTTTAAACCCTTCTGCTTTTTTATACTACTGCAGGGGTCGCCAAGTCTGGTCAACGGCGCCGGACTCAAGATCAACGCCAGCTTAAAACAAAGCTGGAAATGGGAGATCCGGTCCCAAGTGGGTTCGTGGGTTCAAATCCCACCCCCTGCACTTTTCACGCCAGGTATTTCTCACGTCCCCTATTTCTATTCAATTGTTAGCTTGCATTAACTGCCCCAATATTTACAATATAATTTTTGCACATGGGATCGTCACGTAAATAGGGGCTGAGAAAGAGTTTATAATAACCCAAAAGGGGAACACGGAAGATTACTCTGCCTATCACATCTGTCTTTGAGGGAGGCTCATTATATAAGCCAGACGCACTGAACTGTATATCGAAGACATTGTTGTTATCGCCCTTTGTAAGATAATATAGTTCGCCGTTCACGTCAATCTCGATTATAGCCCTATGTATAATTTGACCAATCTGCCTAAACAACGTCCCCTTCCTTGGCTCGTATACAATGACGTCTGCCAAATTAGAGCTCTTTCTTTTAGGATAAAGAGGATATGTTTTGCCATTCCATTCGACAGCTGCAACACAAGCTTGCTTTTCTCCATTCTTCCTTATACAGGTTGTATAGTCAAAAAACAGAGGGCCTAAGCTTTCCTTAAATCTACTGGGCTCTTTATTAAATGCTGAACAGAGAGAAGTAAGTGACGACGTAGACGAAAGTTCTGATTGTTGAAGGCTAGATGGAGAACAGAGAACATAGAGCGATTGGCCCGAATGGAGAATTGGCCTTCCATCATAATAAACTGTATAATTGTGGCTTATTATCGGTATAAAATCTTTTGGCGAGATGTTAAAGGCATAGAGCGTGTGGGGCGGGCTCCTGTTGCTTATGATTATGAGATCGCCCCTCTGGATAGAGGGGGCCATAGAGCACGAAACCACCGAGCTTATAGGTGCGGACGTCGCCAGAATAAAGCCAAGGCCATAGTATATGACAAGCACGACTACAACAAGTATAAAGAGTTCCTTAAGCTCTTCCCTCCAACCCACTTGAGAAGCAGATTCTGCAGTATCGACGATGAACGCCACTATAATATAAATACCAACAAGCAAACCCACATAGGGTCTAAAAGAATAAGGGAGTACCAGATACAAAACAAGGCCTACTACAAGGACCGCTAACTGATATCTCCCATCGGTAAAAAAACGCTTTAGAGAGGGGTCCAACATATTAAAGCTCAGATTCTTCGGCCTTATCCACGACCTTCTGGATAGCTTTGACTTCTTTCTCTATGTTGCTTATAGCCTCTTCCATTGCATCTACAGGCGAACCTTTTTTGACACGAACAAAGAGCTTTGGCTTCGCCACAAGCGGATGCTCCCACTTAGCTGCAGCCATCTCAACGTCTTTCATGCTGTTAAGTTTTTCGGCTATAAGCTCAGTAAGCGTGGGGTCTAACTCGTCGAGTTCCACTTCAAGCTCTGTCTTTGTCATACGAAGTATAGAGAATTTCATGGCCATTATTGGAAAGGCAAACTATTTAAAACATATTCTCTCAAGTTCTCCTGTGAAAAAACTTGTAATTGCAGTAGACATCGATGATGACCTCGGGAGAAAAGCAAAGACGAAGGGTCCGTTAATCGGCAGTAAGGACATTGTAGATGCCGCCACAAGGCTCGCATTAGCAGACCCTGAAGACCCGGATGCAAACGCCTTATTCAAAGCCGTAAAGTTGGCCAATGAGTTAAAGGGCAAAGGTGAAGACATGGAAGTTGTAGCACTCACAGGACATAAAAATCTTGGTGTAGAAGCCAGTTCAAGAGTAGCTGCGCAGCTCGACATGGTTCTACAAAAGGTTTCTGCAGATTCTGCTCTGCTTGTAACAGATGGGGCAGAAGATGAAACTGTTTTGCCTATATTAGAGAGCCGGCTGCGTTTAGATGGTGTGGACGTAGTCTATGTGAAGCAATCAAAGGAACTTGAGAAGACGTACTTCCTTATATTGGAAAAGCTGCGCGATCCCACGTATGCAAAAATTCTATTCGGCGTACCAGCAGTCCTTCTTATACTCATATCTCTCATGTACGTATTCAACATACCTTGGCCTTACGTCGGTATACTTATTGGTACGTATCTAATAATCAAGGGCTTTGGTATAGAGGAAAGGCTTTACAACTTCTTTTCCTTTTCGGCTGAGACAAACCCGCATGTTAAGATATTGCTCTCGCTCATATTGCTCCTCTTCATTTTAGCAAGTATAGGTGTATCTTATCTTGGTTACATGGATAAAATAAATAGCGGGTACAGTTCATTCATGGCATACATCCATTCTTTAGATATATTGGTAAACTTTACAGCTATCCTCCTGCTCATTGTGCTGGGAATAAAGTTAATAGACAATTACACTAGAGGCAATCCATACAGGGTACTTACGACGACAAACTATCTTATTACAACGTTAGCGTCGCTTGTTATTCTCAAAGTCACGTTTAAATGGATACTTAATGACACTCCACCTTACTTTTCATTCGCAGATACTGTTAACATAACTATTGTGACATTCATCATAAGTTACATACTATACAAGTATGTGAACAGCTTAAAGCGAAACCTGCTAGAATCCCTTAAGTTCAAAAACTACGAAGTGTATAATATTCACGGGGACTTTATAGGAGTAGTCAATAAAAGAGAAGGCAACACCCTATTCGTGAAAAATCAAATCGGAAAAACTGTCGAGCTACCTCTTGACAATATCATAGATGTAGAAAAAGAGAAGTTGGTCAGCTTATAGAAGGACCTTCTTAGGAAGAAGCTCCACCAAGAAGAGCCTATAAACACTTAAAGTTTTTCGATGGAACCTTTTTAAAAAAGGTTCCAGTGGACCCTGGGGGATTTGAACCCCCGGCCTCCCGCGTGCGAGGCGGGCGCTCTACCACTGAGCTAAGGGCCCAAACACTATAAAGACTGTTTGTGTTGGGAAACATTTAAATGACTTCATATTACAGCGTAATTACTACTTCCGGTTTTCAACAGAGCTTTTAAACATTTCTCTTCTGTCTTCTATACGTGATGATCACCGGATCTTCTGATAAGTGATGACGATCTTGAGTGCTGATATATAAGAGAAGAGAGGAAGGGGGGCAAGGGCATGAAACGCATACTCAACAAGATTATGTTTCTTCTTCACACAGATGCAGCTGAATACCAAGAGATCATTTTTCTTAGAACGCTCGCTCTTTCTTTAGTTGGTGTCTTTATTCCTCTGTACATATACTCTCATGGTGGCGGCCTCTTACTTATTGCACTCTTCACTTTAACATACGGTTTAACATCTATCCTAGCAGCATATATCATTCCACCTATCTTAAAAGAGGATGGGACTGCCAGTGCCATGCTTGCATCGGTTATTCTATTTGTTATGGGACTTATGGTGTTAAATGAGTACTCTATGGTAAACGTCCTAATCGCCGCTATATTTCTTAGAACCTCTGAGATGTTCTTCTGGGTGCCTATGCATGCACTATATCCTCATATGGTAAGGAAAGGTGGAAGTAAAAAATATTACAGTCTAGAGATGGCTGTTATACTTCTTACACCATTTTTGGGCCCATTGATAGGGGCGCTCATTATAGACATCTTCGGATACTTTTCCCTCTTCCTCTTATCTGCGTTCGTATACTTATTGGCGATCTTTCCTTTGAAGGACATCTCAACACATCACCTCATAGAAGTGCACTATCCTCATTCTCTTAAAACACCCTACTATCTAGAAGGATTCAGAGCCGCAGGACTTGCAGTATATTGGCCTCTTTTCTTATTTGCTTTTGTGCTCTTCCGTATAGATGAAGTCGCAGCAGTCAATTCTTTCATAGCTATAACAGGAGGGATAACTTCTCTATTAATAGCGCTGAAACTCAAAGACGGTCTAAGAAATCTAGCAGGAAAAATCGGTGCTTACCTCCATGCACTTTCAGTTATGCTTCGAAGTTTCTCCTTTCCTTTTAGCATCACTTCAATAATTTCTGGCTTAGCTGCTATATTTTATGCATTCATGCAGCCTGTATATATGTCCATTTATTACGGCCACGTTGCAAAGGACAAAGAAGAAGTTTTAAGAAGAGAGGTAAGTATAGGCCTTGGATATGCCTCGACCGGCCTCATAGTGTTCCTTATGTGGGCCGCTGGGTTTATTAAGCCATCTGTAGCTACAGTCATATTCTTAAGCAGTTTCGCTTCTCTCTATGTAGCGGGTATGATAAAGGACAAAGAAGGGCAGAAAAGGAAAAAGGGAAGAGATAGGAAGAAAAGTGTGAAATAGCTAACTGTGGAGAGATTGAGATGTTCAAGTTTAAGAGGTGTATATATAAAAGATAAAGAGAACGCCTCAGTCAACAGTCAAGCAGTTAATACTATGCTTGTTTTTTATTCCATTTCTGTCTGTTCTCTTCCTGTTCGTTCCCTGCTCCAGTTTGTTCCCTGTCCGCCACACCTTATCTGTCTCATACCCTCCTCCCTTATTTTTCTTTCTTGTCTTTCTCTTTCTTACCTTGCTCTTTCCCACTCTCATCATTACTTCCTTCATTACTTCTTCTTTCTTCGAACCTGAAGTAGCTGCTTGCTCTTTTTAAGCAATTCTTTAACCTTTTTCTTCCTTGCTGAGATCTCCTCTTCAATCTGTTCCTCTCTGCTTTCTAGTGATTCAAGCTCTTCATTCGTTTCTGCAGCCACCTCGTCCAAAGTAAGTAGATACTCATTCAATGCCTTCTCTTCTGCTTCTCTCAAAGCCTCAGAAACAGCCTTCCTGTAGCTTTCTATATCTTTAGTAGCAGAAGCAATAAGTTCTTTATACTTCGAGAGGTTTGTCTCAATTTTTTCCTCCATATCTTTTAAGAGCTGGAGTTCATTTTTCTGTCTATTGAATAGCTCTTCTTTACTTTTGATGTATTCGTGCATCACTTCTATTCTGTCTTCTATATTAGACTTCTCCTGCTGCAGCTTTTCCAAATGCTCTGTCTGCTTAGCCAGTGTATTAACCAACATCTCCACTTTGTTGGAAACCTCGTCCATCTGCTTCTCAAGTAAGCTTTGTTCTTTAGATAAGCTGTGTAACATCTTTTCAGTATTCGTAATCTGACCTTCATATTTCTTTATGAGAGTGGCAGTCTCGTCGATGTCTTTCTTAAGGACAGCTTCTTTACGTCTTATTTGCTCTTTGGCAGCTTTTACTGCTTTTTCAGCTCTCTCCTGCACTTTCTGGGCCTCATTCAAAAGAGCAGAAAGTCTATCTTCCAGCTCTTTTACTGCAGAATAGGCTTTTCCTACATGTGGACCAAATTTCTTTAAGCTAAGTATGCGCTCCTCCACATCAAGAATGCCATCTATAATAGACGTAAGCTTAGCCTTGCTTTCAGCTAACACTTTATTCATTTTAACCTCTACAAGCATCTTCTTCTCTTTTTCCAGCTCAGCTAACTCTTCTTGCAACGCTTCAATTTCTTGACTTGTCTTTCTAAGCTTTTCAAGTTGCTCTCTGCCTTCAGCTTCGAGCGCAGAGAGCTCTGCTTTAGAATGCCCTTCAGGACTCTTTAAGTTCTTTATTGGACTTGTATTTGAAGTCCTTACTCTGGCTGTCTGCTTCGCAAGAGGATTGGCTGATTTACCTTGCTTACTTGACCTTCTTACATTGGTTTTTACTTCAACTTCAGCTACTTTCTTCCTGCTAACCTTTTCTCCACTAGGCCCTTCACCAAGCTCTTCACCAAGCTTCTTCTTCAACTTAGAAAGCTTTGACGAGAGTGTTGTTTCTTTTGATGATTCTTTAAGCTTCTTCTTGAGAGAACTCTCTTTCACGGGTTTTCTCTCTTCCAATTCGTGCTCAAGCACCTCTTCAGCGCTTTCTATGAGCTGCTCTTCAGTAGCTTTTGCAATAGCAGGTTCGAGTTTTTCTTCTTCCTTCTTATTAGCTTTCTCAACCTTGGCAAGTTCGACATTACTAGAAGAAGGTTTAGAAGACTTAGCCTCTGACGGCTGTATCTCTTTAGCTTCTTCTTTTGCCCCCTCTTTTACCTCTTCGGGTAGCTCACCTTCACCCAAAAGCCAAATAACGTACGTCTTCGTAAGCTTATATTCTAGTTTAACGTAGCCCTCTTGTTCAAGGACAGAAAGCCAGCTTTTCACAGCTATGGGGCTCAAATTAAGCTCCCTGCTCAGCTCTTCAACAGTCGTCTTGCCTTTAGAAGAGATTGCCCTTACTAAACGGTCTACATCTGTGCTTATTGCGACATCTTCTACTTTCATATCTAAGCCCCCTCTTCAGAGAACGAAATGGGAGCTTTAACAATCTTCCAACTCCCACTCAATTTCCTACTTGCCTTCCTCAAGGCAACTTCTACGTGCTGCCCAAATTGAGCATATGTCCTTACGGTGAAAATGGGCCTGCCTGCTTCGACAAGGGCAGCTCTGCCTGTAGGCTTACCAAAGGCTCTTCTCATACCTTTTTGTATACGGTCAGCTCCTGCGCCACTCACCATCTTATTCTCGCGTATAATGTGATGAGGATAGGCGCGTATAAGCAAGAAGTATTTGCCAGACGTCGCTTTTTCCAGAACACGTGTGATGGCTATACGGGCGCTCTCTAAAGCGTTGTCCCTATGATAGAATGTGTTCTTGGCGACAAGGTGATATTCCACGTCGTAATCTGGAAGAGCCTTTCCACTTTGAAGGTGGTGAAGGTTCTTGTGGGGATCTACCTTTATGTAGTTCTTCGTCATGTTTCGCCTACTCTTTCGAGTGTACGCAACCTTATCAGGATCTCTCATAGTTCTTGCGGGTCTCAAAGCCATAGTTTCACCTTTTTATTGGGTCTTTGATGTCCTCTTATAGGCAGGCAAAACGTTTTTAATATAATCCGCTGCCTTACGCTACTGTCTTATGTTATATCCACTTTATATACAAGCATTTTGGAAGCAAATGTTTTAAAAGGCTTGCTTTTTTATCCGCTTTTGGTCAGATAAGGACACAAAGTTGAGAATATAAACATAAGTTTAATGTGGGACAAGCGAGATAGATTTGATGGTCATAGTCATACATAGTCATAAAGTCTAGGCGATTACAATAAAGATTGTAAAGATTAAGGGGGCCAAAAGGTTGGACAGGATGTTGGACAGACAAGCGATGTTAAGGATTACTGCCGCCTCCTGCAGCTCCGCCTCCACCCCCACTTCCGGCGCCTCCACCTGAACTTCCTCCACTGCCCGAGCCGCCGCTTCCGCTACTTCCTGTTCCTCCCAAAGAACTCGCAGCTATCTGGGCTACATCCGGCGGCCCTCTGATAACGACTTCCCAAAACTTGCCTTCTAGAGCCCACCGCATCTGCTCATTGTTCACATCCATTGTGCATTCTTCTTCGGCACTCTTACTGAACATGTCTGTTATAAGACTCCACCATCCAACAAAAGAAATGGAATTGCTGCATATAGCAGTGTCGTTGAATATGAGGGCCACTTGCTTAACACAGTCGTTGTAATAAATTATATCAGCTCCAGCAAAGAGTTTCTGGGTGGCGCTGCCATACCAACCAGTAGGAAGCATGGCCTTACACTCGTTCATGGCAAGCGTCTTATTGTTGTTGAGAGCATAGTAGACTGCTTTGTCATAGTGGCACTTTCTTTGCAAGTCGCCACTGTATGCAGAGCAATTTTGAGAAAGCACACTGTTCGACGTGCGTATACACCCGGAGGCTAAAAGCTCGAGCACGAAGAAAAATGCCAAGATAAAAAAGGTAAGAAGGCGTTTCATTTCCCTTTAACCCCTTATTCTGCTTTATATCCACGCAGATTTTACTTGCCCATGCTTACTCAAGCCCCGTTTGCTCCTCTAGTTTGCTGCCTGCTGACTTGCCACTTCAAACTGAGCAAACTGAGCTACGCCCATCTAAGCTCATCCTGACGGATACATAAGAACTTGGTAGAGGACTTTGCCACTGGTGTCTTCTATCATAATGTTCTTTGGCTTGTTGTAGAAGTCTATATAAAGTGTCTTCCTCTCAAGAGGATTGAGTTGGACTCTTCCGACGAGGGGCACATCCACATAAACGGTGTTCTTTGTGTGAGACTGGAATGTAACAGCCGCTACCTTTCTTGTTTTCACTCTAATCTCCGTCGGCGATACGCTGTGGTCATATATGTCCACTGTAAAGTAGCTTATGTTCGTCTCTATATTCATTTGGGAAGCCCTTTTGTTTTCGTTCACGACGATTGCTCTCTCATTGGACCAATAAACTTTGCCATTTATAAGGGCATAGGCTCTCACATAGTATGTGCCTGTCTTGTTGAACGAAACGTATTGGGAAACATACATTGGGGCAACCTCTTCTTCTTCAGCGAATGAATATGTGTAATCAGATGGTGTCTCTGGGTAGGCTATGCTCTTTGTGTCGTAGACCAAGCCTGTTGTCACATTTGTGTTTACTGTGCTGTAGACCTGCCACACAATTTTGAACTTCTGGCCTTTGTAGACGTCTGTTGGCAGTGTCGAGAAGGATACGGAATAATACTCTTTAACGTTGTTTGAACTGCTAAAATTGGAGTAGTTGTGCGTTACGTTCACAACGTTGTTTTTGTTGCCATTGCCGCTTATGCAACCCACTATTAAGAGAACACTAACTAAACCCAAAATAAACAATCCATGAAACCTCTGCATGCTTTTTTTGTGGGTAGATATGTTTAAAAACCCAACTATAGCTGAGAATGGCCAGATGGTCAGAAGAGCCAAGAGCCCATTCTATTTCTCTATGCTCGTTTTGAATATCTCTATAAGAACTTAGGAGTCCAAAAGAGAGTAAGAGAGTAATAGAAGAAAGTAATAGACCTGAATCCAAAATAAAAAAGAAAGGGGAGCTAGGCCAAGAGTCCTGAAGTTGTGATGCTCATTTGCAAGCGCAAGCCGTCCAAAACCAGCAGCCAATTCAAAGTGTGTCAATGCCTGTTGGGCCCTGTTGATAGAGAGGAATTTCTTCTTCCTCGTCTATAGATTGGCCTGCTATGCTCGCTCCTTTGACGCCACTAACTATGGCAACGATTTCAAGCTTGCCTTCGTAGTTGTCCATTATGCGGGCGCCCCACTTCACGTTGGCCTCTGGATCCATCTTATCCGTTATGAGTTCGCCCGCCTGTATAGCATCGCCCAATGTAAGGTCTGTGCCGCCAGTTATATGAATAAGAGCCCCTTTGGCCCCCTCGAAGTCCACATCTAAGAGACGGTTCTTTATGACACCTTCTGCTGCCTGTCTCACCTTCTCGTTGCTTCTACCTTCGCCTACAGCTATAAAGCCAACGCCTCCGCCTTGCATGATGCTTCTCACGTCAGCAAAGTCGATGTTTATAAGACTAGGTTGTGTAATTGTCCACACAAGACCGCCTATGGCTCTAGCCAAAATTTCATCTGCAACGGCGAACGCCTCTGTTATGCGAAGGTTGGGGAAGAGCTCTACCAGACGGTTGTTATCGAGGATAACGACGCTGTCAGCGTACTTGCGGAGCTTCTTTATGCTCTCATCTGCCTTCTTGCGGCGAGCCTTCTCGAGCTTGAAGGGATATGTAACCATCGCTATGGTTATAGCACCCATCTCCTTAGCTACTTGGGCAACAACAGGAGCGGCTCCTCCTCCAGTGCCTCCACCCATACCAGCGCATATGAAGACGAGCTGAGCTCCATCCAACACCTCGCGGAGAAGAGGCTTATCTACTTCGGCAGCTTTCTCACCCACGTCGGGGAAGCCACCGGCTCCAAGGCCCTTTGTTATACTCTTCCCTATAAGTATCTTTTTGGCTTTGTCGTTTATAATGTTCAAGTGCTCTTGGTCTGTGTTCACGGCTACGAGTTCTGTGCCCTTCACGCCAAACTTTATCAAGCGGTTGATGGTGTTGTTACCTCCA
This sequence comes from Microcaldota archaeon, assembly GCA_015522475.1. Taxonomy (GTDB): domain Archaea; phylum Micrarchaeota; class Micrarchaeia; order Anstonellales; family J096; genus J096. Next base: position 32,591 of record WAMF01000001.1, read on the forward strand.
CCGCCAACACCGACAGTCACTATTTTTATCTGGTCGTTGCTCATGACCCCATCGTCTCTCTGGTTTGACTCACTACCTGTTTCGCCCAATACGTTTTTTATTAAATCTTCCATACACTTACCTCCGGGCAGGACTGGCCCGACGGTAAATCTGAAGGTGTCCTTTAAATAGGTTGACTTTGCAGAGAGAAGGCGAAAAACACAAAATTGAAGCCAACCCAACATTTCCACTATTATGCTGGAAAATTATGGAGACCAAAATTTAGTGTTTGTTAAATGCATTTAATAAATCCATTTAAAATTAGTGTGGTGTTTTAAACACCCCAAAGGCCACCAAAAAAGAAAAGAATGAAATAGGGGGATAAATAAAATAGAGAAAATAGAAGGAAATAATGATAGAAGGCGCCGTAAGCAAAAAAGACTGATTGAGAGTGATTCCTCAACCTTACCTTATTATCTTATATTGTTTTAGCTTTATCCACAGATTCTATTTGTTCCATAACTGAAAGCACATGCATATCTCTAGCATAGGGGCCAATAACCTGCACACCTATTTTGAATCCTCGAATAGGTTTGCCAGCTGGCACCGTGCCTGCAGGGAGAGCTGTAAGGTTGGCCAAAGCCGTAGATGCATCTGCCATATAGATTTGCAAAGGCTCTGTTTTCTCGCCTTTCTTCCAGGGCAACGTAGGCATTGTAGGCATGAGAAGGGTATTGTACATTTGGAAAAGCTTGTCCATCTCGTCTATAAAGTGCTGCCTTGCCTCTAAGGCTTTCAAATACCAAGCATCCTTAAATTCCTTCATTGTGATGTATGTACCCAAAAGAATCCTACGCTTAACCTCGCTGCCGAATAGAGCGCCTCTAACTTTCTTGGCTACTTCGTTGAATGTCTCGCCTTCTAAGAGGGTGGGATCAACAGCCCCATAACGAACGCCGTCGTATTTTTGCATGGCTGAGCTGAACTCGGCAAACATGTTTAAGTAATACGTTGCCACAATGTCCTTAGCAAAGGGTAGTGATATAAACTCTGTCTTGAATGGCAAGCGCTTCAACGTCGAGAGGAATGCTTCCTTAACTTCGTCTGAGCTTGCTTCGACGATCTCCTTTACAACTGCAGCCCTCGGCTCTTCTATGTCGTCGTTGGGTGCAAAGTGCGTTGTTGTGGAGTCGCGATGATCTATGCCTCGCATAACTTTATAGAGTTCTCTCGTCTCCTTTACAGTTCTAGCGATAGGGCCAATTTGATCGAGGCTCATGGCCATATCTGCCAAGCCATACCTGCTTACGCTGCCGTAGCTGGGCTTAAAGCCTACGACGTTGTTAAAAGCTGCTGGGCAACGTATGCTTCCACCCGTGTCGCTAGCTATAGACGCATCTGCAAACTCTGCTCTGACAGAAACAGCGCTGCCCCCACTGCTGCCACCAGCTACGTACTCTGGATTTATAGCATTGCTTACGACTCCGAAGGCGCTCGTCGAGCTTTCGCTGCCTGCAGCAAACTCGTCCATGTTAGCGGTGCCTATAATAATGGCGTCTTCTGCCAGCAAGCGCTCAACAACCGTAGCTGAATAAGGCGCGATGTAGTTGCGGAGCATATTGCTAGCTGAAGTTAGGGGCTTGCCCTTTATGGCTATGTTGTTCTTAATTGTAAGGACGTAGCCTGCGAGCTTTCCGGCTTTGCCTTCTGCAATCTTTGCCTCAATAACTTCAGCTTGTTCAATGGCTTCGTCACCAAATACATCCAGGAGGGCATTGAGCTCTTCGTTTTTCTGCTCTATGCGAGCGAGGTATTTCTGAACCTTTGTTTTAAGATTGAGTTTTTCGGCATCTATGGCTTTTTCAGCTGTCACTTCTTCAACCCCCTTACAACTTTGGCAAACCTGCCGCTTCTCTTGCTGAAGTTTTGAACAATGAGCTCCGCTATATCTGAAGGAGACGGCGTGTCTTCTCTAAAGGGCTCTTCACCTTTGAGCAAGTGTGTGAAGCTCTTCTCGCTTTTCCCGCTTCCTTCGCCCGTGTCATACTTTTGAATAGTTGAAAAGTATTCAAGCACAGCTTCCAATTGAGAAGAAAAAGCATTGAGTTCCTCTTCGCTGAGCTCCAGCCTAGCTATGTCTGCTATATGCTTTAACTCTTCCTTAGAAAGCGCTTTTCTTGCGTCATGTCTAGCATGTTCATCTTTGCTTTTCATATTCCCCCTTCGTTTTATTCATTCTTCTTCCTTCATTACATACTTCTTTTGGTTGCTAACCAGCTCAACTACTAGCGCCTAAATTACAGGCAGCTGCTTGCCCATCAATCTCTATCAATCAATTCATCAATCAGCCCAACATAAGAGGCTTAAGCACTTTAAGTAGAGAAGGCCTCCCTTTCAAGACCTTTGCTATGGGACCAGCGAGTTTGCCTTCCATCACCGCCAACACATCATCGCCCGAAAGTGTGTCAAATATATGGTTAAGATCATCGTCGCTTAAGGACTCTAAAGCCTTTCTAAGTTTGAGCCTCGTTTCTATCTCCTTGCCTCTAGTTGAGCGCCATACAGCTTCGTAGTTATTGTAGAGGAAATCCTTGGACATGTCACTCTTTTCAAAGGCTTTTGCAGCAGCCTCTGCAGCCATAACGCCCGCTTCCATGGCAAGCTCTATACCACCGCCGTGGATAGGATCTACTTGCTTAGCTGCGGTGCCTATAACCATAACCCTATCGTCTACGAATTTGTTTATGGGCTCGCCTACACTTATAACGCCGCCGAAGTTCAGAAGGGAGCTAGCCTCCTTTAGTTGGACGTCGTTAACAATGAACTTGTCTAAGAAAACCTTGGGCGTCGCTCCCGGCAAGCCACCCCTTTTGTTTCCTGTGGCGAGGTGCGCTCCAATACCAATGCCGACGTTTGCCCTTTTGTGAGCCTTTGGAAAAATCCATACGTAACCTCTGGGCGCAATTTCGTTGCCGAAGTAAAGCTCTATGAGATTCTCGTGATCATAAGGCTCCATCTCGTATTGATAGCATGTGTCGACGTCGTAGAGCCTGTGTACTGTGGGAAAGCCTAGCTTTCTGGCTATGAGCGCCTCCATACCCTCTGCTGAGATGAGCATCTTTGCCCTTATTTCTTTAACCTTCTCGTCGCCGTCTGCCACGTAAAGCGTTATGCCATCTGCGTCGCGCTTGACGTCGAAAGCTCTATGGTAAGCATAAACTTTGGCCCCCTTACCTATGGCAAGCTCCGCTAACCATTTATCAAAATATTTTCTCTCGAGGACCCAACCTCTTGTGTTCTCGTTTCTCAATATAATCTCTTGCCCTTTGGGCCCAACAACTTTGGCTCCATAAATCTCTATAGAATAAGTGTATCTTGGCAGGTCTAGCCCTTCCTTCATAACCTCGGCTACGCCTAGCCCTTCGCCACATCTGACGGGATTGCCAATCTCCTTCCTCTTATCAAATACGACGACGTCCAAGCCGTGCTGAGCCGCTATTCTAGCAAACGTAGAGCCAGCAGGCCCAGCCCCTACGACGACAACATCCGTTTCTATATCAGCCATATTAACACCCAAACTTTCCGTGCCTTCAGGCCAGCTCCTCAGGCCCGCTTATACATTATACTTCTTCCTTACCTCTTCTGGGAGATCCTCGACGCGTTTTATGCCCTTGAACATCTCTATGACGTTGGCGGGGCATGCCTTGACACATAACCCACAATCGATGCATTTTTCAGGATACGTGGCTACGCGCGTCCCCCTCAACTCGATGGCAGAGGCGGGGCACACAGAAGAGCAGCCTCCGCAGAATATGCACTCATCATGGTCTATAAGAATCATAAGCCGCCTTTTGTAGGCAAGTAGTTAAAAACATTTCCCGCAGCTTTCGACAATTTAAAAATGAGCATCACGCGGATTTTTCCTTACTATATAACCTAGCTATTTGCATATATAGAGGGTACCTAATTTTCATATTCAAAGATAAAGATATGTTGTGTAAGTTATTAGCAGTTTCGTAGCGGTTAGAAGAGAGTGAAGATGAAAATCCTCGAATTAAGGGGTGCCTAGAAAGCACATAATTAATGTATTTGGAGTTCTGCCCCTCTCTCCCTTGTTGGACGCTTCGCCTTATTTTCTGACCTTGCTGGCTTCCGAACGTCATGTGAATCCCTCGTAGTCGTGGTTAAGTGGTTAACACCTTCTTTAACATTATCTGCTTTGTCCGGGCTTTTACATTAAAACCCACACATATACACTATTATAAGTAGGAAATGTTTTTAAAGCTGGCGCACGCTTTGTTTTAAAAATAGCACGGCATAATAGGGCTAAGGTGAGGGGTAGATGAGAAAAATGGAAAAAGGAGGCATAATGAAGGGCTTTCGATTTTCTGGATCCATAGCTTTCCTCATGGTGGCTCTATTCATGGCCGGCTGCATGGGCGGGAATAAAAATGGCTCTGGCATATTCGGTGGTGGAAATAACGCCAACACATTAAACTTTACAGTCAAACTCACAGGAGAGAAAGCCCACATAGTCCCAAGAGAAATCGGCTCATCCAACAATGGTAATACGGGTAACATAGGGGGCAATGGGAGCTACAACCTTCCACCTGTATCTCACGCGGCTATAGCCAACTATTCATATGAGCCAAACGCCAACTTACGGATCCTCTTCTTTAATGTAAGTGAAGGGAAGACGTTTGGACAAGAACAAGGTAGGTTAGACCTTATATCAAAAGGCGACTTCGACGTAGCTGTAGTGAATGTGCCGGAGTCAAAGGAAGAAAAAACAGCTTATTACCTAACAAAGTACGCGGATGACATAGAGTATTTCATTGTGCCCTCGACATACAACATTGGTAGCGTGGAATACATACTAAAAAATGTGCCCGTTGCAACCCTTGTCTTGCCTCAGTACAACGACGCTAGCATAGAAGAACTTGCAAACTATGCTAAGGCTCGCAATATAACAGTCATGTACGTTAAAGCAGGCAGCGAAATAGACGGGAACGGCATAAGCTTAAAGTTTACGTCGCCGTTCCCCGGCTTAGGCGAGGGGCCAGATGTGAATTCAGTTGCTTTTTACCTGCTGGATAGAACTTTCACCATGTTCTTTGCCAACGATATAAACGACGCTGTAGCAAACAGAATGGTCACCTCCAATCTATACCAGAAGGTAGACATAATGACAGTGCCTAAGTACGGCGTCGGCTCATTAAAGGCGGGCACAGTCTCTGCCATGACAGTCCTCATGAGTAAACTCCAGCCATCGGAGGCTATATTCGAAGGAAGTCCCATAAATTTCCAAACAGTGAGAGTTGAGGCGGATCCTCACAGCTACTACGTTAAGTACTTTGATTCTGTTGGGACAAAGGAGTACTCTGTTGGCAATGCAGGCATTCTCTCCATATATTACACGGGAACGAACTACACAATTAGCACTGCAGGTTCTTCCTCCTCAGCCTCCTCAGAATAGAAATTCAGAATAGGAATAAACTATAAGTAATAAACCATAATGAAGGTAATAAAGAGGTATAAACACCTTAGGCATCTTAAAAGTGTTATGATGACATCAAAAACAACGGTTGTGGTTTCGCTCGGCGGTAGCGTCATAAACCCCCAAGAGCCCGACGTAAAGACGATAAGGACTCTAGCCAAGGTTTTCAACAGCTTTAAGGGACGCTTGGGCATTGTAACAGGTGGCGGCAGCTATGCGCGTGTCTATGCCAATGCTGTAAGAGAGCTCTCTAGAAATGAGTTTTTGGCAGACGAAGTAGCCATTCTAGAGACGCGCCAAAATGCTCAGCTCATTATCTCTGCTCTAAAAGATGTGTGTCCCTATGCGCCAGAGGACTTCAAAAAAGCCACGTCCTTACTGAATACATATAAAACGGTGGTTATGGGCGGAACCATACCGGGTATAACGAGCGACGCCGACGCTGTAATGCTAGCGGAGGTTGTTAAAGCAAAGCGTATAGTGAACATAAGCAACATCGACGCTGTTTATGATAGAGACCCAAGGCAAAAAGGGGCAAGAAAGCTGCCTAAAATGACACATGCCGAACTTGTTAAGATGGCAGAGCGCTTTGATAAAAGAAAAGCAGGAACACACTTTATATTTGACGTGCTAGCGGCAAAGCTCGCAGCTAGATCAGGCATAGAAGTGCACTTCGTCAACAAAGAAGCAAAAAACGTTAAGGCGGCCTTAGAAGGGAAGAGGCACAAAGGAACGATTGTAAGAGGCTAGCACCCAAATTTAGAGAAGAAGAGTATTTTTAGCGGAAGGGTATTAAGAGATTCAAAGGAACGCCAGAAGCCACGAGATCTTCTTATTCTTGATCTATATATACCTTTTTCTCCCTTGCAAAGTATATATGCTCAAGTTTGAATACTTCTTTTATGTAATCAAAGCCCCTCTTTACTTCTTTGTAAAGTTCCTTCGCTCTTTCTGTAGAAAATTTGACCCCAGTTTTTTCATCCCATACCTTGTCAAACCGTCTGGCGAACACCAAAAGCGCGTCAAGAGTTGTCTGTTGCATGCGAACATACCACAAGGGGATAAAATGCAAGAGGGGATAAAAAGCCACAGGTATGACTCTTTTCTCGTAAACCATGTCCGCGTGCGTTTCCCTTTCCTTATCCTCCTTATAAGTGTTGTCTAGGACCAACAGCTCATCTCTCTTACCAAGAAGCTCTACAAAAGCTCGGGGCAGCTTATAAGGAAGCTTCATTATCTCAAAATCCAGCTTAAAAAGATGCTCTAAGTTGAAGGCCTCAAAAAACGCCTTGTGAATGATTGAGACCTTTCCAAGTAAAAATGTGCCTTCTAAATTATCCTTAACAAAAAGAGCTACCACAGACTCATTGAACAAAAAGGGCACAATCCCTGTAAGATAAAAGTGCTTTCTAGCAAGAAGAGGTAAAACAGAAACAACATGAGAAAGCTCTTCTTTGTTTGAAGGTAAAGGAAGAAAGAGTGCCACTTTGGTCCAACGCGGCCAATGGTTGGCCTGCCTTTGTTTAAGAAACTCGCGAATGGTCTTATTCAAAACTATCTTATATGTTTTGTAGTCAACATGAGACGGGCTCGACGGTGGAAAGATTACAGCTATAGAATAACCTTTAAAGATGCTAATTTGAAAACGAAGTTTATGTGTTTCTCCGTCGAGCTCTTGCCATATGGCAGTGCTTACTCTTTCTTCAGAGAGGTATATATCAAATATGGCCGGGCGTGCTAATATGTTCGTTTTGGCCAAGCGATGTCCATGCTTAAATACACACATGCTTCCATAAATTATTACTTGTATTTTTAAGCTTTAGCCTTTGAGCCGTCTGCTCTTAGCTATTTGGTTTATCAGCTTCCCTTCCTTTAACAGACTACAGCCTAACACTCGTCCTCGAGCATCAGCTACAATAACATAACCTCTCATCCCCTCTACAGGCTGATAGAAACTGTTTTTATCTAAATCTCTGCCTAGGGCAAAAGCTTTGGCATCTTCTGAGCTTTTAATGAATACAACATTCCTAATAGCGAGCTCGCCTATAAGCTGAAGAAGGTTTGAGCTTGGCTTCACGTTTGCTGAATTGCTGCCTACAGTGCCAGCTGGCAAGCCCACGCGCTCCAGGGCAACATTGCGCGTACTTGGCAACTTGAGTAAAGGCTTTGAAAGGGCGAACCAGCGCTTCCCTTTCCTTAAGAACTCCAACCATGATGGCGAAGAAATACCAAAACGTTCCTTTAGATAGTCTGCAAAAAATGTGTGGGAGGAGTAAAAAGACGAAGAGCTCTGCTCTTGTCCATCATCTGCAAGCTCACTGCTGGTATTATTGCTCAACCTTAACCTCCCCGCCTTTTATGACTGTTTGACAGAGAAGCCTTTGATTGGGCTTAGCCCCAAACATCTCAAGCGTTTGCTTTTCTTTCTCAGACGGAGGCTCCAAATTCTCTGCACCTTCTATGATTGTCGAGAGACAACTTCCACAAACACCTTCTTCACAGGCAAAAAGAATAGAGCACTTCCCATTGAGTGCACTAAGTTTGCTGCCATCGGGAACGTCAACCCACTTGTCATCATTCTTTACGTATACGCGTGCCATGGCAAGGGCTTACTTAGAACGTTTTAAAAATCTAGCTATGGGCTTTATGGCAATCCCAAAATAGACTAGCTTGTGATGCCGTCCATCCTTTGTTTCTAAGATTGCATATATAAGGCTATGATCCTCAACCTCATCGTAGTTGTAGAATGCGAGAGCTTTTCTCTCACCAAGCCCATGTGTGTATACAATTTTTGAAGAGACTATTGATAGGATTTTACCGTTGAAATGACTGTAAACAGTTACAGGAGCTATAGAAAGGCCTGAGCTCCTTCCTACGATCTTATTCATAAGACCAGCAACCATGAGTCCATCGAAGTCTTCGACGAGATTAAAAAGTGAGGCATAGACAGCTCCCTTACTTCCATCTTTAACGGCATTTAGTGCAAAGCTGTATGCACTGCCTTCAAACTTAACAAACATGTTGGAAACGCCGGCTATTGCCAAGCCAGAAAACGCCTTCCCACTCGTCAGAAACAACGAAAAGGCGTTCCCTTCTCCTTTGCCAAATACCGACGTCCAAGAGGCAAGAGCTCCCTAAAAGTTTCCACTTCATTCACTGCGGCTAGAGAAAGACCGTCTAGCTCTTCGACGACGTTTTTAAACTTAAGCTTAAACCCCTTAAACCCTTTAAAACGTGCAAAAAGAGATTGGGAGAACCTTGCCTTCCGAATCCTTGAGTTTTGCAAGAGTTCCAAAAAGCGCGATTTTATTTGTTGGTTTTTCTCTTCATAAATCCGTCTAACTTCCCCCTTAAAGACGGATTTGTATTGGCGGGCGAGGCTGGACATGTAGACTTTTAGAATTAGGTGGTTTTTAAGCTTTTCGCCTCCTTGGGCCTTTTCGCCCTCTAAATAAATCCGGCCGCTTTTTCTTTATGGCCGAGAGGAAGTTATCTGCATTTTGATATAGAAAATAAGGGAGACGAAGTTTGTCACCGTCAGCAAGCGAAATTATTACCATCCGAGGCTCATGAGAGTGAATGCTTATGTGCATGATGTCTTCCCAATTTACCCATCGCCATTCTGAGAAAATTTGATACCATATGCCTTTGGGATAAAGCTCCACACTGAAGACAGATGTCAAGAAAAAGTGTATAATAACAAGAGGCACACCTACAACAACGACTATGACAACGACAAAGACAAAGATACTGATTAAAAGACTAGCAACACTGAAGATATCTGTATTCAGCAGTATAGTGAACCCCGTAAATCCAAACAAGACCAAAACAGGAAGTGAGAGGAGAATTGTGAGAAGCATGGCTAGGAATATTAAGATATGTACATGTGGCTTAGCCTTAACAACAAGTTCTGCATTACTTCTCCCAGATACAGTCTTGCCCCTTAGAGCTGTCATAGATCGATCAAAATGATGAGGAGGGAAACATTTAAAGGGAGAGGGGAGGATTTATATAAGCCTCTTGGAAACTTTATGGAAATCAATTGAAGTCAATTAAAGCACACGCTATTTAAAGCTTCTCTCGCTAAAAATAAATACAAAGATGTAAGCACAGGAAAATGCCGGGGTGGCGGAGTGGTTATCGCGCCGGACTCGAGATCCGGTGCCCGCAAGGGCACAAGGGTTCGAATCCCTTCCCCGGCGCTCTCTGCCTAACGAACACTAATAGATATATGGTCAACTTGCCCAATACTTCATATGGCCAAAAAGCTAGCGACATGCATTTGGTACTTTCTCGAGAAGAGTTTGAATGAGCTCATTGGCGTTCTTGTAATCCACGGTGTTCAATATAATTTCCTTTCCATTGTAAAGCCTAAGAGATAGAGTGCCAAAGCCCGACGGGGGCAACTTTGCCTCTTCTATCTGCCGCCAATTTACAGTATGCCATCCGAAGAGATCTCTATATTCTATACCTTCAGGATAAACGCGTATCTTAAGCAGGACCTTTTCCAGCATAAAGATCAAGGAACAAACAACAAAGGAAAAGTAAAGAATAATTTCAAAAAGCTGTTGCCAAGAGAGTTTTGCATTAAGAAAGCCTGTAGGCGAAGACCATGTAAAAGATGGTTGGGCACGGTAAAGCCAAATACTTAGAAGATAGAAGAGAATGGCATCCACGATTAAAAGAAGTATGATCCCAATATATCCTCCAAGCCACATAGTGGGTTTAAGTTCAACTACAAAGGAACCTGTGGGTTGCTTTTTCTCATAGCCCTCCATAAGAGGGTATTCAACCGAAGAATTTAAAGGCACTGCCTACATTTTTAAACATTCTCTTGCATAAAAGGGAAGTAATCCCGCCGTAGCTCAACGGTAGAGCGCCCGGCTGTAGTTTGTCGCCGCGAAGGCTAAGTGGTTACCGGGAGGTTGGCGGTTCAAATCCGCCCGGCGGGACTCATATTTTTAGATGCTCATTATACCTTGTTTCCCTTCGCTGTTATGTCACTCTGTTACTTTTCCACTTTCATTGCTTCGTTACTTTGGCGGCTCTGGTTTCCTCTGCCCCACATAGCGCCCATATTCGTCGTAGGCTTTTTCCACGGGCGAAGAGAGTTTAAAGAAGGCGAGCTGAGCTATCCTCATACCTGGAAAAATTTTCACAGGGTTAGGATTCACAGAATACATTTCCAATGTGATGATTGAAGGCTGCTTCTCTCCAAAACCCGCATGTATAAGACCAGCCGTTACATGAACCATAAGGCCTAATCTACCCACGGAGCTCCGCCCCTCAATCTGAGCAGCTACGCTTTTTCCTAGTCTTACTTTTTCAAGTGTCGAGCCGAGAATTAACGTGCCAGATGTAAGCTCAAAGCCTCCTTCTATAGAAACCTCTTTCCAAAAATTCGCTGGCTTAAGGGCATATATGGCCTTGCCTATATTCTCTGCCACCAAAATTGAAGAGCCCAAACGAACGTCTAGGGAGTTTCCCCCTAACAAAGATTTATCAAAAGGCTCTATGCTTATCTCTCCAGCCTCGATTAAATAGAGTATATCCTGCCTGCTTAATAGCATGGCATCTCTTTGAAAAGAAGGGTTTAAAGCAGTGAGCCCAAAAGCTCAGTTTAAACTCACAAAAGCAAAAAAGAAAAACGAAAAGTGAACATACCCTGCACTGCACCCAAACCAACCTTTGGGTTATTCTATAGCTTAGCATCCAGAGAAGTTATCCAGGAGAATTAAAACGTTGGCGGATTTTCATTCCCAGGCTCTTCTGCTTCGCCAGCAACCCTTGTAACTCCTGCTTGTTCATTTCCCTCTTCTTCATTAACTCCCTTTTTCTCACTTTGCCTCCTACCTCTGCGCTTCACAACATACCGAATAACCACTATAAGGGCTAGAACAACCAAAATAGCTCCGCCTATAACGTAGTTAGAAACGGCCTTCTCTAAACCCAAGTTAGCCACTTCTATGCCTACATTGTCTATGGATTTATGTGAGACCACGACGACATGGTATTTGCCCTTAGGTAAGTTCCTTAACTCAAGTGTCTCGTTGCCACTGCCTTCCTTCTCCATAATGAGCTTATTGCCCAAGTAAACTTTGGCTGTATATGAGCCCTTGACTTTGGGCTTTACGTATATGATAGCTTGACTTTGGACATTGAAGTCCACTGTTTTTGTATGTACGGTTGGTTTTTCTTCTGGCCTTACTTTTACAAGCGTGGTTGTGGTTTGTTTGATGGGCATATTGCTTGTGTACATGTAGCTGCCAGCTGACGGAGGTATAAATGTAGCTTCGCCATCTTCATTTGTTTTCAGAGACCACGTGCCTTTGTCAGATACGGCTTTTATGTTAATATTAGAGGCAGGTGAGCCATCCTGGTATGTTATGTGTATAATTATTTTGTCGCCAACGTACGCTTGGGAAGGTGCGCTTATTACAAGGGACTTTTCCGTTGTGTTGACTGAGAGGCCACCACTGGATGAGCTGCCGCCTTGAGGTTGTGTTGTTGGAAGGATGATTTCAGCCATCTTTTGTGCGCTTATATTCTTGTAAGTGGCTTTTATAGTGTAGTTGCCGCTTTGGTTTATGCTGAGTGTTATTGTGCCTTTGGAATCTGGGTGTCCTGAGTAACTTATATTTTCTCCGCTTATCCTCACAGTAACATCTGTTGGATTTATACTCTCATTGTCTTTATAGAGTGTTGTGTATATAGATAGCAAGGCTTTCTCTGTGTTGTAATTCCAAGCTAGCTTTAAGTTGTACGTCGGCTGTGCTTTTTTGGGCTTTTCTGGAGCCGTGTATGTAAAGGTTGTTTCTGCTCTTTTGTATCCACTCTTTGTAGCCGATATTTTGTACTTAGCTGGGTAAGGCAAGGTGAATGTAACCTCTCCTTTGTCATCTGTTGTTGAGCTTTTTATGTAAAAAGGCGTGTCTGGAGGTGTATCCACTTGCCTAAGAACGACATGCGCATCCCATACATCTCTGCCATCAGAAGTTACATAGACTATTAACGATGAGTTTTTGAGTGTGTAATTGATGGACAAGGGTTTTTTGTGTTTTTTGGGTTTGGGTGGGGTTGGTGGTGAAGGTGGTTGGTTGAGAAGAGAACAGTTAAGCATCTCTATCGTGTTGTTTGTGCCAAGGTCTGTCATGTTGCCGTAGTTGTGCTCGCCTGTGTTGTTAGTTGTATTCTCATCCAAATAAAGACCAACAGTTGGAGCTCCACAAAGATTATTGTAGGAAATGTTGTTAAAGGTTGAATTGTGTATTGTGCCACCACTATTACTTGTTCCCAGATATATAGAATCTCCTTTGGAGATAATAGTATTGTTTAGGATATTATAAAAAGAAATCCCTGTAAGATAAACTCCATGGCTAGCATTAGATAGTGTATTTCCTTGAATTGTTCCACCACTACCCACATCAAAATAGATAGTAAAGGGGCCATCCCCTACAGATATGTTGTTACTTATCAGAGATGTATTAACCGCATTGTATAGGTAAAGCGTGCTTAGGTCTGTATGGTTAGCTGTAATTGTGTTATTAAATATTGTACTGTTCTGAGAGAAAAGAAGAAACTCGGCAAAGCTTGGCCAACCCGTTACAAAACTGGGTGTTAAAATAGTTGAAGCTGTAATGTTATTGTTGGAAATATTTACATTATTGCCTCCAACCAAAATGCCAGAACCGTTTACATAGGATATTATGTTAGAAGTTATTGAATAGTTATTACCTGGTTGGAAATTGGATATGTCATGCTCAAGAAGTAGAGCAAGACCATATGTATAATTCAATGTGTTGTTAAATATGTTGACATTATCTACTGAAATATTCATACCGACGCCATAAGTGTATGTTAAAGTGTTTCCAAAAATGGATGCATTAGTAGACACAGAACCAAAAGAGATGCCTGTCCCATTGACGTAATTTAGGCGATTGTTAAAAATGTAAGTATTATTGCTCTCTAATGCAAGAATGGAATTAACACGGGTTAAAGATGTAGAATTAAGTGTATTATTAGCAATCACCGAATGATTGGAACTAACATAAATACCTCCATAATATAAGTTTCCAAAAAGGATAGTATTGTTTGTTATAGTTAGGTTTGCAAATTCAAGAAGAATCCCCGCAACGCCAGAATAAGAAGACATGAGATTGTTTGAAATGGTGGGAGTATATATAAGGTTGTTCTTGACGCATGCAGAATTGTTTGCTCCAGCACCATAGCTATAAGTATAGACTCCATATAATAAATTAGTGGAGTTGATAACACATTCTTCCATTTGGAAAGAATGCCCTCCATAATATCCTTCTACACCTGTCCTAGTATTATTAAATGTGACATTGTTTACGATAATATTATTGACATAAGTCATGAAAATTCCGTCTGAAGATGTTTCATTTGATCCCTGAATGGTCACATTCTCAACAGATATATTATCATTTCCACAGAAAATAAGCTCTGCATATGTGCCATTTGTTAGGTGTACTTGTGAATCAGACGAGTAAAAAATGGGATTGCTATTATACCCTGTATTATTGTATATATTTACATCATAGCATCCATTCTTATCGGACGTTGAGGGAAGGCCAAACAAGATGTCAATTACATTATTATAAAAGCGATTTGATGATATGGTAAGGTTGGAAGTTTCAAGATGAAAGGAAATACCTTCAACATTACTATGAAAAGTTGAATTGGCAATTGTAACATTATCTGAGTTAGAAGATGTCATTATACCTGTGCTATAACCAGAAATCCTACAATTTCTAATAGTAAGATTACTATGATGTCCTAATGAGATAGCGGTTCCTGCATTTGGATCTCCATTTCCTAATAAAGTATTGATACTTAAATTAACTCCTTTACCAATAATGTGAGATTCGTTACAATCAAAAACAAGAGTGTCATTATCAATTTCAATTGCATCGTCACAACAATCTACTGGAATAGAATAATTGTCCTCGCACAACGTCACACTCTCGTGGATGTAATAAGTATTGCCTGTTTTTGTCACGGCCGTGCCCCACGTTGAGTTGTCGCTTAAATTGACGCAGGCCGAAAAAGCCATAGATAAGAATGCTAATAACAGAAAGAAAGCAGCAAAGTACCTGGCTCGCATGTAAGGCTATGAAAGGATATCTATAAAAAGCTATTTGCACGTAGTGTGGATAAAATTTAAAGTCTTCGCGCCAAAAGGCCCATGATGAAGATCCACTTCGTCACAACAAACAGAGGGAAATTCCTCACAGCCAAAGCCGCGCTGGGAAAGTACGACATAGAAGTTATTCACGAACCTGTAGAAATCCCTGAAATAAGGGCAGAGACGGTGGAGGAAGTAGCGATAGATAAGGTGATATGGGCGTGGCAGAAACTCTCCAAGCCGTTATTCGTCATAGACGCTGGACTGCACATCCCTTCCCTCAACGGCTTTCCCGGGCCGTTCTCAAAATTCGTGCTGGAAAAGATTGGCGTCGAGGGCATGCTGAGGCTGACGGAAAGAAAGGAAACGCCTGCCTACTTCATAGACGCGCTTGCCTATATGGACGAGAGACTGAGCAAGCCCAAGCTCTTCACAGCCAAAATCCACGGTGTCCTAATTAGCGAGCCAAGAGGCGAAGCTAGAGAATATGCATGGTCTGATTATTTTTACATATTCAAACCCCAAGGCGAAGAGAAAACACTGGCTGAGATGAACAAGGATGAATACGCGAAATGGAGAGAAAACCTACAGACAGTAACAGAGACCTTTGGAGAACGGCCAGCAGAGAAAGCGAGTGGGCAAAGCTAAGCAAACCCTTTTAACTTTATTACCCATAGAAAGGGCATGGCAGATAAAGAGTACGTTCTCGACACCTCCGTAGTAGTTGACGGAAGGATACTGGAGTTAATAGAAGAAGGAGAGGTAAAAGGCACGCTCATATTGCCAAGGGCTGTCATAGCCGAGATGGAACATCAAGCAAATATGAATAAAGAACTGGGTTTCACAGGTTTTACAGTCATAGAAAAGCTAAGAGCACTAGAGAAAGCCAAAAAAATCCGCTTAGAGATAGATGGAGAGCGCCCGACGGAGCGGGAAATAGAGCTAGCTAAAAAAGCGGGCACTATCGACGCCAAGATAAGGGAGCTAGCCAGAATAAGAAATGCCATTTTAATAACAGGCGACAAAGTTCAGCACCTAGCAGCAGAAGCAGAAGGCATAGAAACGCTTTATTTACACGCAAAAGAAGAGGTTCACGGTCTAGGCTTCGAAAAGTACTTCGACGGATTAACAATGTCTGTTCATATAAAGGAAAACCTACCCGTCGTCGTGAAGAGGGGTAAGCCAGGCAATTGGAAGATGATAACGCTAGATGAAGTTATAGACACAGACAAATTAAGGGCTCTATCAGAAGAGATAATAGAAGCAACACGCCGGAATGCCCAGTATTATGTAGAGTTAGACCAGCCCGGAGCAACAGTTATACAGATGGGTGATTACCGCATCGTCATAACAAAGCCCCCCTTTTCAGACAACTTCGAGATAACAATCGTGAAACCCATAGTTAAGCTCAGCTTAAAAGACTACAAGTTGGATAAAAAGCTTCTGAAACGCCTAAATGAAGAGGCAGAGGGTATACTTATATGTGGCCCGCCTGGCAGCGGCAAGACAACATTCGCGACAGCTCTAGCAGAGTACTATTACAAAAAAGGCTTCATAGTGAAAACGCTAGAAGACCCACGCGACATGCAAGTAGTAGACGCCATAACACAATACACGCGCCTCAATGGAAGCTACGAGAAGGCAAAGGACATTCTTCTCTTAGTGAGGCCCGACTACGTCTTCTTCGACGAAGTTAGAAAGACAGAAGAGTTCATCATATACAGTGACCTCCGCATGACTGGTATAGGTATGGTCGGCGTAGTCCACGCAAAGAAAGCCATCGACGCCATTCAGCGCTTCATAAACAAAATAGAGCTGGGCGTTATACCTCAAGTTATTGACACAGTTATCCTTATAGACAAGGGCAATGTTGGAAAAGTTTACAGTCTCGAACACACAATAAAGGTGCCGACGGGCATGACTGAAAAAGATTTGGCTAGGCCAGTCATAGAAGTAAGAGATTTCTTCAAAAACGAGCTGGAATTCGAGATTTACAAGTTCGGCGAAGAAACCGTCGTTCTACCCATAAAGGAAATCCAAAATAAAGCTCAAGCCCAACGCAGCCTCAGAAATATTCAACACGTAATGAACAACCTTTTTGAGGAGGGCGAAGTAAGAGTAGAAAGCGAAGACGGAAGAATCATAATATACGCGACGAAGCGAGCCATCCATGCCCTTAACCACAAGTACAGAAAACGCCTTGACAGGCTCGTGAAGCGCTACGGTGAGATAGAGGTGAGGCCCCTTGATTAAAGTCTCGCTTAGAGAAGACTATGATAGGGCTTTTGAGGAAGCGCTTAAAGCACTGAAAGCTGGCCGGCCCATAATTTACCCAACAGACACAGTGTATGGAATAGGTGCTGTAGCAATAGATAAGCAAGCAGTTGAAAAAGTGTATAGAGCGAAAAGGCGCAAGAGAAGTAAGGCAGTGTCTGTCCTCGTCGGCAATTTAGCCCAAGTGTTGCGCTTTTTTAAGCCAAGCTCAGAAGAGGTTCGCTACATCTATCAATACATGCCGGGGCCTTACACATTTATAATAGACGCTAAAGATGAGCTAAAGACGGGCCTGGGCTTCGAACGCGTCGGCCTTCGTGTGCCAGACAACTACTTCATCAGAAAGCTCGCCATAGAAGTCGGTGCTCCCATTATTACAACTTCTGCCAATATAAGCGGAAACGACGCGCACGCCACAGCAGAAGAGATCGAAAAGGAAGAAGCAGAGCTATTGAAAGAGGTTTCTTTAATAATCGACGCAGGCCCATTAAAGCACGGCGAGCCTTCGACTGTTGTAGACATAAAAGAAAAGAAAATTCTAAGGCAAGGCGCTGGAAACTTCAGATGGCTCAATGAATGAAAAAATGAAGAAAGGCCAATTGAGTGCTTTCACTTCTTGCTCCTCGCTACCTTCGGGCTGCCAAAGGAATACCTTAAAGTTTAAGCTCCGAATGCTCTAAGGAAGGCTTTAACTTCCATACAACGAACGCTGTAGAAATCATATTGAGCTGCGTCAAGTTAAAGAATATACGCAAATTTATAGGCAGGGATTTAGCCTTATAAGGAGAAAGAGTTGTTATGGGCTGCCTCTCTTTTATAGAGCGGATAATTTCTTGGATTGTAGGCCTTCGCCTTTCATAAACAACGCCATTCCAACCCTGCCCTAATAGAGAAGTGTGGGCTGAGGATGGCCAAGGATTGATGTGGCTATCGGGTTCAAAGAACACAACCTTTCCCCATGCTCTCCATTCATCAGCAGCAAATATCTCAAGCTCTCCTTCGCGAGAAGGGCTCATAAGATTAACATCTTCGGCATTTAAGTTACCCTCTAGGGTTGACCCTTTCTTTGGAATAATTTTTTTCTTTGCTCTCTCTAGAAGGTGTTTTACAAAAGCCTCCATCCATAGGTTTGAAAAAGTAACTTTGGACTTAGCAGCGTCGGCATTAAATATTGAAATAGCATCTGCCCTTTCAACAAGAGCTTCTATGAGGGCTCGGGCTCTAGGCATGTAGTGAAAAATGCCTGTTGCGTGAAACTTGCCAAATATTCTCGTGCCATAAAAAGGATGTGGAATACCCACAGCTACATCTTTGTGATCTAGAAGCCAAAGAAGCATATCCTCTCCTCTTGTCCTGGGAGGTAGAGGAGGATACAACTTGTTAAATGGTGTTAGCTTAACCACGTCTGAACAAAATGTTTTTGCAAGCTCGGCATTAGGGAACCAATGAAGCACATGAAAGCCGTCAATAACACTGCCTATGTTGTACGTGAATTCAGCCGCATAGCCCTTATCTATGTTAAAAGCTCTTAGGAATTTCCTCATAGCTTCTATTCTGACTATTTCCATGTTGTTGTGAAAGCCGGAGAGATCAAAATCTATGTGGTGAAACGCTAGGTCTAAAACTACAAGTTCATAGGGGGATAAGCCATCGTCCACAAGGCGCTTTCCGGCAAAGGAACGCGTATGACCGTGAAGATGGACAAGGTAAAGAGAGCTCGGTTTAGTTAAAGCTGTTAATTCTACCTCGTCAAGTATATCACTAAGGCTATACTTAGGAAAGGCAAGATAAGTTGCAGGGCCATAGCCCACTGGGCTCATCTCGAGAAATAAAAAATTTGCTGCCCTTTCTTTAATTTTGGCCAGCACAAAAAAATTAGACTGCCTAGCATTTCCTCTGTTGAATAGATAAAGATGGCCCTTCATTCGAATAGGCACTCTGTGAAAGCCCCGTTCCTTCATTCCTGCTATGATCTCTTCCTTCAGAGACATGCTTTCTCACTTCTTCTTTCACCCAAGCCACAGTGTATCCATAACATGCCCTTAGTTTAATTATATTGTTGTATTTTTATTTCTTTACCACGCCTTTCGCTATTTAAGCCCAAAGGCAAGGAAAGTTAAGTCTTAATTTACAGCCCCTTATTTTTTAGCGGCGCTTACAAGCTCTACGGCGTCGAGGTGTTTAAGCACATGGTCTTTGGCTAAACGCATTTTCGTCCTCACATCAATCCCATAGAGGAGATGCTTAGCTATGTCGCTGTGAATCTTCATGGCAAAATCGTAGACGGTTGCATCCTTGGGCAGAAGGAAACAATCGGGCAATACCCTCCCCTTACTATCGACGAGTTTACTGCCAGCAGGATAAACGGCCTTATAACCAAGAACGCCGAAGACCGCATGCTCAATGACTTGTTGGACACCTGTACTGCCAAAGGGTTTGAGGACATTCTCGCGTATAGCGTTAAGAGCAGCTTCCTGCTCCGCTGAGAGTTTGCCCTTTACTTCGAAATCCGACTCGCCGGGCACGTAGTCTATGAGGCCGGCCTTAGCAGCCCTCTTCAACGCCAGCTCGGCAACTGCTGAAACCGGAATCATATCGTACTTATCTTTTAACCGCTCATAGTTGGCTTTACCCTCCTTTGTGTCCACTTTATTGGCGGCGGTAACTATAGCTTTTGTTTTCTGCCTCAAAAACCTCGCTACTTCGAGAAGGTCTTGCCAAGAGGCTATTGGGCCAAAGCGCTCTACGGTTTCCTCCGCTATACCTTCATCGACGCGGAAGCTACTCAGAATCTCGACGAGTACATCTGCATCCTTCATGCCCGAGCGTTTAAGCCTCTCCATCCTATCGCGGTTCCTCTCTATAACGCCCTTATACCAGTAGTCAAGCTCGTCTTCGAGGAAGGCTATGTCCTTCTCAGGGTCGTGGCTGCCAGGCTCGACGGCATTACCCTCTTCATCCGTCGAACCGCTCATATCTACAACGTGGATGAGTGCTTCCGCTTGGTTTAAATTGTTGAGGAATTGATTGCCTAAGCCTCTGCCTTCGTGGGCTCCGGGAATTAGGCCAGCGACGTCTATGATTTTAACGGGAACGAAGCGCCATGGGCCCGCTATATAACCCGTGCGCGGCGTCGCCTTAACGCCGAATTCGGGGCCTATTTCCTTAACGCGGACATAAGCAGTGCCGACGTTGGGTTCAATAGTTGTGAAAGGTCGGCTGTTTATCTCGACAGTGGCCATAGTAACCGCTGCAAAGAACGTGCTTTTGCCAGATGATGGTTTCCCAACGAGGCCGAGCATACCTCAGACTTCCCTAGAAGGTTTTTTAAGCTAAGATGGCTCTAGTCTGGGAACTGCAACAGGTTTAAAAATTAGCTTTCTTATAAACGCTACAATGCAACTCTACGACAAGCTTAACCAAGCGTGGAAGCAAACAGCTAAGATAGTGCTGGGCGACGAAGTAGGTGAGTTGAAGGATTATGAAGGGCTACTTAAGCAACACATGGAAGGTGAGCTTATAGAGAAGCGCTCAGCCATAAGTGAAGAAGCTGTAAGCGTGCCAGCTGAATACAAAGCCCTGCCCGTCGCTTCTATGAGTGAGTTAGATAAACTGAGAAGGGTTAAGCTGGACATCAACGACATAAAGGACATAGATACGATTGTGGAGAGGCTAAAGGAAGAGTTTGTTTATGTCGGTAATGTGGCCTTGGGAAAGAGCAACTTTGTTGAAAAGAGCAGTAAAGTTGTCGACAGTCAATATATATACAACAGCTATGATGTGTTCAACTCTAGGTTCGTTATGTATGGAAGCCATATTCGTAATGAGAAGTATGTCTTCGGTGTAAGAGATGGAGGAAATGTTGAGTTCGCCATTCTATGTAGAGGGTATGGGGGCACTAAAGAAGCGGCATCCATACGAGTATTTGAAAGCGTAGTCATAGGCTTTTCTAAAAACACATACTACGGCGCTGTTTGCACATATTGCAATGAGGTCTTCTTCTCCTTCTTCCAGTACGGCGCCCGCTACACCATAGGCAACCTCCAGCATACCCCCGACAAGTATAAGCAGATAAAGGCGGCTTTGCTCGAAGAGATTAGAGATAATCTTAAGGCTAAGAAACATGTAAGCATCTTTGACTTATTCATGGAAGGCACAGAAGAGCAAGAAGAGACAAAGCGCATTGTACAGGAGAGATTAGCGGGCCAATCCTATGAAATTCCCTTTGATAAAAAGCCCATAGAGGAGGCATTTACTGCCACAAGTAAGCTGTTGTTGGGTAAGCCTCTAGAGGACGGCATAGATGCATACGAGAAGTGACTTACAAAGAAAACGCCTACTACGATTATGAGCCCGTGAAGAGCGCGTTTATGGGCTGGGTAGGGCACATGAATTATAAGCTTGACAATCTTCCAAGAAAGGTTGTGGAAAGGACTTTTATA
This sequence comes from Microcaldota archaeon, assembly GCA_015522475.1. Classification (GTDB taxonomy): domain Archaea; phylum Micrarchaeota; class Micrarchaeia; order Anstonellales; family J096; genus J096. The sequence goes on from WAMF01000001.1 coordinate 53,928, forward strand.
ACTGAAAGAGAAGGGAAGGTCTTAGGTAGTAGCGTGCACATAAAAGAAGAAGAGGTGGATGAACTTTCTTTTAAAGACATAGAAAACTTGAAGAGGATAATCTCCAGAGTTTACACTATAACATACCATTCAAAGGATGACCTCTCTTCAAACTTTGACGATGCCGCCTCTGTGTATGGGTCGAGGGATGTCTACAGGAGTCCAATAACGATGTTCAGCAAAAAATGCGCTTACTCCATTTTTCCTAGGAATAGCAGTTACCAATTCGGCTCATCCCTCGTATTGCAAAGCGAGTTCGGCATAAACGTGTACATGAGCGATAACATCAAACGCGGCTTTGAAGTGGATAACTCCGCTCACAGCAGCGACATCTACTTCAGCCATAACTGCGAAGGCAGCTCCGATGTGATGTTCTGCTTTAACGGGAAAGGGCAGCGTAATAGCATAGGACATAATCAGCTGGAGAGGAGCAAGTACTTGGAAATAAAGGCCGCCCTGCTCGAGCAGATATGGAGCGAGCTCAATGCAAAGAAGGATTTCCGCTACGGCATTTATTCGCTGGTGAGGGAGTAAAGGAGCAAAATAGGAAAAGCATTTTCATTCATCCAGATTCTTAACCCTTAACCAGTTCTTAACAGATAGAAGAACGGCTTTCCTCAACCTCTCTTTTACAGGGCCGAAACTGCTTGAATCGCCCATCCATTTTACAGAGCCCTGTTCGACGCTGATGATGCCAGCACCTAAAAAGTCGAGTTCATCTAACGGCCTATGGACTTTTTCAGCATATTTACCCGCTAATACGCCATGATTCGGCGCTTCCTTAAAAGGAAGAAGAAATATTAAAAGGTGGTTTTGAGTTCTCAGTAAGAGAAAAAGGTGTTTACCATTCTTTTCCACCTTACCTTTCACATCTAGTGGTTGGAACTTCTCTTGGTCGATTGGGCTAGATGAAGAATCAAACAGCGGGGTTGATAGATCGTGGTTGTTAAAGGACTGTGTAGACCGGGAAAGAGCAGCTAATTTATGTGAGGGGGGACGGCGATATGTATGTATATATAATCCGCGGGAACCGAAAGCTTTATAAATCTGCTCTAGAGGCTATTGACAGCTGTCTAATGGTTTTTCTGCTTTTCTGCGTCGGCCTTGGCTAAAAGCTCCCTGGCAAAAGAAAAGCGTTGAATCAAACCAATCAAGGCAATCGCTGCAAGAACATATAAGCCAACGACGTTGAGGTCAAAACCACAGCAGGACGGCCAAAAAGGCCTAAAGAGGAGCGTAAAAAAGACAATTAATAAGCGCTCAGCCCTCTCGCCAATAGCAGGCCAATCGGGATTGCCAAGGGGTACAACCATCTCTGCCCGCGCTTTAGCGAAAGCGACGAGAAGGGAAAGCACAGCCGCAAAAAATGCTGCTGTGGGATAACCAGCTAAAGCAAAACCTGCAAGTATAGTAACTTCCTGCACTTTATCAGTGAACGCATCCCAGTAGGAGCCAAACAGCGTCTTTTTGTTGTTGGCCTTTGCAATTGCACCGTCAATATTGTCAACAACGGACGAGAGAATAACAAATAAAGCAGCCCATAGCCACGCATGCACAAAGATGAAGTATGCTGCTATAAAAGCTAGAGGGTATGCCCAAGCAGTAACGTGGTTGGGGTCAAAACACGAGAGGCGCTTACCCAAAGGAAAGAAAACGTGCTTATTCAGCCAGTCACGCATGAGAGAGCCAAGCATAGTCTGCTTAGAACAGAAAGATTAAAAAACAAAGAGCGAATCATGCAGCGAAGAATGTCACAAGTGTGTGTCACAACGTGGTAGTTAAAGGGAAGCGAAAGGATTAAAAAGAATTTTGCTCCTATATTTCATGGGGCTAAACCAGGGGGTTGCCCGTAATGGGCTAAGAAGCGCCTCTAGGCGCTCACTCTGCTTCGCGGAGTTCGCGGGCCAGACTTGGCCTGCTTACGGCGCTTCGCGCGTCGTGCCAAGTGTCCTCCCTTCGGGTTGAGGACCACCTCCTGGGGCCTAACCTTCTTTTAAGCTTTCTTTCCAGTCGACTAAATATGACTAAACTTTCATTGATCCTTCGCCGCTGGCATAAGTTATTAAAGTTTAATCGCCAAAAACCAGCGTGACCGAGCTCTACGAAAAGCTAAACCAAGCGTGGAAACAAACGTGTAAGATAGTGCTAGGCGATGAGGTAGGCGAGCTGAGCGAGTATAAGCCATGGTTGGAAGAAGTCTTCAAGGAGTATAGCTCTCCAGAGTACGGCCCTTGGAAAAAGGAAGTGAGCTCAGCCTTGACGGAGAAAGCCGTTTACGTTTTTGCCCCTTTCTATGAGAAGGGAGCTAAGTTCGCTGAGTATGATCTATTAAAGGAGAAAAAGATAGAGCCTTTATCGTTAGATGAGATAAAGGACATAGACTCTATTTTAGAGGCATGGAAAGAGCGCTGGTGTTATAAGGCCAGTGTCGTCCTAGGCAAAAGCTATCATGTAGAAGAAAGCGATTCCGTGTTTAATTCAAGCTTTGTGTTGGGCTCCTATGCTGTAGCAGAGTCTAGCTACGTGGCTTATTCCATATGGGTAAGGAATGGTGGAAGATATATATTCGGTAGTGGAGGCGGGCCGGGTTTTAAGTTTGCCATACGTTCAGGATACGGCGCTGGCTTCAATCGCGGCATGGGCACATACTTTTTCGCTAACGTAAGCGACGTTTACTTTAGCCACTACATCTTTGACAGCAGCGAGGTCATGTTCTCCTTTAATCAGATAGGTAAGCACTACATCATAGGCAATCTTCAGCTAACAAAGGATAAATACATGCAAACAAAAGCGGCTTTACTTGAGCAGATAAGGGCTGAGTTAAAAGCAAAGAAACGTTTTCCTTCTCTCATGGAGTTAGTGGCTGAAAATAAAGCTAAGCTTCTCCCTATCCCAGAAGAAGAGCTGAAGAAGATAAGTGTAGAGGAAGAGAAGTGCGATATGAAGCCCATAGAGGCGGGATTTGAGCGCACAACAAAGCTTTTGCTAGGAGAGAGCTTTACTTTAGATGAGCTGAAGGGCTATCTCATGGGGAAGCGAGCCGTTCCTCCTCAGCTCATAGAAACGCCCAGCGGAGCTAAGGCTGTGTACTACTCCGTTCTTTATCACACATCTTGGCCTAGTGACATAAACCTCAGGATCATTATTGACAAGGAAGCTAATGCGGCAGCAACTGTAACACTGGAAGAAAGCTCTATAAAAGAGCTCAGGAGTATTCGTCAAAGTATCGGGAGGATCGCCTACATATCCCAAAGCCTTTCATATAAGAGTATGAATATCTGCAGCGTTCCCATATCTTTCAACTCAAGGGATGTCGCATATATCTTTGACACTACAGAGAATAAAGTGGCAGCCTATAATTACGTGGGCAGCCCCTCTTCCAGCTACATCTTCGGTAGCTTTTTCACCACCAACTCTTCCTTTGTCATAAACAGCGACGTAAATGAGAACCTGCAGCGCGCTATAGAAGCAGACCGCTGCTCAAACAGTAGCGACATTTATTTCAGCCACGATATAGACGGCTCAACAGAAGTTATGTTCTCCCAGCACTTGAAAGGCGCGCGCTACACCATTGGCAACTTAGCCCTTGATAAGGAAAAATACCTCTCCATAAAAGCCTCCCTACTCAGCCAAGTCGTGAATGAATTAAAAAGCAAAGGCAAGCTGCACTTCGGCGTGAGGGAGCTAGGTGTATAGGAACCTTGAGTTATTAGAGATAAGCATAGGATAAGGAAGAAATAGAAAGTATCTAAAGTAACTCCTATTTAATTCTTACAAAAAGCGGGGGCCCTTTAAAACACTTCCAACCAAAACACAAAGGTGGGATCGGTAAAGTACCTTAAAAAAGCATATAAAGACGAAGAGATATTCAAGCTCCTGGATGAGCACGTAGCCCTATGGTTCAGGCGCAAGTATAAGAGCTTCACACCTCCTCAAAAATACGCCGTTAAGGAGATCCATGAGAAGAAAAACGTGCTCATAAGCTCGCCTACGGGCAGCGGCAAGACACTCTCAGCCTTCTTAGCTGTGCTCAACGAACTGCTTAAAAAGCACAAGGAAGGACAGCTCGATAACAAAATTTACTGTATATATATCTCACCCCTACGAGCGCTCAACAACGACATAAAACGCAACCTCCTAGATCCTATAAAAGGCATAGGCAAAGTGATGAAAGAAAAGCTGCCCATACGCGTCGGCGTAAGAACGAGCGACACAACGGCTAAGGAAAAGGCAGAGATGTTGAGAAAGCCACCACATATTCTTATAACAACGCCCGAAAGCTTAGCCATCTTGTTAAACAGCCCAAAATTTTCCCTTCATTTTAAAGAGGTCCAGTGGGTTATAGTGGATGAAATCCACAGCCTCGTTGAAAACAAAAGAGGCAGCCATCTCAGTCTCAGCCTAGAGAGGCTCGCCCATAGAAACCAAGAATTTGTCAGGATAGGCTTATCAGCTACAATCTCTCCTCTGGAAGAAGTAGCCAAGTTTCTTGCGGGTGAGGGTAGAGACTGTGCCATAGTAGACGTAAACTACGTAAAGCAGACGGAGATAGAAGTATTAACGCCCGTAAGAGACCTCATATACACGCCGACACCAGTCTTAGATAGAAAGCTCTATCAACTCCTGGACGAGCTCATAGAAGAGCACGATACAACGCTCATATTTACAAACACACGCAGCGGTACAGAGAGGGTTGTAGCCAACTTAAAGGCTATGTTCGGCAAAAAGTATATAGAGAATCTAGCAGCTCATCACTCCAGCCTCAGCAGGCGTATCCGTCTAGACACGGAAGAAAAGTTGAAGAGAGGTGAGTTCAAAGCCGTAGTCTCATCCACAAGCTTAGAGCTAGGTATAGACATAGGAAGTATAGACCTCGTCGTGCTCCTCGGCTCGCCCAAATCGGCTGTGAGGGCATTGCAGCGCATAGGGCGGAGCGGTCACAGACTGCACGAAACAAGTAAGAGCTGTATGATAGGCTTAGACAGAGACGACGTAGTTGAGTGCAGCGTTATAGCCAGAAACGCGCTCGAAAGAAGGTTTGGCAAAGTACGCATACCTAAAGCGCCCCTCGACGTGCTCAGTCAGCATATAGTAGGTATGGCCATAGAACAGGTGTGGGATGTATTCGACGCATACGAGCTTGTGAAGCGCGCATATCCCTACAGAGAGCTCAGCTTTGAATCGTTCAAACGCGTCATAGAATACCTAAGCGGCGCTTACGAAGAGTTGGAAGTGAGAAATATATATGCAAAGATATGGTACGAAGACGGCAAGTTTGGTAGAAGAGGCAAGATGATACGCGCCATTTACTACATGAACGTCGGCACAATTCCCGAAGAGGCCTACATAAAAGTCTTCACGCGCAACAAGGAGTTTATAGGTGAAATCGAAGAAGCGTTTGCAGAACGCCTTATAAAAGGGGACATTTTTGCCCTCGGCGGAAAAACATATGAGTTTTTGTATTCGAGAGGCAACAGCATAGTGGTGGAGCCCGCATATGAGAGAAAGCCAACGATTCCTGCTTGGTATTCAGAGATGCTCCCTCTAGATTACAACTTAGCTTTGGACATAGAGGCATTTAGAGAGGACATAGCGAAAAAGCTGAGGCAGGCAGAGATGAAGGAAGTGGACGAGGAAGTAGTGGAAAAGGAGCTTATGGAAACATATAAGCTAGATGAAAAGGGCAGCTCTGCAGTAATCTCTTACATAAAAGAGCAGGACGCATACAGCATAGTTCCGGGAAAGGAACACTTCCTTGTCGAAGAATATCTCGACATAGAAGAAAGCCTAAAGCATTACATCTTCCACACACTGGCTGGAAGAAAGGCCAACGAAGTCCTAGCTAGAATCTTCGCGTACGTCGTAGGCAAAGACAAAGGTATAAACGTGAGAGTAAGTGTCAGTGACTACGGCTTCGTGTTAAGCATGCCTAGATGGCGCACGCTCAAAGAAGAGGACATAAAAAAGATTTTCGAATACAGTGAAGATGAGCTGGCATCTGCTCTTCGGAAAAGCATAGAAGGCTCCGAAATATTAAGGCGGCGCTTCAGGCACGTTGCAGCCAGAGGCTTCCTTATACTAAAACGCTATGGCAAAAAGACGATGAGCGCCAATAGGCAGCAAATCTCCGCCGATTCCCTCTTAAAATTCCTGCTCATGTATATGAGAAACTTTCCCCTTATAGAAGAAACATATCGAGAAGTGTTATATGACGCGATGCACATAGACGAGGCCTTTGACTACTTAAAAAAACTAGGCACGCGCGTCTTTGTCATGAAAAAGGGTTTAGCCGTGCTATCACCTTTTGCATTTAACTTATTAGCTAGCGGAGCTACCGACGTCGTCATGCTTCAAGACAGGCGGACATTCGTAAAGGAGCTCCACAGGAAGCTCATGGAGGAGATGCGTGACAAGGGGAAAAGATAAAAAGGCGCGAGTTGAAGGATATGAGAGGATAAAATGAAGAGCCGAATTTATATTGTAGGCAAGTCTCGCCTGGGAAGAGCCATAAAAGCGGAGCTACCAGAGGCCAAGCTCATATCTCGGAGCGACGGCATAGCCTATACAGAAAAGACTTTGACGCCGATCCTTAAAGACGCTAATGTCGTCATTCTAGCTGCCGGGAAGACGCGCGGAAGTGAAGCGGAGCTAATGAGAGAGCATGTAAAAACAGCCGAAGCTGTGGCAAGAGCCGTGCCAAAAAATGCTACATTGCTCTATGCCTCGAGCATCTCCGTCTATGGAAAAAAACGAGGGCCAATAAAAGGTGGCGAATCCTTGCCTTTAAAGCCAGACACTGCTTATGCAAAGGCGAAGGCCGAAGCTGAAAAAGCGCTTAGAACAGCTAGAAGAGTTAGAGCACGCGACAAGACCATCATTTTCAGAATAGGTACAATGTACGGCATAGAATACGAAAGTTATGTGAAGATGTTCAAAGCCATAGAGAAAGGGCTCGTCCCTGTTATAGGAGCTGGTAAAAACAACGTGCCTTTCACATACATAAGAGATGTGGCAAAAGCCTTTGCAGCAGCCACCAAGCAGCTCATAAAAGGAAGGGGCCTCGCCTACGACGTGTATAACCTAGCAGGAAGCGGTTGTCAACAAGAAGCAGCCATAGATTTAGCAGCACAGTATTTGGGCGCGAAGCCGAGAAAGATTCATGTACCGCTCTTTTTAGCCAAAGGTATGGGGAAGCTGTGCAACGCGATTAACGACGTTGGAAAGAGCGGCTGCCCTTGGGATGAAGAGGCTGTATTGAGCTTATCCTCTGATAGGCACATATCAAGCGAGCGCGCAAAAAAAGCAGCTCTATTTAAAGAAACGCCCATACAAAAAGGTATTGAAGCAGTTGTAAAAGCATACAAAGCCCAAACTATAGGCAAAAAGCCTAAGCAGTGAAGGGCTGTTAGCTGAGCACTGAAGATAAATGGAGAAACGAAGGGGAAGCATGCTTAAGCAAATGATGTGGGCTCTTGAAGCTGGCAGGGTTTACAGAGAGCTCACAAAAGAATGGAAAGAGCCCGGCCCATTAAAGGACAGGATACGCTATACATTGTATTTGGCTGGTACTGCCACTGTTCTAAAGGCGAGACGCGAAGACTACACACGCATAGGCCGCATATTCGCCTTCGCAGATATATTCGACGACCTCTTAGATAACGGCAAGTGGGAGAAAGCAAAAGCCTTTATATCCGCCGTAAAAATGGAAGAGGAAGGATTGGCGAAGCGTTTCGAGCGACTCCTAAGATGGAAGCAAGTCCTTAAGTTCAAAACACCGAAGGCATTCATGCTTTGGGATTTAATGGAAACGTACGGCGCATTCCTCGAAGTCGTGAAAAAAATGGATGTAAGTAATGCATTGAAGCAAGACCTGAAGCTCCTCACAATTCACATGAACATACTCGACGATATAGAAGATTACAAAGAAGATATAAAAAACGGCGAACCTAACTTCTTGGAGCTCTGTATAGGCAAAATGGAGATAAAAGGCAACGTCGGCAGATTTCTAAGAAAACAACAGCCGGAGAAGCATAAAGAGATAAACGAGTATCTGAAAGGCCTAGAACGTCGAATGAAGTTGAAGCCCGTGAAGCTTTTGGCTAAGGCGAAGCGCATGAAAGTGCTGCTTGTATAGAGAAAAGGGATAAGATGAAGAAGGGAGAAGGAAAAGGAAATGAAGAGAGGAAAAGGAAAAAGAGTAGACAAGAAGAAATGCAGGAGAGGAAGCAAAAAAAAGAGCAGAAAAGAGGGCACGAGGCGGAGCATAACGAACACAAACAAGCAGAACAAAGTGTGGAAGAGCTCGAGCTCTTCTACAATCGCTCAGCTATAGAAAATGCCAATTATTACTTCACTCTAGCCAAAAAGATGAAGAAAAAAGCAGAAGGAGCCGAGAAAGCCATTAAAGAGCTAGAAAAAAAGCTGAGCAAAGAAGAGAAAAAGAAGGCGAAAGAAAGGGCCAAGAGACAAAGCGGCGAGTTCAGTGTAGCTGAAGCCAAAGATGTTATAACAACTACGACAAGCGCGGGTTTAACTGTCCATATAGGTAAAGAAGCGGGTGCTAATGAAAAGCTGTATAGGGCTATGACAATGGATGACTTGTTTTTCCATGCAGACATACACGGAGCTGCAACAGTTATTTTGAAAAAGGGTGCAAACGCGCCATTGAGAGATAAGCTGGAGGCAGCCACACTAGCAGCAAGCTACAGTAAAGCCTGGAAGCTAGACTACAACGCAGTCACAGTTTATGCTGTTATGAAGGACCAAATAAAGCCTTTGGCAAAAGCAGGACAATATGACTTTGAAGGCAAGAGAGAATGGTTTAAGAACGCGGCACTCCGTCTTATTATAGGCATACATAGAAATAAGCTCAATATCTTCGCTGTTAACACAAAGTTAAATATTAAAAAAGCGGTGAGCATAAGCCCTGGCGGCAAGCTGAAGAAAGATGCTGCTGCTAAATGGCTGGCTGAATTCTACGGTGTGGATGAGGCTAAGATAAAAGCGCTGTTGCCTTCGGGCAAGTTCTATCTGAAAAGAATTTAATGGAAAGCTAAAGCTAGAGGTTCAATAGGAAGTCCAGATACTCACCTAAGTTGTTAAAGATGCGCTTAGCGCCTTTTTGATAGAGCCATTCTCGTCGGCCCATGCCAGAGTAAATGGCATAGGTTTCAAAACCCGCTTTTTTTGCTCCTTCGACATCATGAGGCCCATCACATACATACAGAACATTGCTGGCTTGGATGTGGCCTTTCTCCGCTTGGTTAGTTGTGTCAGCGGTGTTAGCCAGCTGAATTGCTCTACTGTAGATGGTGGGATGCGGCTTTTTGACACCCACATCATAAGCGCTCACGACAAATGCAAAATGATTTATGAACGGAATGTGCTTTTTAACAAAGTAAGGGTCGTCGTTGGTTACAATGCCCAACAAGTATTTCTCTTTCAGAGCATCAAACTTGGGCACATGCTTCTCGTTAAAAAGGGGTTTGCTCCCTATAGCTTTCGTGTGCCTCTTCAGCATGCTCCTAAGCTCATAGGCGCGCTGCTTATATAAAGAGGGCTCAAGCCCTGCCAAAAGCCCCCTTGCTATTTCCTCGGCTTTGTCGACATGCTCTACGTTGAGCTTAGAAACTAACTCCTTTCTATCGTAAGCAGCCATTAAAGGAAGTAAATTGGCATTGCCCAATAAAGGAGGCACACCTCTAAGAAAGATGTAATCTTTGAAGGTGTAATCTTTGGATAAAGCTGCGTTAAACTCCTCCAAAAAGGAGGAAATAGCTTCTTCATAGGTTAAGAGCACACCGTTAACATCAAAAAACGCCGCCGAATACATAGACCAAAATAAGAAGCCAAGTGTTTATTAAATTGACTAAATGACTAAGCTTTAATTTGGTACCTTATAGCTCAATACGGAAGATCCTACAAGGACTTCCACATTATATAATTAGCCGATTTCACGCCGGGCAACTTAGCCACGCGCCCGCGCAGCTTAGGAGAATAGCCCGCCGCCCTGAAATAAAGCTTCCTACCATCTCGACGTTCCAAAGGAAGTGGAACCATGCTGGGATTAAACATCGCTCCATCATCTATTTGAACAAGAAGGTGCTTTGGCTCGTAGCCATTCTTCATATAAAACCGCTCTACCCATTCTATATCAGCTGCCCCTACTGTAAGTTCTTCTTGGCCTGTAGCTTTAACGGCTCGCTCAAAACAGCTCAGCAAAGAAGAGCCTATGCCCCGCCGCCAAAACGCTTTCTTCACTGCCAAACTACCTATCACTATTTCGCCGTTCACAACATCCGGAAAGCAAATGCCTACAAGCTCATTGTTGAGATAATATGCTAGATGTAGTGAAGGATATTTTGTATAAAAAGCTTTGAACGCCTCGAAACTCATATCCAGCTCTGTGTAATCTTTGGCTAGCTGCCACCCCTCTTTGAGATCCTTTTCCAGCAGAAGCCTGCATAAGCCCAAAGCTGAGCGAGGGCTTTTTTGCGATTCTGTCATAAGCGCCTTTAGGCCAAGGTATTTAAAGATATTTTTCCAAGGCACCTCATGACAAACTTATTTGAATGGTCTGGCATAGTCGGGGGCGTGATAATTGCCGGCTCCTATCTGCCACAGATATACAAGTTGCTGAAGACTAAGACGGCTAGAGGCATCTCGACAATCTTCGTTACGGCGCTGCTTGTGGGAAGCTTGCTTCTCCTCATTTACTCTCTGTATGTAGGAGATACGCTCTTCATAGCCCTTAATGGCTGCGCCAGTGTCTTTGCAGGCACGGTCCTAGCTTTAGCCGTTTACTACAAATACCATGAGAACGAAGGTTCTGGCAAAGTGCTAAGACAGTTCTTTCCGAAGAAAGGGGAAAGGACAAATGCCAAAAGGTCAAGAGTCAAGCCAAAGAAGGCGAAGTCCACAAAAACTACGAGAAAATCCACGAAGAGGAAAACCAAGAGGAAAGTCCAGCATAAATAGGCGTAGGCTTTTAAGCCCTCTTTCCTTTTTATAGAGCATGCTTGAATTATTCTTTCAAACACGGGCAGAGAATCCCAATGTCGTATGGCTGAGTGGCGCCGATATAGAGGGGATCGTACTCGTCAAAGAAGGAAAGCACTTCTACTTCTTAGCTGACAGGCTTACAGCCGGCTTCCTAGAAAGCAGAGGGCTCAAAGTAGAAGAGTTAAGCTTAAAGAGATTGGAAAGGTTCGTGAAGAGGGAGGATGTGGGCTTAGATATAGAACACGCATCCACAAAGGCTGCTGAATTTGTAAAAAAGCACGCAAAGCATGTCGTGAGCATAAGCGAGGTCTATGCCAAAAGGCGCGCCAAAAAACGACGCGAAGAGGTTAAGCGCATACAGAGGGCTGTTAGAATAGCTGAAGAGGCCTTGATAGAGGCTAAGGGCGAGACAGAAGAGGATTTTGCATTTTCTCTTCTCGAGGGGTTCGCTAAGAGAAAAGCTAGAGAGTCCTTCAAGCCCATAGTAGCAAGCAAAAAGAACAGCCGCTTTCCCCATTCAAGCCCGACAAGCGAGGAAATAGATGGTTTGTTACTCGTTGACAGAGGAGCAAGGTTTGAGCATTACTGCTCTGATTTGACAGATGTGCTCTTCCTAAAAAAGAACAAACACGCAGAAGAGCTCTATGAAAAGCTGCAAGAAGCATTCTATGCCATCGTGGATGAGCTGCCAAGCTTGGAAACGGGCGAAGATGTGCATAAACACTATTTGCGTGTGTTTAAGCGGCTGAAGCTCAGGCCCATGCCCCATCTTATAGGCCATGGCGTAGGCATAGAAGTGCACGAGTTGCCAAGGTTAGCCCCTAAAAGCATGGACAAAATAGAAGGCACAACACTGGCCATAGAACCCGCTTATTATGGAAGGAGCTTTGGCCTGCGCTTTGAAAGAAATGTGTATGTAGGCGAGAGAAGAGCGCGCATTTTATAACTTGGAAGTAATTTGTTGAAAGTAATTTGAACTCTGTTAGATTTCGAGCTCTAATGACTTTTTAACCAATTTATTTATTGTCGGCTAAAAAGCATTAAAAAGACTTTTAGCCAAGAGTTTGTTGTGATGAGACACAGGTTTGCTGACGCCTCGCATATGCACGGGCAATGATGAATATCTGGAGCTCTGAAAGCTCAGATTTGATTCTGTTGAAGATGGATTAAATATTGAGGATGGTGAAGATGGACTTGAAGTAATTTACTCGAAGTAACTTGAAAGGCATGGTGAAAAGATGAAGAAGATCACACTTTTAACAGGCCGGCGAGGTTCGGGAAAAACCATATTTTTAGACATTGCCAAAAACCTAGGGTTTGGAACGTTAGAGCTGTCAACAGTCGTGTTCGAGCTCATGAAAAAAGCAAACATAGAAGCAACAAGCGAAAATACAGGTAAGTTTGCTGAGGAGCTGCGTAAAAAAGAAGGGCGCGACGCCGTGGCAAAAAGGGTCCTTCCATACATGGAAGGTCTTGGCAAAGACATTGTTGTTTGTTCTGGCGTGAGAAGCCCAGAGGAGCTCATATTCTTTAGAAGCAAATACCCGACCATATTGATAGAAATAAGAAGTGACGAGAGGATCCGCTTTGAAAGAATTTTAAAACGCTCTCGTCCCTCTGACCCCAAAACATGGGAGGCCTTTTTAGCAAGAGAAGCGTCTGAAAAAAGGCTGGGTGTAGAAGACGTAATAAAAATGGCAGACATTGTAATAGAAAATAACGAAACCATAGAGGCCTTTGAAGAGAAAGTTGAGCGCTTCTTAAGGTTTATAAGGACATAAAAAGAGTATAAAAGCCCTTCAGCGGTGTCTTTAATTTAACCCTGTAGTTATCTATAGTTATTTTTGGCATGTTTTCGCGAGACAAGCAAAAATAGGAGAACAGAACTCAGGCCTATGGATGCAATGGGTATATAAAAGGCTGCGTTGCCAAACATCTGAATGGCCCAGCCTAGAACTACATTGCCCGTTAAAGCGCCCAAACCCATAGCTCCTTCCAACCAACCAAAAGCCCTCGCAGACGTGCCTACTATATCGCCGACAAGAGCCTTAAGGTTTGACTTGAATGACGCGTAGCCCAAAGCTAGAAAGACGAAGGCGTAGAGCAAAGCGGCATGCATAAAAAGCAGGGAAGCAAAAGCAAAGAAAAGCAAGGCCAGAGCCAAAACCTTCTCTTTTCCTATCTTATCTGCTAGAATACCTGCTGGATAAACGGTCAAAACATATATGACGTTGTAAGCCACAAAAAGGAGCGCTCCCTCGACGGCAGTTTTAGCCAAGGAAATTGCAATTATAACGCCAAAGGCGCTGAAGTACATGAAGAACATAAAGGCCGTGGTAAGCCATTCCACGTCGACTGCTATGCACTTTGCCCTCTTCTCTGCAGATGGGATAAGGTATATGGGAAGAGCTGCAGTAAGGCCCAAAAGACCCGCAAGTAGAGCTATAGTATTGAGAGGAAGATGTATAGCTAAGAGGTAAGCAGCTAACGCAGAACCTAAAAGAGCCCCGCCGGAATCCAAAACCTGTCTAATGGCAAAGCCCTCTCCTTTCCTCTTGGGCATCAAACCCGCAATCCACGTATCTCTCGAAGGGCCTCGGATACCCTTACCTATTCTATCAATGCTGACAGCTGTGAAAAGCCATGCTAGCGAAGAAGAAAAAGCGACACTCAGCTTGCCCAAACCCGAAAGCACATAGCTAAGGAGCGTCGTCCGTTTAGAACCAAGGCGCTCGCCCACATATCCACCAAAAAAGTTAACAAGAGGTGGAAGCGCTTCTTTTATAGCACTGATGACACCAACGAGAAATTCGCCCCCACCCAACATAAACACAAAGGCTGGAAGTAAGGGTGTCAACAGCTCTGTTCCAGCATCGTTGAAGAAGCTAGCAAGGCCCATCAGAGCGACATGCTTTTTTGCCTTCTCCATATTATCACAACCAACCTCTACTCATCTTGTGATTGTGCTTGATCGTATGTTGTGCTTGTAATTGCAATTTAACGATTAACAGATGAATCCTTTGAATTCTTAAAGTGTCCCTTAAAACTCTTTATAATGGTAACCATTCTATCTCATAGTAAAGCGTCGAGCTACTTTCTAAGATGATTCTACGAGCTATGTAGAAAGTTATGGCCGTTTCTCTATCTACAATAGCTAGCATGACATTCAATCCCTTGGCTAAAGCCCACTTAAACAAGCCATGAAGAAGCCTACCCGTTATTCCGTCTGACTGCCTAAGCACTTTAACAGCAAAACGCTCAATTTTGGGGTTGTGTTGTTGAACAAGCTGCTTGCTGAGCTTATCTTTGCTCTCTTGGCTGTTGCCTTTCCCTTTGCCCGCAATGCTTACAACAAAATCTGGTTTGACAGCTCTAGCCTCAAAGAGAGGAAGTGCTAATATGTATGTTTTTCTAACACTGTGACAAACCCGTATAGAACGACTCCAATCCTCTACGCGCGTCCGGAATGAGGCAGGAAAGACATGAAGTATGTGCTTCGAATGGATACGCTGGCCGGGCTTTGTTGATGCAGGATAGATTCTAAAATCACCACCAAACTTAAACCCGCTTTTGAGAACGAAGCCCGCATCCCGCCATTCTTTGTATACAGAGTAAAGTGCTTTCTCGTATGCAGAAAGTGCAAGTGCTGCTTCTTTTTTCTTCTTGCCTTTGTTCTTACCATGCTTGCCATCAAAGGATAAAATGCCTTTCTCAGCAAGGTACTGTGCCTCATACTTGTCAATAAAAAACATCCGACCCTTGTTCTGTTTATATATGCCTTTTTGGCCGAACCAATACTCTGTGTAAAGAGATGATGAACCATCTATCTGATAGAGAAAACCGTCAAAGCCTTGAATGTGTGCCTTCTCCTCTTTTAGTCCTCTCACGTTCCATCGCGCTTTCTTGTATTCCTTCACGGGCTTAGCTTTTCCCTCAGCTTCATCCACGCTGCCAACAAACGTAAAGCCCCTTTCATGCAAGTAGCGCCATGTGATGTATTTAGCGTAGTCCACATGCGACGAGAGAAAAAGTTTTGACGCACTTTCATTTGCGAGCTCAACGCCAAGTATATCATAGAGATAAATAGCTGCATAAGGAGAAAGTTTTGCTCGCTGAGCTTTTCTCTTGGCTTTCTCTACAGACTCGTTGTTTCTGTCCTTGAGTTTAAGAGAGCTGGCAAGACCGCGTGCTATAAGCCTCGATACCTCCGCTTCCTCTCCTTCATAGAACCACTCCACTTTCTCCCTAGCTTTCGCGTTCTTTGCTGTTGCAGCTTTGCTCAGCTCACCAACAATTTTACCCTTTAACCTCATGCAAGACCCTCTTTTCCTTCCTTCTGGCCATTGCCCATTTGGGCGCTCTTCTGGCCGAATACAAGATAGGCTGTATGGAAAAGCTGCATGTTCTTGGGGCGTGTGGCTCCCTCTTTAATCCTGTATTCTATGAGAGGCAAGGAAATGACAAACACGTGGTTAAAGAGAATGGTCATAGCCTCATAGAGGCGCTTAACCTGCTCTATGTTTGGTAAATAGGCTACGAAATAGCCCCCTGAGTTCAACCGCTCATAGGCGCGTTCGACGAGTTCCTCGGGCGCTGGAATATCCACGACGATTGCATCCAAGGAGTCTTCGTCGAAGTCCCGACCATCCCCATTCTTTATAACGACGTTGTCTAGTTTTGCCTTCTTTATGTTTGCCGAGAGAATTTTATAGGCATCTGCCCTAATTTCGTACGCATAAACCTCCTTAGCAACTCTTGCCAAATGATAAGTAAGAAAGCCGTTGCCTGCGCCTATTTCGACCACGCGCGACGTCTTGCCGATGTTTGCATAGGCAATGATAGCGCCTGCATCCTTTGGTAGAACAACAGCCATGCGTCGTTTGAATGAGGCCAATGGCTTAGGCATGTGAAACACTTCTACAGCTTTCTTCTCACCTTTCATAAAACCACTCCGTCTTTTCCTTTTAGCCCCTCTCCACTCTTTCCTCTACTCTTTCCTCCACTTTTTCAAACCATCCCTACATCCATTGCTTTGCTGCCCTCTCCTTACCTGCTATTTCCTCTCGCCGTACTCTTGCATAAAGCGGTGGTAAACCTCTAAAAGATCGGGCGTTATAGATGAGCGCCTCCCCGCTAGTATCTCGTCGATCTCTGCTTGGTTGAGCTTAACAGGCTTGCCCTCCATAGCCTTGTTCATAAGCTTGAGCTTCAGCTCTTCGCATATGCCCGTTATATCTGCCCCGCTGAATCCATCTGTCTTCTCAGCCAAATAGTCTAAATCAAAGAGAGAAGCGAACTTGCCCAAGTGTATTTTGAATATGGCTTTCCTAACATCTTCGTCGGGCGGTGGCACATATATGATTTTATCAAAACGGCCCGGCCTGAGTAAAGCGGGGTCTAAAAGTTGTGGTAAGTTCGTAGCGCCTATAACGACGACGTCTTTAAGGCTTTTAACGCCGTCCATTTCCTGCAGGAGCTGTCCCATAAGAGGATTGCTTGTGCCTTCTCTAGCGGGCGCTACTGTCTCGATCTCGTCTATAAATATGATGGCTGGTGAATTGTCCTTAGCTCTATTAAACGCTTTTTTCAATATCTCGGGAGCCCTTACGTAGCCCTCCTTCAAAAGGTCAGCGCCGCTCAAGAAGATCATGGGAATACCAAACTCGCCGGCTGCAGCTTTAGCCACGTAAGTCTTACCCGTGCCCGGCGGCCCAAACAGCAAGACGCCGTTCGGCGGCTTTATATGGAACTTCTTCAAGAGCTCTTTATGCTTCATGGGCAGCTCTATAGCCTCTTTCAGCGCTTTCTTCACGTCTTCCAAATCGGCTACATCTTTGAACGTAATGACTTGTTCCTCCTCTGGCTTTCTCTCCACCTTTATGGAGCGGCGCTCGAATTCCATTTTGAATTTCTCATAATCCTCAAGTTGTGACTCCGACGTCGAGGGCTTTGTATTCTTTATAACTTCTACAACATCCTCCATAGTCACAGGTTCGATCGTCCCTTTAAGCAGAGCATTTTCGGCGGCCTTTCTTTTGGCTTCTGTCACGACGTTGGCTATATCTGCTGGTGAGAAGCGCTCCGTCATTTCAGCCAGCTTTTTATAGTCGATGTCTTTGGCTGTAGGCAGCTTTTTCAAGTAGTAGCGGAAGATAAGTTCTCTGCCTTTCTCGTCCGGTAGGCCCATGTATATGATTTTATCAATACGGCCCGGCCTAAGAAGCGCCTTGTCTATGAGCTCAGGCACGTTTGTGGCAGCTACGAATATGATAGGCTTTTTACTCACAACACCGTCAAGTTCTTGTAGAAGCGTATTCAAAACACGAGGCGTAATCTCATCTAAGCCCCCGCTTTGTCTTGTCTTGGCTATGGCATCAATCTCGTCGAAAAAGAGGATAATGGGGGCCTTTTTGCGGGCTAAATCAAAAATCTTTGACACGTTCTTTTCGCTTTCGCCGTAGTAGGGGCTCAAAAGGTCTGAGGTGCGTATATAGAGAAAGGGATAGCGGAGCTCCTTGGCTAAAGCCCTCATAAGATACGTCTTACCCGTGCCCGGCGGCCCGAAGAGGAGAATGCCTTTTGGCGGCTTAAGACCGTATTCGTAGGCTATCTCCGGCTTCTCTATGGGCGTCTTAATGGCCATGATAAGCTCCTTTTTTACGTCTTCATAGTCAGCAACATCTTCTAAGCCGCGCACATTGCTCTCGACAGATAAATCTTCAGCGCCAAAGATACCAAAGTCCTTAAGCTCGCGCTTGTGCCTCTCTTCCATCTCCCTACTGAAGCGAACGCCCTGCCGGTTCATAAGATAAAAAATGCCTATATCAACGAGTGTATAAACGGCCATCCCTATAGGAAAGGGCAGACCCATCATAGCATACATGCCATAGTAAAAGAGCGGCACAGTAAGAAGGGCCAAAGATGCCTCAAGCTCGCCCCTAGCTCCTTTAACCATGCCTGTATAAAAAGCAGCGAAGTAGAGGAGAGCGGTCCAAAAGATAGCTTGTATAAGACCGCCGTCTTCGAGCAGATTGACAACTATGTTATTAACAACCATGCCAGCAACAGACGAGAATTCCATAAGGTTGTTTACGTCGAACATATTGTTCAAAGCTTGCGGGATAGCCCTGTTGAAAAAGCCAGCTAATGAAGGAACATCTGGTCTAAGGAGAGACTCATGAAACGTATAAAGATCAAGGCGCAGAGGAAAATAAGCTGAATTGGGGACCTGCCACATCGTTGACAGTAAGAGCACAATAAGAACAGAAGGCACAGCTAGAGAAGCACTTTTAAACGAGCCCAAATAAAGGGCTGAAATGAACATGACAAGATAGACTAAGCCTCCCAAATAATAAAAGACGGAGACGCCAAAAGGTAAAAATATAATGATGTGAAGAAGGGCAATCTCGAGCCAATTATCCCAGACCTTAAACATGATTATAGAGAGTGCTAGCAAGTAAATGTAACCAAATACTGTGCTCTGATACATAGCAGGCAATAAATTCATCCAAGCCAGAAGGAGAACACCAAATTCTGGCTTTTTTGCATAGGCAAGCCAAGCGGGCAAGAGAGCGGCGAAAGGCACGACGACGAGAGGAAAAAAAGGCATAGCTGCAAAGGAGGCAAGCGCAGCTAGGTAAACGAAGAGTGCATGCATGAACTTCTCGTTAGAAGTGAGCACATAAGCATAGGCTTTAAGCTTAACAGAGTCAATATGCATACCCATTGCCCATGTGTTAACGGGAAAGCTTTAAAACTCTATAGCTGTAAAAGGCCTAAGCTTATGAAGAGGCTACTTTTAAATTTGGACAAGATTGAAAAGGAGAGCAAAGCTAAGGCCGAACCGCCTTGGCTCATGAAAAAACGCCTGGAAGCAGCTGAGCGCTTCAACGAGGCAGAGCTAGACAATAAATTTTTTGCCCTTGGCATACATAAAGCGAGGCTGCAGGAAAAGGAAAAAAAGGCTGTAACTCCAGAAAAGCTGCCCAAAGATGTGGAAGAAACACTTAAAGCCTTAAACATAGGTGAGGAGGAGTGGAAAGTTTTAGCAGGCCTTAATACACAAGTAGACAACACTTCCATATACAATCAGTTGAAGGCGGTCATAGAAGAGAAAGGTGTCATATTCACAAGCATGGAAGAAGCTGTAAGAAAGCACGAACACTTGATTAGGCCATATCTTTACCGTCTGACATTTGCTGAGACACCTTACGCAGCCCTAAACAGCGCGTTGTGGAAGGGGGGCATCTTTGTATACATACCAAAGGATCTGAAATTGCCGTACACTCTTCAAGCCTTCTTCGTCATAAGCAGCGCTTACACTAGTCAAACAGAGCGCACGCTCATCATAGTTGACGAGGACGCGGCTGCCACATACATAGAGGGATGTGCCGCCCCTGTATACAGAAACTTTGCCTTCCATCTACCAGCAAGCGAAGTGTTCATCAACAAAGGAGCAGAGCTCACATACATAACGCTGCAAAATTGGAGTAAAAACATACGCAACGTCGTCACAGGCAAAGCCCTAGTTAAAGACAATGCCACCATACATTGGATGGACGCCAACGTAGGTAGCGAGATAACAAAAAAAGCTCCTCTAACTATATTGAAAGGCGACGGGGCTAAGATGACCAGCTACTCCCTGGCCTTTGCGTCCAAAGAGCAGCGCATAAGCCTAGGCACACGCGTAGTGGTTAAAGGCAAAGAGGCGAGCGCCCACATAAAAAGTAAATCTATTTTAGACGGCGGCGTAGCCAATTTCGACACAGACATAACAGTAGAAAAAAACGCCGCTCTCTCAACTGTGTTTAGCGAGTGTGACACGCACATATTAAGCGACGGCAGCTCAGAGAGCACGCCCAATATAGAAAACCTCTGCTCTTCTGCCCGTGTAAGCCACGAGGCAAGTGTAGGTCGATTCGACGAGGAAAAAGTTGCATATCTCCGCATGCGCGGTTTTGAAGAGGAAAGGGCAAAAGAACTCATGGTTATAGGCAGTGTCCAAGACTTCCTCAAAAAAATTCCCTTTGAGTATGCTGTGGAATTTAGGAAAATGTTGGAGTTAAAAGTGAAAGGCATAGGGTAGTGAAAAGACAAAGAGAAGGAGGAATTCTATTAAGCTCTATTAGGCCCATCTAAGCACGTTGACATCTAGCTCTAGCTTAACCTCAGATGCTAAAATAATGAGGCCGACCAGAAATTACTCAAAAAAGATAACAAATGAAAAAATATGAGGCTAACAGTAGGTCTAGGTCTTAATCACGCAAGCCCCTTTTTATCCCCTTTTTTCTTTTCATTCCCTTTATTCGGCCCATCTAATGCTTCTTGGCAAAGGGCTTTAGGACTTTGGCCGTTTTCTCTATAGCTCTCTCGATGTCCTTCCTAGCTTTAGCACCAGCTATGATGAGCTTGCCGTTCTTAAAGATGAGTATGGAGACTTTGGGTTCTCTCAACTTGAGTATAGCGCCGGGAAACTGCTCGGGCTCGTATTCGATGTTTTCATTAACCTGCAGCACAACCTTGAACAAATCCATCTCTATGTTTAAGTCAGCTGAGGCAACGATGTTTGTCACCTCATAATCAAGTTTTTTAGGGTTCATTTTTTTCAAGATCTTGGATGCAACGGGGCTGAGGAGCTCATAGGCTTTAATAATGGCTGTTTCAATGGTCTTCCTGTCTTTGCAGCCAACTATGACAATTTTGCCATTTTTGAATACAAGAAGCGTAGCTTTTGGCTGATTAAATTTGAGTATAGCGCCGGGAAACTGCTCGGGTTCGTATTCGATGTTTGTGAATTTAAGAGGTAACTTATAGAGGTCAAGCTCCAAACCCAGATTGCCGGCTGCTACGACGTTGGTTATCTTGTATTTAAAGTTCGCCATACATACCACCATTTTTAAACTTTTCTACTTTATAGGGGAGGCATAAGCTTTAAAAAGGCCACTCTGTCCAGTTCCCGCGCCTCAAGTGCCATTTTTAAACATGTTGGCCAAAAAGATGGGAGAGGTGAAATTATGGTTAAAAGACCACGTGGATATTTAAGCAAAGCAACTCGCAGCTTAAAGACAAAACGCAAGCTTACGCCAAAGGACTTCGCAAGGCAGTATGAAGTCGGCGAGAAGGTGCTCATAAAAATTCAACCTTACTACAAAGGAGCGATGCCCCATCCACGTTACAGGGGCCGTGTAGGCAGAATCGTTGAAAAAAGAGGGTCAGCTTACGTGGTTGAAATCAAAGATGGGGGAAAAGCAAAGAAAATCATAAGCCATCCTGTCCACCTAAGGCGTGTAGAGTCTGCTAGTTCTGAAAAAGCGCAAGCTAAGAAAGGCAAGAAGTGAATAAAAAGGCGGAAGCATGGTTGAGGGAAAGTTGGAGGAGAAACCCATACCTGAGATAGAGCTTAAACGCTACTTGAAAAAAGAGATTGCTCAATACGAAAAGGAGGAAATAGCTAGAGCTAAAAAGAAAGCAGCGGAGAAGGCTGCTAAAGAAGAGAATAAAAAAGGTGAAGGAGAGGAAGTAAGTGCAGAAAAGCCGGCCGCTAGTAAAAGAGCAGAGAAGATGGACTTCAACAAGCAGCTAGCTGTTGAACATCTTAAAGTCATAGAAGAGCTAGGAGACAGCTCCGCTATATATGAAGAGCTTAAAAAGATGGGACTTGCAGAAGAGCTTTGTGTTAAAATAGCAGACACCCTGCCAACAGATAAAGAAGTCATCAAGATGATATTCTACGAATTCACGCTTTCGCCCGAAGAGGAACAGCTAAGCCAGATTATGGAAATCGTAGACAAGCACAGAAAGAAAAAGAGGAAGTAATGGCTTGCTCATTGCTCATTTTAATTTAAGCGAAAGCTAAAATCTGTCTAAATCCTTCAGAAAAGGCCTGTCAGATAGGGGCACGAATTTTAGTCCTCAGCTGGAGATTTGCAGACATCCGAGGAACAGCAGCACATCGCATACTACAACCTACAATTATTTTGCAGAGGGCAAGAATAAAAGCCAAGTCTTATAAAGGCCTCATCCCAATGTATTAAAGCATGAAGGCAATAGAAGTAAGGCAAAAACCAAAACAAGAGGTGGAAAGATGGAAGATTACATCTACATATTGGATTTCATCCCCTATAGCTCAAAGTACAGGGGGCAAGCATATGCACAAGGCATAGGCGGCAAGTTCTTCACGCTTTTAGAGGTTTCCATAAAGACAGACAAAAGCGCACCGGTGGGTGCAAAAATCTACGTAGGCAAGGATTTCGAAAAGAGGGATGTCATAGATAAGATAAAGAGAAGGATAAGCTACGACGAACTTACAACAGCAGCCAAAGAAAACCTGCCTGACATCATAAAAAAGATTGTCATGGACAACGAAGAGCGTTTTGTCCGCTTCATCAATACGGCTTCGCCCTTCTCTGTGAGAGTTCACCAGCTCGAGTTGCTGCCAGGGGTTGGCAAAAAGAACATAGAGCAGATTCTTGAAGAAAGGGACGAAAAACCATTCGAAAGCTTCGACGACATTAAGAAGCGCGTATCCTCATGGCAAGACCCTATAGGCAGCTTTGTATATAGAATCCTCGAAGAGATACAAGGGAAAGAAAGGCATTACTTCTTCGTCCTGCCTCAAAGAACCTGAGCAAGAAGGGACCATAGAGAAAAAGACAAGAGGCAAGGGTATAAAGGGAGTTATTTAGTTTCTATGTGCTCCCAATCCTTCGCATATGGCTACACGGCCAAGGCAGAATTATAAACCCTTGCCTTCACTTATGCATGGTTGGGGGTGTAGGCTTGGTAAAGGATGGTAAGAAAGAATTAGATAAATTAGTCTCTCTCACATTTGACAGCGACCCAGAAGTAAGAAAAAAGGCTGCTATGGAGCTAGCACAAAGTGACGAGCCTGGGGCACTCCTTGCCATCATAGAGCTCTCCTATGATAAAAATGAAGATGTGGCAGAAACAGCAAAAAAGATTTTAGCAGAGAGAAAGAAAAAGACACCCCTTATGAAGCCGTTTCATGAATTGTTTAAGGGGGGTGTGGATTTTTCAGGCAGCAAGAAAAAAGAAATCCCACCATCTAGAGCTAAAATACTTGAGCCCATAGAGCGCATTTTCCGAGAGAAGCTCAAAGACGAAAAGAAGGTTGAAGCTGCCATGAAAGAGTTTATGCGTAGGGTCAAAGTTATGGAAAAAGGAAGAGAAGAGAAGCCTATTACACAAGAAGCTATTAAGACAGCTTATCTCGAGACAATGGATGCCATAAATGTTGAAAAACCAGGCGAGGAAGCTGCAGAAGAGAAAGGTAAAAAGAAGGTGAGCAAAGAATCAAAGGAAAAGGCCGAAGAAGAGAAGGTAAGTGCAGCAACCCTGACTCCAGCTGCGCCGGGAGTAACAATTGAAGAAGTGGAAAAAAGTGAAGAGAAAGAAGGTGTGGAGCTCGCCCTCATAGGTAGCTCAGAAATAAACGAAGAGAAAGTTGCAAGAGAGAGCGGACTTATTGAGAAAGATGAGCTCTTCACATTAGAAGAGAAGAAGCTGTTGGAGCCAGCAGAGTCTGAAGGAAAGGAAGGCAAGCTTCCAAACATATTGCGTTATGTATACAACCACTTGCTCTCCTTTAAAGGCGATGAGAAATTGGCAAAACAGGAAGCAAAGCTTCTCCAGGACTTCTTCAAAAAGCAAGTAGACTTAGCATATAAGTTGGCTAAGAAGAAATTCAAAGAAATCAAAATCACAGATATAAGCGACGTGAAAAGTGGGATGCGCAACATAACGACGGATATGTTGGAAGTTGTAGAAGTGAAACATCTAAAGTATAGAAAAAAGAGGAAGGAAGAACTCTTTACACGCGTCATTGTAAGAGACAAGCAGGGTAAAGAAGGTGTTATCTATCTGTTTGAAGATAGAGGTAGGTTTTTACAGGAAGGTATGAAGATAAGGCTTGAAAAAGCCAAGGCAAAAACCTTTGATTTCTCGAATGAGACTGCTTTAACAGTAGACAAAAGAGGGCACGTCATAGTGGAAATGTAAGGGAGAAGACCAAGCGCTATCCCAAATTAGTGCCCTTCTGACCTTCTGGTTAACCACCAACTCTTTAACTCCTTGTAACTTTCTTAATTTCTTTTTTCTATCCTCCATACCATTTAATCACTTAAACACCTCTTCTGCTTTGTTTTTTAAGGTAGTCCAATCCAACGTGGCAGGAGGGATAAAGCCTGACAAGTTTATGCTAAGTAATATGGGCGAAGGCACTTCTTCAAAGGATGCCTTGCCTCTATACTCAGATAGACAACCAAATGTCCAACCATTGTTCTTTAGATTAACCTGTATGAGAGCAAAGCTATTGCTTAGACTTGGGTCGCCTTGTCCATCTAGAAAATTCTCGTTAAGCACCGTTATCTCCATTTTGTCTAAGCACATACGCGAGAAGGGGTAGGAATTCGGCGTGACTAAGTTATTAGTTTTGGCACTCTCCTTAACCATCGTCTTGAGAAGAAGAGGGTCGTCAGGAGCACACATACACGTTGTTGGTCTGCCCGGGCTTCCATGAGCAAAGTTGTCGGTAGCTACAGTCAAATATATGCCTTCTTTTATAATGCTTTTCAAATTGGGCCATCCTTGTGTCTGATCCTCTGTTATGGTTTTAGCGACATCGACGACATCTCCCGCTAATGCATCAGCTATCAAACCAGTAACATAAGCAGCAACACCAAGCGTCGCGCCCTCTCTTATAGAATTCTCCATTTCGATAGCTCGTTCTGCGCTATCGTATACAACATAGTTTGTTTCTATGGCCGACTCTTTTGGTTGAGGTGTGTAGAACTGCTTTGCTAGAAACATCTCCAAAAGGATGATGCCAAAAAAGAGAGGGAGATAGGCAATGGCCTTTCTAGAATTATTAGCGCCGCTTCTAACCCTTTTGACTTTACTTCTGCCCTTTTCTACTTCACCGCCACTTTTTCCTACTTCAATATTCCCATCAATAGCTTGCCTAAATCTAACTAAAAGCCTCACTACACCACCTTTACACGACCTTTAATTGAGGGATAGCGCCATATATATCTCTCTGCTCAGTGAGAAGAAGTGCATCGTTTGCTAAGCACGTAGCCGCTAGCCTTATTTCATGGATACTTGCTCTAACACCCCTCTCTTCAAACACATCGTAAACATCCCTGCTTATCTTAGCCGCTACATCGTCAAAGGGGAGAACTGTCAAGTGTTCAACAAGCTCTTCCACGAGGAGTGGATCCTTCAATGCTATGTAAAGGTCTGAGAGAATTAAAGCAGAAATGCACAGCTCCACATCTCGTCTATTCAAGTATATGTCTATCTTTTCAACAGCTTTGCTTTGCCCCCTTAAATAATTTAAAATTATGGGCAAATCAAGGCATACTTTTACCATACTATCAACCTACTGTCATACTATCGTCGCGAACCCGCTTGTTTAGGCAACCACACGTACTCTCAAATCTTACTTCCGAATTTTCTTCCAAATTCTTCTTTCGCCGACCATCTATCATCAATCGGCTAACCCCCTTAACTCACAACTTAACTCTTCTTATATATGCGCCTCAAACGCGTCATGAGCACCGCTTTTTCTCTAAGAGAGCCCGCAAAGCTCCTCATACCTGTGCTTTCCTTCCTGCTTTCATAAAAGTTTAACAAGAAAGTTATAGCGTCAGAAAAGCTCATGTTATGCCGTCTTTTCAGCTTGCTGAGACGCTTGTAGACACTTTCCTTTATAGTTATCACTTTGGGCATTAGAATCGCCTCCCACTTCTTCTCTGTCCACTTGATAGTGCAGCCTCTGCCTTAATTAAGCTTTCTATAAACTCAAGCTCATCATCCCCTAGTCTATAAAACGCCTTTGCTTTTTCCTTGTCTGAAAGAACGACTCTACCATATATAGGAAAATCATCCCAAACTTCTCCGGGCGAGAGATGAAGACGTCTGCCTATCTTCGCGCACACCTCTTTTATTTTTCTTCTGAGCATCACAGTCTTAAACATCTCTTTTATGTATTGAGGATACGTGTATTTTGTATACTTGTGATAGGGCTCTTTTTTGGCTACACTCACAGCAGCTACAAGCAGAGCGACGTATCTAAGAAAGCCCCAATACTGCCTAGAGTGTATACGGCCTTCAAACACATCTGCTCTAGATAAGTAATCAAATGCCTTAGCCACTTCACCCCCTTTTTCATACTCCTTCGCAATATTCTCGTCAAGCCACATTTTTATTGTGTCGAGATCTGTGTCGCTGCTTCTTATTTTAGCAACGCTGCTCTTTAATGAGGTGGTCTTAAAGATTGTTCTTAACGTAGCGAAGATGTCGTTTTGCCTTTCTCTGTAGCCGACGCTTTCTACTTGAAGGTCGTTTATGGCTGCGCGCGCATCGCCATCGCTGGCCTCTGCTATTTGCTTTAGAGCTTCGTCGCTGATCTTTATATGCTCGCTTGCAGCTATCCGCTTTATGATGGCTAACACTTGCCTAGACGAAAGCTTCCTCATCTGAACGAGCTCAACCTTTTCTCTCAAGTCCCTCAACTTTGGATCCCAAGGATCTTCTGCAGTTAGCAAGATGGGAATCTGGCTTTCCTTTATGAGTTGAATCACAGCTGGAATGGCACCCCTATCTTGTTGACCGGATAAAGCCTGTATATCGTCGAATATAATGATGGGCAGCTGCCCCCACAAGTTCCGACGCATGTGGACCTTTGGCATAAGATTCTTTATGTGAGAAGCGTCGCATGCTTGACTGGGCGAGACTACAATAGCGTCTAGTTTGTATTCGTTGGCTAATGCATAGGCTAAGCTGCTTTTTCCTATGCCAATCTTGCCATAGAGAAGTATGGGCTTCTGTTTCTTGCCCTTTAGCCATGCCTCTATCCAACGTCGTAGCCTTTGCTTAACACTGTCGTGACCTTGCACATCTTCAAGCCGTTTAGGCCTATATTTTTCAGCTAGAAGCACAACAAGTATTGAAAGACAAGCTTTTAATGCCTTTCTCAACATATATAGCTGTCCGTGCTTAGATAGGCAAAAGCATGGTGCACGGATCTGTGCACTAATCGAATGAATGCATAGCAGCACGCTTTGTAGGTGTTTGTATGGAAAGCTTAGAAGAGCCATCAAAAGATGCGACAATGGAAGGCGTGAAGATAGGTTTAGAGATCCACGTCCAGCTCAACACAAAAGCAAAGTTATTCTGCAACTGCCCAAATCCAGCAGCAGACGCTGAGCCCAACACAGTTATATGTGAGGTATGCACTGCTCAGCCCGGCACAAAACCCCTCCCTCCTAACGAAGAAGCATTCAGATTGGCCCTGCTAGCAGCTCACATGCTCTCTTGCAAACTTCAGCCTTCAACGTTCTTCATGCGCAAGCATTACTTCTATCCAGACTTGCCATCTGGTTATCAAAGGACAAGCAAACCAATAGGAAAGGACGGCAAGCTAGCAGATGTCGGCATATGGGAGATTCATGTAGAGGAAGACCCTGGAAGGTATGAACTCAAAAAAGGATTGCTCGATTATAACAGGAGTGGCGTTCCTCTTATAGAGGTTGTTACTGCTCCAGAATTCAAGAGCCTCGAACAGGTGAAGCACTTCCTCCTTCTATTCGAAAAAGGCCTCACATACTACGGCATAAAAAAGGAAGACGGTGTCATAAAGGCAGATGTGAACGTGAGCGTAGCTGGTGGACAACGTGTCGAGGTCAAAAACGTAAACTCATACGAGAATATATTGGCGGCTATAGCTTACGAAATAAAAAGGCAAAAAAGGCTCATAGAAGAGGGTAAAACTGTAGAGATGGAAACACGGCACTTCGACGAAGCAAAAGGTACAACAAAGCGCTTGAGGACAAAGGAGAGCGAAGCAGACTATAGATACATGCCAGACCCTGACTTACTCGAAGTACCATTAGAAGAGTTAGCAAAGGCCACGCTCAAGGATGAATTGATAGAGAGACCATGGGAAAGGGCAGAGCGCTTCATAGAAGAGTATGGCATTCCAAAGGAAGCTGCAGAAGAGCTCACATGGGAAAAGGCCTCCGCAGACCTCTTCGAATACATGATAAGCGACAGAGATGGAAGCAAAAAAATTGAGCCGAGAAAAGCCGCCAACTGGATGCGCACAACGCTGAAGAAGCAACTCAATTACAGAAGCATAAGCTTCTCTCACATACCTATCTCGTTCAAAGACGTAAAAGAAATTGCTACAATGTTCTTCTCAAACGAGATCAGTGATGATGGCGCTGAGACGCTCCTCATAAAAATGCTGGACGAGCGCTTAAAAGATGCTAGAGCTCTAGCCAAGAAGCTCAACCTCTTCCTTATGAAAGAAGATGAATTAAGCAACACCGTTGATAAAGTTATAGATGAGCAAAGAAAAGCCGTAGGGGATTACAGACAAGGAGAGAAAAGAGCTCTGGCTTTCCTCATCGGCCAAATAATGCAAATGACAAAAGGGAGAGCAGACCCCAAGAGAGCAAAAGAGCTCCTGGAAAAACGCATAAGTGGTGAAGATTGATAGCATAAATGGATAGCGTAACTGAAATATAATAAAACACACAAGAGAGACGAGTAAAAACGCACAGAAGAGAAAAGAAAAATAAAAAGCGAGATCTGTAAACAATAGTTTTATGTACTAATTATTTTTTATTTTTGATGGGGCGCCGGTCTGCTTGTTCTATTGTCGGCGATTAGATAAACCTGTAGCTTTCAGCTTTTATTTGCTTTTTCCTCTTTATACTTTTTCTCCTCGACGTATTGGGCAGCAAAATGGCCTGCAGTAGCGCCCTCGCCAACGGCTGTAGCAACTTGTTTAAGAGGGCTGGATCTGCAATCGCCACAAGCGAAAACACCTTCAATGTTTGTCTTCATAAATGCATCCGTCCTTATGTGTTTCCTCTCGTCAAGCTCCACTTTACCTTCGACAAGGGCAGTGTTAGGTATCATACCAATAAATATGAAAACTGCACTTATGGGTTTAGTATACGTTTTATCTTCTGCCTTGTTGTAGAGCACAACTTCATTGACTTCGTCTTTACCCTTTATCTCCTTCACGACAGTGTTCCACAAAATTTCGATTTTTGGGTTGGCAAAAACACGTTCCTGCAATACTTTATCTGCCCTGAATGCATCCCTTCTATGCACAATGTAAACCTTGCTTGCAAACTTGCTTATGTATAGAGATTCATCTAAGGCGGAGTTTCCTCCACCTACAACAATTACTTCCTTATCTTTGTAAAAAGGCGCATCGCATACGCCGCAGTAACTCACGCCTTTGCCAACAAACTCGCGTTCTCCTGGCACGTCTAGCTCCCTATAGTGCGCGCCGAACGCCAGCACGACAGCTCTAGCCTTGTATTCAGAAGTTGTCGTTTTAACCGTCTTTACATCACCTTCTAAATTTAGCTCTCGTACTTCTTCGTTATAGGCAATTTCTGCGCCGAACGAAGCAGCGTGCTTTGCAAACGCCTCTGCTAATTTAGACGCGGATATGCGCTCAAAACCCGGATAATCTTCTATGTCAGACGTTAAAGCAATCTGTCCTCCGGGAAGTGCCTCCTTCTCGAGAACGAGGGTCTTAAGTTTAGCTCTCGCAGCATAAAGCGCAGCCGAAAGGCCAGCAGGGCCTGCCCCTATAACGATAACATCCCACTCTTCATCTTTCTTAGAGCTAGCAGGTTTTGCCAAGGAAAAAGATAAAGTTCCCATAAGCTAACTACGAAGAGAAGTATTTAAATTCTTTCCCAAACGATTTGCGGCATTTGCAACGCTCCTTCAACGTTCGCTTATCGCTTATGGTTCATGCATCCGTTCAAGCTGCGCTCTCTATTTATTATGTCCCTGTCACTTACCAACACCTACTTCTAAAGTATGGATGGCGTAGTGCCTTTCTATATATGCACCCTTCTTTATAGGGCACGTCTGAATAGTGTAGAGTTGCGTCTTAAACTCTATGCATAGATGAAGTTGCTGAGATAACTTAACCAGCTCATCTCTCATGCCTGCAGGAGGAGTAGCATCATATATGGAAAGGCCATAATGCCTATACATCTCCAAATAAATGTCGTTAGCAAGCACCCACTGCTGTTCATAAGAAATAGTTGAAGGTAAGGGGGGTTGAAGCATAGCCAACAAAGAAGCAGATGCCAGAAGTATAAAGGCTATCTCAAGTGTTCTCACCGCAGACCCTCCTAACACCGTCGTAGACACGCAATATGCAGACGTTCCCGCTATCCACTATAGCATCGTTGAGCAAAGCGTGCGTCGACGTTATAAGTAAAGAGCGAGCTGTGTTGTACATTTGCGCATCGTACACATAAGCCCTATAGATGAGCAATTCCTGCATAATAACAGAAAGGAGGAGAATGGCAAACATGAAGCTGAACATAGCATCAATCAAGAAGAGTGCTTTTCTGGCAGACATGCGATCCCCTCTGAAATATGGGCTGCGAACAGTTAAAAGGTAAGCACACAAACTGCCGCTTAAATGAAGCAGCTATGTAGGGTTGGCAGCTATTTCCTTGGAGAAAAACAACGCTTGGCTCATAAGAGGTAGCTGGCAAGTTTTGGGGTAAAGCACTAAGACTATACATAAAGAAGCCGCTCAAAATAAAGAGAAGCAAGAATGAGAGAACAAATTCAATGGATGCCTGCCCTCTCGACGACAACTCAGCTAAGCCCAACACGGAGATTTTATGCCTCATTAACTTACCTCCCATACATATCAAGCCCTCTTAACTTCTCCATTTGTGCCTCGCTGTATCCCTTGCTACCCATTTCACAAACATTTCTTTGCCTGCTCCAAACCCATTTCCCTTCTCTAAACCGTTGCATTTATTAGTGACAATAGGTTACCATAACGACTTCCGTCTCTGCTCTTCGTTTCCCACTTATAGATAACGCGCTATAATCCTCTCTGTAGATCTTAACTTATCCAATATGTATGCTACAGTAATCGGATATAGGACAAATACAGAGAGGAGGTCTACAAGAGGTATAAGGAACGTCAAGCCCACAATGAGGTAAAGGAAGAAAGGCACAAGAAGAGAAATCTCCTTAACAGAAACGACAATGCTCGCCTTAATACTAGAGATGGGTTTGGCTGTATCCACAAGAGCCAGAATGAAAGGGGAATAAAAGAGAAGATAATCAATTATAAGAAGGAAAAGCGTGGCTGAAACACCAATGACAGTCCCGACAAGAAGAGAATTTGCCGCAAAACGAAGGTACAAAAAGGCCGAAACGCCAACGATTATACCATTTACTATGCCAATTATAAGGGAAACAATGAAGTACCTTAAAGCAGAAGATAAACTGTACGTCACATATTCTTCGGTAGCGAAGCGGCCTCTAGTAAAGTGAGCTGTATATATTCCCTTCAAGAGCCCACCAAAAAAGCCACTCTCGAGATAGAAGTAAAGCAGGCCTACAAGCCCTAGCAAAATGTATTTCCATTGCGCTATACCAAACACGTCTAAGAATAAATAGAGACTTGTGTAAATGAACACCATAAGAAAGAATGCAAGCACAGACACAAAAAGAAACGCTAGCAAGGGAAATATGAATCTCAAGGGCTTATCTATAACGGCATTATAGGCTGCTTTTAAACTTGCCATGGTATGACATCTCTTCCGTGGTATTTAAAAAGCTAATTGAAGCCCAAAATTAAAAAAGGAATTAAAAAAGAGGTTAAGGGTAAGGGGTAACTAAAACATAGAATTACTCCTCTATCTCCAGCCTCTCAAAGTAAGAAATAGGCACTTTGAACTCGTCGTAGCCCTTTATGCCGCCGTGTTTTAGCATAAGCTCTCTAGCCAGAAGCCAAAAGAAAAGGGCTAAACTCTTCCTACCTTTGTTATTCATAGAAACGACGTGGTCTATGCCTTTTGTCATATTGTCTGTATCAACAAGACCAACAACAGGAATCTTGGTATAGTTGGCTTCTCTTATAGCTTCTTTCTCTGTCCTAGGGTCACATACAATAACAACGCTAGGCTCTCTAAAGTGCTTACTTTCAGGATTTGTGAACGTGCCCGGAATAAACCTATCTGTAATTATATCTATGTCCTTGAAGAACTTCTTCAGTTTCTTCGCGGCATTTTGGGCGTAGGCCCTCGTCGCAACAATTGTTATGTCCTTGTTATCGAAGTTTTTTAGGAATTGGAGTGCTTCCCTCATATGCTCGTCTATAGCATGAATATCAAGTATGTATATGCCATCCTTCCTCTTTTTATAGATAAATTCTGCAGTGTCGCCATTCTTTAACTTCGTTCCAATATGTATGCCTGCTTCTAAATAACGCTCCACGGGCACAAGAAAACCTGCTGTTGCATTCTCTTCTGCGTTATTTTTAGTTTCCATTTCCTCTTTTGCCTCATCAACCATATTCTCACCCAATTTTGATTCCTCGCCAGTGAAAAGTGATGGGGCCGCCGAGAGTTTCAGGGCCAAGCACAAAGCAAAGCCCTTTTGAACTCGGGTTACGGGCACCCCAAGCCCGCAGGCTCCCAGGCTACCCCACGGCCCCATCGAGCGCGATTGCTAGCCTTAATCCCTTCTGTAGGGCAACACCTCTTTGTTAAGCTTTACATAGCCCACGAACATACGCCTACAACAGTATCGTTTTATGCCCAGCTCTTCAAACGCCTCTTCGGGTGTCTTACCCTGCTCGAGGAGCTCCTTATAAGGTTTGAAGAGATGGCCTATAACCTTTCCACATGTAAGACAGCGCATAGGAACTTCCATTGTATCACCTATAACTCTTCTGGAACCTAGCCCTAGCCTTTCTGCCCTTGTACTTCTTGGGCTCAACTCTTCTAGAATCTTCAACTACGAGGTATTTATCTGTCTCATAGAGGCGATCCCAAAGCTTTTCGTCTCTCAAATATTCAACAAGACCTACACTTATAGCTCGTCTTATTGCCTGGATTTGGCCCATAACACCTCCACCACTCACCTTAATCTTTATATCGACATTGCTTGGATCGACACCTATAATTTCAAGAGGCTCTAGAAGAAGTTGTCGCAAGTACTCATTCTGGAATGTGTCAACGCTCTTGCCGTTTATTATGAATCGGCCTTTGCTATTTTTATTCTCTTTGATGCTTGCACGAGCTATAGCTTCCTTTCGTTTGCCTCTTGCAAGTACAACCCTGCTGCGCTTTGTATGCTTGGTCCTCTTGGTTTTATGTGCAGTGGTCTTGGCCTTTGCTCTGGGAGAACTTCTAGCTTTGCTGGATGAACCTTTTGATGAAGACGTGGACCTTCGTGTTGTTTTAGGCTTCTTTGGCTTCTCTGTTTTAGCCTCTACTTTCTTACCAGTAGCTCTCTCTTCGCTACCGGCCTTTTCAGATTTCTCAACCATCATATCCCTCCTCTAATTTATGAACTAGGTTTTACGCCTGCAGCGCTTGTGGCCTTGTTTCCCTTCCAGCCCAAGTGCTTGCAGAGCTCACCCAACGTCATGAAACGTTCTATACTTTCAGAAGGCTTTGCTTCTTTAAGCGACTCACCAGGTTCTCTAAGTGGGTTGCCTACATACACCCTCAAGCGCTTAAAGGCAGCTCTCCCTACTGCTTTCTTTCTAGGAAGCATACCTCTTATTAAACGTCGTAAGAAGAGGTTGGGTACCTTTGGCCACTTAGGGCTTTTCTCAGGGTTCTGCTTACTCTTGAGATTGCGGCATTGTATGTACTTTTCTACGAGCCTTTTAGGGTTTCCAGAAAAGATAGCCTTCTCTGCATTAACGACGCGAACGCGCTTGCCATTGAGAAGTATCTTGGCAACTTTGGATGCCAGCCTTCCGGCAATGGCCTCGTTCGCATCAATAACGACTTCCTCTCCGGCCTTTTCAGCGGCAGCGCGCTTGCCTTTGGAATGAACATGAACAGGTATAACCTTCTTGGTTTTCTCACTCTCCTTTTTCTCCATTTTACCTTTTCCAGTTGCCATACTTTCACCTCTAGATGAGGAGAATAATATCCTTCAGATCCTTAAGCTCATTGTAGGCATCTTCAAGCCTAAGGGCTCTCCCACCTGTCTTCTTTATGTTGTCTTTGGCACTCTCGCTAAATGCAAACGCCGCTACAATGACTGTTTTAGTAAGCTCGCCATTGCCTAGCACTTTACCAGGCACAATGACTGTGGCACCATCCTTAGCATACTTATCAATCTTTGACAGGTTGATTGCCACGCGTTGCCTTTTGGGCTTAGCCAACAGCTCAGCTACACGCCTCCAAAAAGCCCGCTTGTCTTTGGAGAGCTCATCCACTAACTGCACTAAACGCTTATTTTCTGGTCTAGCCTTCATCATATCACCACACGCTTGCGCTTGCCCTGCTTAGCAGGACTCCTCTCCCTTGGGAACAGAAGGCCTTAAAAAGGTAGAGGTTGGCTAGCTTCCGAAATCAAACAGTAATTGTACCTTCCAAGCACAACCAAAAAGAAAGGAAATGAAAGATAAAAAACAAAACCAAGATAGAGCAGCCCAATTTAGAACAAGCTCTTTATGATGGGCTTAGCTACGAGCCATATAATGGCACTGATTATAGCTCCTATCAACAGATTCTGAGCCCATACCTTTGCTCTAGCTCCTGTCTCAGCCCCGAGCATATTACCAGCTGCATAAGCTATAGCTGCTAGAGCAACGAGCACAACTGTAAGGCTGGCGAAGAGGCTGGTTACGAAGTCCACCAAGCTACTCATTGCTCCAACGATATTTTGTGTTGTTATCGCAGCCATAGCTAGAGGGCTCAGAAGAGCAAGGGTTAGCAAAACTACGCCGATTTTCTTAGTATCCATGGATTCACCTCGAAGGAGATGGAAAGGAAAAGCTTAAAAATGGTTAACATGGTGTTTAAGGCATGATGCTTATCAACAAAAATAACGAAAAACGCCTCCTCCTGCTCTCTGCTCTTCTTTTTGCAACAATCCGCCTGTTTTTTCCTCTCTATTTTGTTACGCCGGACACATACACATATATGTGTTCGTCTTTGCACCTCGGAGATGAACACATCTCTCTGAAACACCGCTTTAACTTATATGTGTGGCTTAATCATACATTAGTAACTTTATTTGGCACAGGTGCTGGTAGAGGTGCGATCGTTAAAAAAGTTGCGCTGGCTTTCAAAGGGCTACAAATAAGCGTGGCCATATTTCTCGGGCTCGCATTTGTGTTTATGTATTATATCATTAGAGAGCTGAATGTCAAACCCGGAACAGCTCTTATGCTAAGCTTTGCACTTATGATATTACCGCCCATGAACCTTACAACAAACCTTATTGAAGAAGCAATGGCACTGCCTTTGGCTATATGGTTTTTGCTGGCATTTTTGCGAAGGGAAAAAGCTTTTGTATTCATGCTTGGCCTCCTGCTTGTCATGACAAAATTAACGACGCTGGGTTTGGTCTTGTCTGCTTATGCTCTCCTTGCATTAGAGGTTGTAAAAGGCAAACGCAGTTTGTTAGGCAGATGGTTGAAAGGAAAATTCTTCGGCAGGGCACACTCAACTCCTAGCCTTTCTTATTGGGTCTTAACTGCTAGTTTGTTCCTACTTGGCTGTCTCGCCGCTGTAGCGGCTGTAAACCCTTTAAGGTTATTCCCGCTCATAACAAGCTTTCCACTAAAAGCCTGGGCTCTCCAAATTGTAGGTTTCCTTTTATACATAACGCTTCTCACCTCGGGCTTTAACATCCCAAATGTACGAGAGGTATTCAATGAAAGGATGTCTGCTGCCCACTTCTCATTGACTACAACCAGCGTGCAAAGAGATCGTCTCCTTGTTTTGGGCATAGGAGCGCTAGCTTTCATGCTGCCAGTATACTTAGTCCGCATCCCTTACCCTGAATTCATCACAGTAGGCATATACAGTCGTTATTTAGACCTAGCAGCTTTGCCCCTCTATGTCTTAGGCTACTCACGATTGCCGTCTAAGAAGAGTTTTGTTTTGTTCCTTATAGCAGGTTTTTTAGCTGGCATGGGCCTTATGAATTTTGACCCCTCTGCAGCCCCAGTTATTTTAGAAGTACTGCCTTTTAGCTCCTTTCTCCCTGCGGTTGTAGCGCTCTGGCTCCTCCTCAGCACATACAAGTTAAAGAGCAACGCACTACTCCGACTGACACAGGCCGCTATAGTTGCAGCTCTGCTCATCCCATTCAACCCGCTCATCGAAGTGCATCACACAAGCATAGGTGTAGCCTCGTCTAAAGACTTGGCTTACGCATGCCACCTGCTTGGTTATAATGTTTCTGCAGCTTCTCTGACTACAATCCACCCCTCCCTCAATACGCTCGCCCAAAGCAATACAGCACTAGGCAAAACGGGTATTATGGCCGCGGATAATCTGCGCGTTGTAGAAACAAAGCGTCTCGTGCCCATCAATGCGACAGTCGTGAACATCTGCTTGTTTAGAAAGCTATGGATAAAGGTCGATAACAAAAAGATATGGCTAGAGCCGCGTGAAAAGCTTCCTTTGAAGAATGTAAAGCCCATCAATGTTACGTTTGAGCTCATCCCACCAATAACGTGCAATCCTCTTGTGCCATATGTGGGGAGAGTGGGTGCGGCAGTCGTGGCAAATAACGGCAACTAAACGAAAAGTAGGGTTCAGGAATAAAAAATAAAGAGAACGCCCCCGCCGGGATTTGAACCCGGGCCATGGGATCCGCAGTCCCACATTCTATCCAAGCTGAACTACGGGGGCAACATATAAGGGCGGAGAAACATTAATAAGACTAGAGGCCGCTAGATGAAAATTGCAGCCAGTTTGAGCTAAAGTTGGGTTTTAGGAGGAAGAAATAGAGTGGTGTAGAGAAGAGAGAAGTGAAAAAGGGATGATTAAACCAAAAAGATTAAATTATTACCCCTAGTTGTCCTTAGGGGGTTGAGATTGAGAAGTGCCATTTCGGTTGTTGTTTTGGTTGTTGTCTTGGGCGTTCGGATTGTTAAACCTTCCTTCTTTTGCCAGCTCTCCTTTTAGCCTGCTGTACTCGTTTAAAAACATCTCTGCCATATGAGCATCTACATCGTGAATTACTATTTCATAACCCATAGAACCGCCGGTGTTTATTTTAAGTGTCGTCGTGTTGACAAGCCTATCTAATATGCTTTGCTCAGAGGCAGTATCCGTCACTTCAAAAACGCCCGCCCTTTTCTTTTGATGCCTAAGGACACCGCTCTCATATACAATATAGCCATCGGGCGTTAAATAAACCTTCGTCGTGAGATAGTGCAACTCAGAGTCTGCAAGCACATACAAGAATACAAGAATGCCCAAGCCCACAAGCGCGAGCGCATAGGACGCGACGCTACCGAGGAAGCTTGAAGGTACACCGGCAATAAAAAGATAAACACCTAAGACAAAGAAGAAGAGCGCTATTAATAGAGCTATGCCATGTCGTCTTAAGATATAACCCCTATGCGAAGGGCGAATCATGCGTTCCATGCTAAAAAAATAAAGGAAAAGGCTTATTAAGCCTCCTTCTTTAAAATGGTGATTTCGATGGCTGAAACCCTGCTTACCTTGCCATCCTCGCCAGTCAATTCCTCGGTGCCTATCTTAACATCCTTCACCACAGCCTCTGGCAAATACCTGTTCCTCAGCACTTCGGCCACTGTGATGGCTTTCGCTGTCAGTTTACCTCTTGCCTTTATAATAACTTCTTTGGCACCGTTGTTGTTGAACTGCGTCAATGCAGCCAACACGTAGCCCATGGCGGGCTTTTTCCCTATGTAGATTACGTTGTCTTCTTTTTTCTCTTCTGCCATAATTTCACCTCTTAGATGCTTTACACTCTAGAACGCTTACCCTCTATAGCATGCCATGGTTTTAAAAAGGTTTATGCTGCATAACGTCTTAATGTCCCCCCAGTTGAATGCCAAGAGGTTAGGTAGTGTAGCCGGTAAGCTACGTCGTAAAAAGGCTAGCCAAGGCGCTCAACCCATCTTGCTCGAAGAGAAATCTGCCAACCAAATCGTCAACATCATTCTCTTGGATACACCCATGACTGTCATGACGGCTTTAATGTCTGGACAGCGCGACTTGGATAAAGCGATTATACGAGAAAAAACGGTTAGAGATGTTGCCTTAACATACTCGCTGAGCCCATACCAATTCGAGAGCGAACTGTTCAAAAAAATAGCCACGCTCCACTCCAAAGGGGATTCGTGGATTTCAAAAAAGTCCAGAGAGTTGAGGGCAGAGTTCAGAAAAAAGCACCCTATTTACATAGACAACCTTCAAAAGCTCGGCCCCTCAGACATTGAAGACAAATGGCTCAAAGACGGGAAAGAAAGCATACGTGCAATCTCAGAAGAATGGGATGGCCTCTACCTATACATAGCCAAAAAAAGCAAGAGTAAAGCTAGCGGAGCTGGCATAGCAGCCCTATTCAGAAAGTTCAAAAGCAAGGGCACATGGCTTCTCATTCTAGTCAAGGAAAGCGAAGACAAAAAAAGCAAAATAGATGCAAACACTGTCTTAGAAAAAATAAGCAGGCGCTTAAAGGACGCGGACAAGATAGATGAGCTTCATATACGCACTGCCATAAACAACGTTAGTAATGAGTTGGGCGAAGAAGGAAAGAAGGCAAGTGTAGCAGTCGTGTATAGAAAAGAAGGTGGCGCTTTGATAGTGGGAGCTGGCGAGTTTTATCTAGAGGATAAATTAAAAAGAAGGCCGATTCCTCTGGCTGGAGAGGAACTAGGTAGTAACTTCCAGAGGATAAGAGGTAAAAAAGGCGCGAAGCACATGAAGCTCGGCGCGCTTAAGGTAGACGTAAAAAAGCTAAGTGCCCCCTTCTTGCTTTCGACAATGGAAGTCAGCAATGCAAAAAAGCTGAACGTGGAAAAAAAGCTTACAAAGAGCGCCGTAGAAAAGCTGAGAAAAAAGACAAATTTGGCCTTAGCTAGCATTGACTTGTGATACGCGTTTATGAATTATAGCTTATGAGCTATCACAATGTGCACCCAACCTCCTGCCTGCATTTTCTAACTTCCCGCTCTCGCGAAACAACGACAAGCACAAAGCAAAGCCCACAGACGCATTTTTAAGCCCTTCGAGGCACATAAACACTCATCGCTTAGCCGCTCATCCACAGAGGTGGGCATCGAGATAAAGAAGGGTAAGCAGTAACTTGACCTGATCAGAAAAAATTGGAAGAGAGATCTGTAAGCAGGGGTCGCCAAGCCTGGTCAACGGCGTCAGGTTCAGGGCCTGATCCCTTAGTGGGTTCGTGGGTTCGAATCCCACCCCCTGCACTTCTCTTTTTTACATATTCGCTGTATTCCTATCCTATTCAAAAGGCAAGAAGCGATTGTTAAAAAATGATTGTCTTTGTCTTAGTCATCTCAAGAAGGCTTCTCTTTACACCTTCTCGTCCCATACCACTCTTGCCATTGCCGCCGAAGGGGAAAAAGCCTATGCCGTGTGAAGGAGCAGCATTAAGCGTGACAGAACCGTCGGGCAATTGTCTTGCAAGCCTGAATGCATAAGTAAAGTCCCTCGTAAAGATAGCGGAGTCGAGGCCATAACCTGAATCTCGTGCTATAGTTAAGATGTCCTTTTCTGTAAAGTACTCCTGGACAGTAACAACGGGCCCGAAAATCTCCTCTTTAGCTATATCCATTCCTTCATTTATATCGACAAGAAGCGTCGGATAATATATGTTGCCGTCACGCTGCCCTCCCATGAGAAGCTTAGCGCCTTTCTCAACGGCACCTAAAACGAGTTTGTGCACACGCTCAACAGCTTGCCCGTTTACAAGGGGGCCAATGTTAACCATGGGGTCTGAAGGATCACCAACTCTATAGCGAGCTATCTCCACTTTTAAAGCATTCACTAGCTCCTGCTTAATCTCCGGATGAACAACAACCTTTGTAATGGCGTCACATCTCTGCCCCGAGAAGGAAAGCGCTCCTTTGGCTATTTCCTTTGCAGCTAGCTGCACATCAGCATCGGGCAAAACAAAGGCAATACCCTTGCCACCCAACTCCATTATAAACTTTTTCATGCCTGCCTTCTCGGCAACGAGCTCGCCCACATGCGTAGAACCTGTGAAGTTTATAAGGTCTATAGCGCTGTGAGTTATAAGCAAAGCCTTAGCATCACTGTCGACGGCGTTCACTGCAGAAACAGCTCCATCAAAGTGCTTAGCCACGAACTCCATAAGTTTCAACGTCGATAAAGCAGAGGATGAGCTTGCCTTAACAATAACTGCGTTGCCGGCTGCCAAAGCAGGAGCTACTTTTAAGGCAGTCGCAGCCATGGGATAGTTAAAGGGTACGATGGCAAGCACCTTACCAACGGGCTCTCTATACACAAAGGCTTGTTTCCCTTCCTTGTCAGGCGAGGCGCTGCCGTCGATGTATTGGCCTTCAAGTAAAAGGCGGGCCTCTGCAGCAGCGTACCTAAAGCGTGTAGCTGTAGCCCCTACCTCATGAAGGGCCGCCTTGTAAGGCTTGCCAATCTCTGAGACAAGGATTTGAGCCAAAGCCTCTTTGTTTTCCAAAACTTCATCGGCGATAGCCTCTAAAAGCTCTGCCCTTTTCCATACGGGAAAGGACGGCAACTTGAGCGAAGAGATCGCTGCATTCACTTCCTGAGCGCTCGTCTTTGGGGCTTTGCCTATAACTTGCCCATCATAAGGGCTCTTCACTTCCATATAAGCAGAGGCCTCAACGCGCCTTCCAGCTATGATGTTATGAACGTTCATGAAATGGCAGTGGTGCGTTAGATTTATTAATGGTTAAGGTGTGGGTATATCATGGATGACAAACCCTTTTATGGCATGACCAATGACATGGTTAGCATTGTTCTCGGTTCATTGCTCGTCATAATTGTAATGTCCGCTTTTGGCGCGTTCAGTTGGGCAGCTCAGCCCAGCATGCCATCCTATAGCTTGCCGTATACACTCGACGTGAATTACACAGGCGTGAGTTATCACATAGACTATGCCAACCCTCAAGCAATCTGCCTCCTAAACGGTGTTCTTTACGTGAGCACAGAAGGAAGCATATATGTGAGGGCTGCCACCAACTATAGGTTAGACGTCGATGGATTCAACCAGTTCGCCCTATGCAACGGCGATAAGGGGTTAGCCGTATTCTACGTTGCAAGAGAGGGTCTGTTTAAACTTCCTTCAAGAGGCTCATTTGACATATACGGAGCTGAAAGCATTGGCTGTGTGAATGACTTAGCAGTCGTAGGCGACAAATACGGCGGCATAACAGAGCTGAATTTAAGCAGAATGCAGGGCATACGCATAGGCGGCGGTTACACAACATTCAAGAGCATAACTGCAATAGCACCTCTCACGCTCAATGGTACATTTATCGGAGCTGTTTTATACGACGGGAAGCTCGCCATAGTGAACAACGTATTAAAGTTGGTCGGAAGATGCAACGCCTATAAAGGCAAAGTTTTGTCCATGTATACCGTCGGCACACGCCTTTACACGCTCGAAGAAAATGCTAGCGCAAATAGCACTAACACGGGCAAATCCACATACATCGTGACATATCAGACAAGCAACTTATACGGCACATGCACACCTATAGTGGCGAGAGCAGTCAACGCAACGCAGATGCAGCGCTGCGGTAACCACACATATTTGTTAGAAGGCAACGAATTCAAAGAAGTGAAGTTTCAGCTTTCGCCTTATGTGGAAGAGAACAAAGAAGAGGCGAGTAGCGAAGGAAACAGCGGAAATGAAAGCAGTGAGCACGAACAGCTAGCAAATGAGTCAATGAATGGCTCAGTTAACGGCAACGGCTCGCTTAACAACTCTACCAACAACGCAGTGCAGAACCAGACAAGTCAGAATAACATGAACGGCGAAAGTGCTGAACAGGAAAATGCCTTCAAGAGGAAAGAAGGAAAAAACGGAAAGCTTATCTTAATAGCAAGCATTATTGCCATTTTGGCCGTCATTATCGTAGCTGTAGTCGCTTGGCTCCTAGGCAAAGAAGAGAAAAGAGAATTAAGGCCTGCTAGGCGCTATGCCAAGAGAAAGCCAGAAAAGAGAGGGCATCATAAGAAGTATTCTTTCAAAAAATGACACAAAACAGGAGCATAGAGGGACATAGAAACAACAAAATAATGACATGGAAGTGCATGGGCTAGCATAGCGTAATAGGAAAGGTGCAAATCATGGCAAGAACGCTTGACAAGGCGCACGAAGGCAAATCTAAAGGTGAGATGAAAAGCAGTGTTGCCGTCGTATTTTCGGGGGGCAAAGATTCGACACTAGCAGCTTTTCTTCTAGGGCAAAGTGGCTTCTCGCCTGTGCTTGTGACGTTTCTGCCGAGAGAGAAGCACTCTTACATGCTACATGCAGAAAACCTCCATATAACAAAGTACATCGCTGAGGCTATGGGCTATCCCCACTACACTTTTGAGGTTTCTGGAGAAAAGGAAAAAGAAGTCGAAGAGATGGAAGTGGCATTAAGCAAACTTTGCACTCAAGGTTCGTTGAAAAAGACGTGCGTAGGTATAGGAAGCGGCGCCATAGAAAGCGAATACCAACGGTGGCGCCTAGCAGCCATAGCCGATGAGCTTGGCTTAGCAAGCTACAATCCCTTGTGGAAGCGCTCATATGAAGCAGAGCTCGCCTATAGAGAGATGGATGTGCGCTTTGCCAAAGTAGCGGCTGAAGGGCTGGGTAAAGAGCTCTTGGGCGAGCCCATAACAAAGCTACCAAAAGACTTCGTCGGACATAGGCTCTTTGAAGGGGGAGAAGCGGAGACTGTTGTGCTAGACGCGCCCTTCTTCAAGAAACGCATCGATGTCGTAGAAGCAGAAAAAGTCTGGCACGGCAGTTGGGGCGAGTGGATCATAAAAAAGCTTGAGCTTAAAGAGAAGGATAAAGAGAAAGAATATGGCAAAGAGGTATAAAAATGGATGAGCAGGAAGGGCAGCATTACTTCCATTATCCGCAAGAAGAGATGAGAAGGCTCTACGAGAAGGGAGAATGGGTCAAACTAGAAAAACGGTTGTCGGAGGCGCTTGGCGAGGG
This sequence comes from Microcaldota archaeon, assembly GCA_015522475.1. Lineage (GTDB taxonomy): Archaea > Micrarchaeota > Micrarchaeia > Anstonellales > J096 > J096. The sequence continues at coordinate 96,978 of WAMF01000001.1, forward strand.
AAACGTGGAAGCTATGATGCTCCTCCTTTTCTTATACAGTGAACAAAGAGATGTGGAAAAAATAAGAGCTCTTGCCTTGAAAGCAAAGCAACTCGGCTTCAAAAAGTGGAGTGAGGATATAGAACATATGTTAAAGCCACATGATTTGATTGTAGTAGATATATTAAGACCAAGATGTAATAGCAACAAGGTGGCTGAAAAAGGATGTGAAGAAAAAATTGTTGCAACTACAAAACAAAGAGGCACCCTATTCGACTACAAACTCTGTATAAGCAAGCAAAAATGGAAAGTCTCAGTGCCCTCAAACAAGCGACTTAGAAAGCTCGCACTTATTCAGCTCTCGCCACTTGTCAACGAAACACTTTTAAACTTGTTGAGAGACGTAGATGGTTGAGGGATAAAATGGTTGATGGACATTATGACAACATAGACATAAGCATAAAGTCCGAAAAGGAAGCAGAGCTTATGGGAAAAGAAAACGTGGCTTTAGCAAAAAACATGGGTGTGGAAACAGGCCATTATGTAGCAGTAGTAAACAAGAAGGACCTAAAAACCCTCGACGTGTTTATAGGGGATAGAGTTAAAATCACAGCTGGTAAGAAATCCATAGTCTGTGTCGTAGATGCAACCGAATGGATGGTCAAGGAAGGCGAAGTAGGCCTTTCAAAGGAAGCAGCAGATAAATTAGGCATAAAGAAGGATCACCCCATAAAAGTAAAGGTCATGCCAGCCCCCATTCCCGAGAGCGTCGAAGCAATCGTAAAAAAGATTAATGGCCAAAGTTTAACGAGAAAGGAGATTGGCTCTATAATCAGAGACCTGATGAGTAATGCCTTAACTGAAGCAGAAATTTCAGCATTCCTCGTCGCAGTGGAGATAAACAAGCTCAACATGGACGAGACAGTTGCTTTAACAAACGCCATGGTCAACTCAGGAGCAACACTTGACCTCAATCAAAAGTACATTTTAGATAAGCACTGTATAGGGGGTGTAGCAGGTAACAGAACAACAATGGTGCTCGTGCCCATTATTGCAGCTGCTGGCGCTTATATACCCAAAACATCATCTAGAGCTATAACATCGCCAGCAGGCACTGCAGATACTATGGAAGTACTTGCCAACGTAGAGTTTAGCATGGAAGAGCTCAGAAAAATCGTGACAAAAACACACGGTGCCGTTGTATGGGGTGGAGGTGTTAACATAGCACCTGCAGACGACAAAATGATACGCATAAGGCGGCCCCTTCATTTAGATCCTCTCGGTGTCATGCTTGCAAGCATATTGGGCAAGAAAAAGGCCGTGGGAGCGAAATACCTCATAATTGACATACCTATGGGTAGGGGTGCTAAAGTAGAAGACCAAAACGAAGCTAACAGGCTGGCAAAGGCATTCAAAGAGACCGGAACAAAGTTGGGCATGAATACGCACGTCCTTATAACAGACGGTTCAGAGCCCATAGGCAACGGCATTGGCCCTGTCTTGGAGGCTAGAGATGTTCTAAGCGTGCTTTCGGGCAAGGGGCCCATAGACTTGAGAGAAAAATCCTTGCTGCTCGCTGGCAAGCTTCTGGAAACAGCAGGATTGGCAAAAGAAGGTAAGGGTTATGGTGTGGCAAAAAGAATTCTCGACAGTGGCAAAGCCCTCAAAAAGATGCGCGAAATCATAGAAGCACAGGGTGGCAATCCGAACATCAGAATCAAAGACCTTCAACCTGGCAAGTTCACAGCCGACATAAAAGCAGAGAAGAAAGGTCGCATAGAGCATATAGATAATAAAAATATTTCACGTATTGCCAGAGCTGCCGGAGCCCCATCTGACAAAGGAGCAGGAATATACCTCTATAGAGTAAGGGGTGATTTAGTTAGGGAAGGAGATAAAGTTCTAACCATCTATGCAGAAAGTGAAGAAAAGCTCAGCCAAGCACTAAAGGTGGCCAAAGAGTTCCCGCCCTTCCTAATGGAAAAGCTATTTATAGGCGAGCTTTAAACTTCGCTCCTCTAAAGCCAAAAGCAGCAATCGATGCAGAAATAAGGAGAGTAAGAGAGTAGTGCTCCGGCCGGGATTCGAACCCGGGTCGCTGGCTCGAAAGGCCAGCATCCTTGACCACTAGACGACCGGAGCTAAGTGGAGCTCAGAGAGCTTAGCCTTTTTTTAGAGAAGAAAACATTTTAAAGGGCGCTCTTACACCCCTTTACCCTCTATGCAGCTTTGTCTCATGTGGAATTTCTCTATAAGGTACAAACAGTAAGGAGATACAAGGAAAGAAAAGCACAATAGAAGGGCACGCACCTATGTTTAAAAGCCTTTCCCATAGAGAATATAACGCCTCTTTAAGCGTGGTGATGTTATGTACAAAATAGTAAAGGCAAGAGAAAAATTGCGCGTACCACCAGCCTTCTTTAGGCGAGAGAAAGAAGAAGCCATAAAAGAGGTTGTTGAAAAAGAGTATAGGCAAAAAATTGACAAGAACTATGGGTATGTACTAAACGTCGTGGATGCAGAGCCCATTGGTAAAGGCATAGTAGCACCCGGCGATCCAAATGTGTACTATGAGACAGAGTACACACTCCTAACGTTCACAGTAGAACCTAATGAAATTGTTGTCGGCATAGTATGCGACGTTATAGAGTTCGGCGCCTTCGTAAATATCGGTCCATTCGAAGCCCTTCTTCATATATCTCAGATAGGAAGAGAGAAATTTATATTGGATAAAAAAAGCAAAGCCCTCGTCAACAAAGACAGAACGAAGGCACTCAAAAAAGGCGATGTTATATTGGCTAAGGTCTCATCTGTAAGTTTCAAAGGGACGGTAGCTGACGTAAAGATAGGCCTTACGATGAGAGGACCAGGGCTTGGCAAGTTGGATTGGTTATTAGGAAAGAGTGAAAAGAAAGCTAAGGCAACAAAGTCGACGGCAAAAGCCAGCTCGAGCAAAGGCAAGAAAGGAGGCAAGAGAAGGTGAAGGCTTGTAGACAATGTAAGGCCATTGTGAAAAATGCCACAAAATGCCCTATATGTGGAAGCGAGGACCTAACAGAGAAGTGGTACGGCCTCGTAATTGTGCTCAATCCAGAGAAAAGCCAACTGGCGAAACTTCTAAACATAAAGGTCGCTGGTGAGTATGCACTGAACGTTGACTGATAGGGTTAATAAAGTAGTTGAGAGCAGAGAAAAGTAAAAAAGAACGTCGAAGTAATGTATGGAAGGAATGTAGAAAGAAAGGGGTGTTAATATGGCAAGAGGAAGAGAACCACTCGTCCAATGCGAAAAATGTAAAAGAATGGTGCCACGAAGCAAAGCAGTGGAGGTAGTTAAAGGTATAAACTTTGATTTGGGAGACCAAAAAGATGTTACAATGGATTTAACAAGGAGGGTTGTCTATTATTGTATAAGCTGCGCGAAACACCTTCACATCTTCGAGAAGCTCAAAAAAAGAAACGAAAGAAGAAGACAGAGGAAGGAAAATCGAGGATGAAAAGGGAAAGATAGAAGATAGGCTTATAAAGATATGAGGCCCTATTCCTACAATGAGGGCTCCACGATTAATCATATTATTAATTTTTTTACCTTTGCTTTTTGGGGTTAATGCAGAGCCAGTTGTCACTTCCGCACATGTTGGCCATGCCAATCATACGGGTGGTTCTGCAAATAACTACACATTAACAATCATCCAGCCTATAGAAGTAACAATTCATTCTGGCCAAACGCTAAATGTGGGGGCTGTAGGCCCAGGCCAACCCCTCTCCATTGACATCGCTAGAGAAGTGAATGAAGGGGGACCTTTTGGCAAAGGTGGGGGGTTTGACAAAGCGTACGTTGAAAAGGTTCCTGAAGGCTGGTCTGCTAAAAATTCGCGCCTCTTTGACGATCCGTTAGAGGTGGTTGTTACACCTTCTGAAGAAGCCAAAGAAGGGAATTACTCTTTCATTGTGAGGCTGGAGGATTGGGAAAATGCCGAAAAATTAGGAAACACAACCTTTAAGATAAATCTCTACGTTACCCACGACATATACGACGTATACCTAAGGAAGGAACTTTATACAGTAGGCCCAAATCAACCTATAAGGATACCTCTCATTATATACAACAAAGGCAATCTGGGCACGGTATTCAACATAACTTTAAAGCTAGACAAAACGACGCAAGTAAAGCGCCTATATGTGCCTCCAAAGCATGTGGGCGAAACAACATTCGAGCTCTCTTTAAAAGATGAGGATGTATACAATGGAGAAATAGATGTGACGCCAGAATACACGAACACACTCAAAAAAACTTTGCCCTTCGCAGTCGAAGTCAAAGGAACATTTAGAGATGATTTAAAAGCGGGTGGGGAGGGCGTTCTCCTCTTATTCGTGCCCTTCCAACCGATATATGACTTCGCCTATATTGTATACTCTGTAGTATGGCATTGAGAAAGCGAGGATAAGTAGATAATGACTCCAAATGACTAAATGACGTGTTAGCAGCCAGCTTTAGCTTACAACACCGCCAGCACTTACTTATCCCCTATAATTAATATATGTACATCCTCTTATCTGCAATCCCTTGTCGTCAATTATTTCCCATACTATTTGGTGTAAATAGCTAATATGTCGTCAGTCGTCGGCGAAATACTCTCCCTTTTCTCTCTGCTCTTTATCGCGCTTGCTCCATGGCTTGTTTATCTTTGGCCTCTTTGTGTCTACATCGCGCCTCAGAGTTATGCCCAAGAGCTTGAGAAATAGATTCAATCCATTTCTCTTTGGAATAGGAGCATGAGCGTGGCCTTTAACAGAGCTCTCCCCCTCAAATACAATAATCCTATCTGCAATCCTATCGACGAGTGCCACGTCATGATCAACGACAAACATGGGTTTCTTTTTCTCAGCTGCAATTTCGCGGAGTAGAGATGAGAAAGCCAAGCGCTCCTCTACATCTAAGAAGGCAGAGGGCTCGTCAAATAAGTAAAGATCTGCATCTAGCGAGATAGTGTATGCGATAGCCACCATTTGGAGCTGGCCTCCACTCAACTGGTTAAGCTGTTTTTCAACAATTGCATCGTCTATTTGGAGGAGTTGCTTAGCCCTTGCCAGCACTGCCTTATCGTCAACTTTATTCAGCAACTCCTTAACGAGTGTAGAGTCAGCTTCCAGATACTGTCGTTTATAAGCTATCTTTATATCAGCCTCTACATGACCTTTGTCTGGCTTTTCAACGCCAGCCAACATCTTCATGAAAACGGTTTTACCCAAGCCATTCTTGCCCACAATACCAACGACCTCACCTTCATGAATTTCTCCGGCTTCTACTGAAAGTGAGAACGAAGGGAAGCTCTTCTTAAGTGCCGGATATGTAAAGGCAACCTTGCTTGCCTTCGAACTGCCCCTTCCTCCGGCACCTGAACCAAAGTGTATTTCATAATCTCTAAAGCGAAGGTTCTCGGCCTTCAAATAGCCCTGAAGGTACTCATTTATGCCAACACGAGCAGATTTAACAGAAGAGCTAGCGCCGTATACGGAAGCTGCGCCAAAAAACACGTATACATAGTCCGCCATATAATCTAGGATCGTGAGGTCATGATCCACCACCACGAGATTTTTATCTAGAGCAAACTCACCCAATTTAATGGCTATATTCAAACGCTCCACAATATCCAAGTAATTTGTAGGCTCATCAAAAAAGTAAAGCTCAGCCTCTTTTTCCATGGCCAAGGCCACGGCTAGCTTTTGCAGCTCACCACCGCTGAGCTCCTTCATTTTCCTGTCCGCTATTTTTAAATTCCACTTCTCCAAAAGTCGCGTCGAGAAGCCCATATGCTCAATAAAGCCTTTGACTGTGCCGTCGAAGGCGCGCAGCGCTTCAATGTTCTGAGGTTTAACACTCAGTTCCTTGCCTTCGATCTCGTTAAAGTACTTTGCCACATGAACGGGCACTTCTTCGAGAACATCCTGCCAGCTCCACTCCTTGGTGTAGTCACCAAAATTGGGTGTGAGCTGTTTTGAAAGAATACGAATGGCAGTAGTTTTTCCTATACCATTTCTTCCCACATAAGCAGTTACTGCTCCTTTGACAGGCAAGGGAAAGCCATAGAATCGGAAGGCGTTCACGCCGTAAGTGAATGTTAGCTTACCCAAATCCTTTGTTAAATTGACAATGCTTATGGCCTTTGTCGGACAGCGCTTCACGCATATGCCACAACCTATGCATGCCGCCTCTACAATGACGGGATAAGCAGTTTTCTCATCTATGGCTATTGCCTCTTCGCCCATTTTATTGACAGGGCATACTTTTTCGCAGACATAACCACACTTATCTTTTATGCATGCATCTCTATCGAGAACGGCAATCCTTTGGGCTTGTTGAATAGAACTAGCTTTGCCTTTTGATGAGACCATGGTATGTAATTCAGAAATAAAAAATAAAAAGGGAGCTTATCTGGGCTATTGGCGTATGCAAATCGCAGCCATTCCAGCCATTCTTCGCATTTCCTCCCTTAACCTCTCTTAAACCTCACCCAAGATTTGCTCAAATCCTTATCCGGACATGTCTGCAACAATTTGATCAAAGACGTTTATAGGTAGAGCTCCCGAAACGATAACACCCGCTTTGCCGTCACTGCCTATAACAACCTTCCCTCTTACTGCAGATGCCTGGAAGTCTTTGACTAGCTTTTGTATCTGAGCATCGCTGAGTTTCTTTGTCGAGTAAATTAAGAATGTCGGTGTTCCGCCTACTTGGTAATTCTGCTGTGCCCTCGATTCAAGTGCGCTTATGCCGCTCCTCACGCTTGTATCGTTTCTACATGCATCAAATGCAGTCATATTAAGCCCGATATTCTTCGCTATGTTTTGTATTAGCTGCTCAGAAAGCTGTTTGCTCTTATCTTGAAGAGATTGGTTTAAGTACAAAGCATCGTGCATTTCCCAGTACTTGCCTTGCTTAGCTGCACACTCCGCCGCTATAGAAGCGGGCATGGCCATTTGGTGGAAGGGCAGGGGGAAATCCCAAAATGCAAACTCTACCTTGCCAGTGTCTACGTACTTCTTAAGGAATGCTTCATAAGTCTGTTGGGCAAAGAGTACACAGTAAGGACATTGGTAATCTCCGAACTCAATAACAACGATAGGCGCGCTCTTGTTTCCTCTTATGTGGGCCGCACTGTCAATGGCTAGAGGCACGGATAGGTTTGTTGGCTTTGAGCTCTGCTCAACAAACTGCTCAATTTGAGCCACGGATGTTGGCTTACCAACGACGACATTTTGATAGTCTGGCGTCACGTAAAAAGCAACCTGTTGACCCTGCACAGTATACGTTAACTTTATCAGTTGAGTCGTCTCTATCTTTGGTTGTTGAGGAGGCAACCCTTGTAACGACAAGAACTTGTCTATAACAGATATGACATGGCCAATCTTCGCTTGATCCACTTGAAAGGACGATGTTGTTTGGTTCATATGCATAGCACTATTTGAAACGTTTGCACCCGGCCCTGTGCTCGGCGTTGTGCAGCCGGCAAAGAGCAAAACGGCTAGCAATCCTAATACTAAATATTGCTTCATATTAACACCTCTATAGAGCTTGCTTGTAAGAGGAAACATTTAAATGTCTATCTCAGTGCTCCATTGCAAAGCCCAAAACACCTCACAGACAATCACAGACAGGGCTAGCTACATCAACTAGCCATACTAACTAGTTAGTAGTTTAAATAGTTACTAGTTGTGTTATCTTACTTATTAGTTATCTTAGCCTTAGCAGTTAGCCATAGCAGTTGCACCATCCGCAAAGCTATATAAAAAGCTCGTTTAATAGCTAAGCATGGCAGAAATGCGCGTTACTCCGTGGACCGTCGAAGGCAAAATCGAATACGAACGGCTCATAAAGGAGTTTGGCACCTCCCCAATCACAGACGAGCTTTTGAAGGAGTTAGAGAGCACAGCAAAAAAGCCCCTTCCCGTCTTCCTCAGAAGGGGTTTCTTCTTCAGCCACCGCGACCTGAATGTGGCACTCCGCGAATACAAAGAGGGGAAGCCCTTCTTCATATACACAGGAAGAGGACCCTCCGGCAAGATGCACCTCGGCCACATCCTCTCCTTTTTGATGGCGAAATGGTTACAAGAAGCGTTCGGCGCAAACCTCTACATCGAGATAACGGATGATGAGAAATTCCTGCAAAAGCGCGAGTACACGCTTGAGAAGACACGAGAGCAGGCGGATAAAGACATATTGGATATAGTGGCATTAGGCTTCGACCCCGAGAAAACGTTCATATTCAAGGATACTGAATACGTGGGCCACGTCTACCCCCTCATGATAAAGGCGGCTAAGAAAGTAACGTTCTCGACGATGAGGGCTGTTTTCGGCTTCACCAACGAAACCAACGTGGGCCTTATCTTCTGGCCCATGTACCAAGTCATCCCAACATTCTTCGAGAAAAACCGAGCGCTCATCCCCTGTGCCATAGACCAAGACCCCTATTGGAGGGTGCAGCGCGACATAGCGGAGGGCTTAGGCTACAAGAAGGCGGCGGCCATCCACGGCATGTTCCTTCCGCCGCTACAAGGCACAGAGGGAAAGATGAGCAGCAGTAAGGCGGAGAGTGCCATTTACTTAAACGACGATACAAAGACCGTGCGCAAGAAGATTATGAAGTACGCTTTTAGCGGCGGCCAGCCCACCGTAAAGGAGCATAGGAAGAAGGGAGGCAACCCAGACATCGACGTGAGCTTCATATACTTAAAAATGCTGTTCGAAGAGGACGACAAAAAATTAAAGGAGATATACAACGCCTATAAGAGCGGCGAAATGCTGACTGGCGAGTTAAAGGACTACACGGCCAAGAAGATTTCCGCGTTCTTAGAGGAACACCAGAGGCGAAAGAAAACAGATGGTGAGCGCCTAGCCAAAAAAATGATGTATGAAGGAGAGCTCGCCAGGGCTATGTGGGAGCGCGTTTATGAATGAGAAAGAGATAAGGGGTGCAGCTGCGAATCACAGATTGTAGTAGAACGCATACCCTAGTTAAAATTGACCTTTGGCTGCATTTTATTTCTTCCCTTTCTTCGCCTTTTGAGCTGTCTGCTGGTTAATCATATCCCTAGCTGTCTTTCCGGGTGGGAAAATCTTGCCAAAAGGCGCGAGTATAGCGACATCTAGTTCCTCTGCTAAGCGTAAGAATTCTGCTTTGGGCACTTCTGTATATTCGGTAGCGTCAAAAAGTTGATACGTGCCAAAAGGCGTCGTTTCTTCAATGGGTCTGAGCGTTATTTTCTTAGATATGCCTGCTGAAAGAATACTTATTTTTACTTCCTTCTCCTTGGCTGCTTTTGTCTTTCTCTTCGTTTTCTTCTTTGCGCTTGTTTTTGCTTTGGCTCCGCTAGCTCTACGGGTTGTGTTCGCATTGGCCCTTGTGGAGCTTTTCGCTTTGGCTGTTTTCTTTGCTGGCATGACCCACTGCTTTTAGAGGAAAGGTTAAAAAGGTTAAGCCTTTTTGAGACACTTCTGAGAAACTGCAAAAACTCAAGAGACTGCTCGTTTGGCTTCTTTGATAGCCTCGCTTATAGTTCTCTCGAAAGGCGCGGCCTTTTGATAGGCTCTATGAGTCTTACTATAGACTTTCGTAACCTTGTTTGTGAGCTCCATAGCTTGATATTGCGTAAGCACAGGATGTCTCTTGCGGACTTCTGTGAGCTTAGGTATGAGTTTCCAGACTGTTGCCAGGGCTTTGTCAAGATTCTTCAAATCGTTATAGGTAAGCGAGACATGAGAATCTGTTGTAACTTTGTATTCAGAGTAAATCCTGGCAAAGGCATCAATTTTCTCAACGGCATGTTGGAGCTTGCGTGCAGGTGAATACAACTTAGGATGTCTCATCCTTCGCCACAGCTTTTTTAGAATCCTCGTAGATTTGTACCATATTTCATCCATGAGGAATCTCCCGTCGTAATAATCCAGTACTGCAGGAACACCATAACCAGACTGCCATATATCTCTATCAGCAGCAGTAAGTTCCTTTGCCACGTCTGAAAGCTCATCTATGAACGCGTCCACATCTACTATTAAATGTTCCCAAGCGCTAAAATAGGCCCACTTTGTAAATGCTATTAACCCATCTTTTTCTGCAGAAGGATAGGCTTTCAAAACATCTGCAACCTTTTTGAAAAGATCCGCAGGAGTTTCTTTTGGCAAGTCCAGCCCATTGAGCACCTCTGGCTGCGCCTCACTTATTTTTGCCAATGTATAGGCAAGAGCGCGTTCACCATCAAAGCCCACATCCGGCCTCGTCACAATTTTCACCTCCTCTTCTTTTTCCTCTTCACTTGGCTCTTCTGCCACTTCTCCTTTCTCTTCTTTTACTTCTTCTTTATCAGCATTAACCTCTTTTATCTCTTCTGCAGCATCCATAGAAAGGAGGTCTTTTATAGAGATCTCTTTGGGAAGAGTTGAGAAGTCCTCTCCCTTCAACATGTCCTCAAAAACATCTAAAGAGAGCAAAGACAAAGCTTCTCCATCGAATCCAGGAACTTCTCCTTCAACTTTTTTATCTTTTACCTCTTCCTCGACGCCTACCTTTTCAGTCTTTCCTTCCTCTTCGACAAGCTCTGCTAAAAGATCATCTCCCCATTCTTTGTCAAGCTGCTCTGCCATTTCTTCAGGACTAACTTCCGTAGCAGTAGGCTCTTCAGAGACCAATTCTTTTATTGCTTCACCTTTTTCTTCCTCCACTTCCTCCCTGCTGACTACTTCGCCACTTACTTCTCTTTCTGCCACGCCTGCTTCTTCAGCTTCTACGGGCAGAGCGACAGCAAAGGCACTGATCTCCTCTGTAAGCTCAGCTAACTCTTCGGCGGTCTTCTCAAGCCTTTTAAGACCAACTTTTTTCCTCTTGCCTTCTTTAGATTCCTTAAGAGTGTCGAAAATCGTGCTTATATGATTTAAGAGAACATCTGCAATATCTGCTTCGCTCTCTGGCAACTCAGCAAGCTCAGACAGCATGCGCTCCTTCTCCTCCTTTGTTAAGAGGACTCTCACAGCCTTGTTGTATTCAATGATGTCTAAGAGCCAATCTGCAAGCTCATATACGGAGAAGGATGTCTCACTCTCCTCGTTAGTGGTCTCTTTAATGGTAGATGTCATAACTAGATATGTGGGAAGAAACCTTTTTAAATCGAACGCAAAACGTCAAATATTAACACACAAAGCACAGAAACAAAAAAAATGGGTCAGAGAGTTGAGTAAAGCCGGATAAAGGCTAGAAGGAAGTGAAAGAATCAGACGAGTTGGGTAGAAGAGAAAAGGAAGTAAAAAACAAAAAGGAGCGTGTATTTAATATGTTTGGAGCGCCGACAGCATACCTTACTTAAGGTGTCAGCCTCGTCCTATCACGAGGGAAGAGCATCGCCTCGCGTATGTTGTTCAAGTTGAGCATCTTCATAGTTATGCGCTCAAGGCCAATACTCCAACCGCTATGAGGTGGAGCTCCATAGTAAAACGCCTCCAGATAAAAGCGGAAATCTTCGACGTTCAAGCCGCGCTTTTTGAGTTGCTCCTCCAAGAGCTCCGGGATATGGATACGCTGAGCTCCGCTGCTAATCTCCATACCTCTATAGAGAAGGTCGTAGCTCCTACAGTATTCGGGCTCGTCCTCGTAAGGCATGGAATAGAAAGCACGTATGGCAGTAGGCCATTTGTTTATGACGACAGCTTCCCCATAAAGCTCACAAAGCTTCTTTTCAGCCTCTCTGTTCAAATCATCGCCAATCTCTATGTCAAAGTTGTTCTCACGGAGCTCGTTTATGGCGTCATCGTAAGCGACCACAGGCACATCCTTAACTGGCGTGACCTCTTCAAAATGCTTAGCCAGCGTGTTTATGATGGCCATGGCGGCGTTGCTTAAAAGTTTAACTGCATCAACGTCGTCGAAGAAAGCAGCTTCACCATCCATCTGTGTGCTCTCGTTTAAGTGAGCGGTTGTATTGTGCTTCTCAGCCCTAAATACAGGAGTAGTCATAGTAACACGCTCTAAGCCACCAACGACAGCCATCTGCTTGTAGAGCTGGGGGCTTTGAGCCAAGAAAGCACGCTTCTCGAAGTACTGCACCTCGAAGAGCTCTGCCCCTCCTTCGCTGGCAGCCCCTATAATCGTAGCCGGCTGAATATCGACGAAGCCCTGGCTTTTCATGTAATCGCGGAAAGCCCTTATGGCCATGCTCTTAGCCAAGAATATGCGCTTAACCTTGTCGCGGCGAAGGTCCAAAAAGCGGTATTGAAGTCTTGTGTCTAAATCAGCGGGCGTCTTATCGAGGGGATCGACAGGAAGAGGTTTTTGCACCTTGCCTAAAACATTTATCTCGGAAACTATAACCTCTTTTCCGCCGTACGGCGCCTGTTTGGACTCTTCAACCTTACCCTTTATCTGAACGACATCCTCTCTCTTTAAATCCTTTGCCAGATTCTCATCTTTAATGACGCATTGGATCCTGCCGTAAAAGTCGCGCAGTACAACAAAGCGGATTTTGCCCAAGTTGCGTATGGTCTCTGCCCAACCCGCTAGAACTACGTCACTACCTACAGCTGCCTTAGCTTCTTCTGTTGTGTGTGTTCGGAACATGGAAGGGCTTAGGAGGAAAGTGTTTAAGTGGATTTCGGTTTGTCACGCTTAGCTCAAACAGGCAGGCAACAGACAGCGTAAATGGGTGTAAAATGAAGAAAACAAGCAAAGGCTGGAAACAAAGCATGTTTAAAAACATTTGTAAGCAAGTGTGGTAGCCATAGCCGAGTCATCTCTGGCTGGAGTTATAAAAAGAGTAAATAGGGTATACATGAAGAAAACAAAACAGGAGAGTGGAGGTGGGCATGAATGATATTAAATGTAGGAGACAGAAGTGGCAAGACATATAAAGTAGAGTTGCCAAAAGAAAAGGAAGTATTGTTTATAGGCAAGAGGATTGGTGACGAAATAGACGGTGGAGAAATAGGCTTAGCCGGCTACACACTCCTCATCACCGGCGGCTCAGATAAGAGTGGTTTCCCTATGAGGAAGGGCGTCCACGGCACAGCCAAGGAGAAGCTCCTTCTCAGCGGCGGTGTAGGATACAATCCCAAAAGGAAGGGTGAGAAACGTCGAAAAACCGTTCGAGGAGAGGTCGTTTCAGACGAGATTGTGCAGCTGAACCTCAAAGTCGTAAAAGAAGGTCCTACAAAATTGGAAGAACTGCTAGGCAAAAAAGAGGAGAAAAAAGGAGACAGCGAGGAAAAGAAGTAGGGTGTTTAAAGTTTTAGGGCTTTTATCTGCTATTACCCACAATAAAGTGCCAAGGGAAGGTCGTTAGTATAGGAATAATATATAAGTGCAGGTTGATACAGTGACAGAGAAAGTCAAAAAGGAGGAGATGGTTGAGAGAGTAACTGTAGGTCTTTTAGGCCATGTAGACCACGGCAAGACGACGCTTGTTAAGGCATTAACAGGTAAGTGGACAGATACTTACAAGGAAGAGTTGCTTAGGGGCATAAGCATAAAACTCGGTTATGCTGATCTAGGCATATATGAATGCAATGGCAAGTACACAACAAGCGAGAAGTGCAGAAAAGGAAAAGCCAAGCCCGCCAAGATCGTCTCCTTCTTAGATGCACCGGGTCATGAGTCACTTATGGCAACAGCTGTTTCAGCTTCTGCTGTTATAGACGGTGCGCTTTTTTTAATAGCAGCCAACGAGCCATGCCCTCAAGAACAAACAAAAGAGCACTTTATGATACTCGAGATGTTGGGCATAAAGGACATCGTTATTGTTCAGACTAAGCTCGACCTGGTGACAGAGGAAAGGGCGAGGGAGAGCTACAAAGAAATTAAGGCCTTCTTAAAGGGCACATTTGCTGAAGACGCGCCCATCATCCCCATCTCCGGCACAGCCCAGCTCAACATAGACCGTGTCATCGAAGCCATTGTAAAGTACATTGAGCCAAAGCCGCGCGATAAAAAAGCTCCGCCTCTCTTCTACATTTTAAGGAGCTTCGACATAAACAAGCCGGGAACGCCCATAGCCCGCCTTAAAGGAGGTGTGCTCGGCGGCGTCATAGAAAGAGGCACGTTCAAGAAAGGCCAAAGCATAAAGATTCTGCCCGGGATACCCCAAGGAAAATCCCATGAAGCAAAGCCCATTGAGACAACAGTTGTAAGTTTGCATATATATGAGGGCGAGGTGAGCGAAGCAGAGCCGGGCGGAACTGTGGCAATAGGCACTCAACTCGACCCAACATTAACAAAAGGCGACAGGCTCGTAGGAAATGTCGTCGTGGATAAAAATGAAACTGATGTGAAGGTTTACAGTTCACTGCCTATAAAATACAAACTCCTTGAGAGGAAGGACATAGAAAATCCACCTTTTAGAGAGGGTGAAGTTCTCCTATTAAATGTGGGCTCAGCTACGACGGCTGGCATCATATCTGCGTTCAAAAAAGGCGTTATTGAAGTTCAGCTCAGAAAGAGTGTAGCAGCTCTTAAAGGAACAGCCGTAGCCATACAGAGACGTGTAGGCCAAAGATGGAGACTGGCTGCTGTAGGCAGTGTGGAATGATTTAGAGTGGGGATGGGAAGATTAGGGTAAGGTATGTACAGAGAAGCAGAGAAGTAATGAAAGGCCCAAAGATGAAGCCCAAGTAGACCATGCAGAAATAAAGGCGGCCATAAAGGATTAAAAGAGGAGAATGTAAAGAGTGTATCAGCTACTTCGTGCCTCAATGTTGTCCTTTTAGTCTCTCTTTAAGCTATGGTTTTTATGGCTTTCATGTCCTAGCTCAACGATCTAGGTGATTAGTTTTTTCTTTAACGTTCCGACCCAACTAGCAAGCGAAGAAAAGGGCACGCGAACGTCTGGCTTATATTTCCTGCCAGGTTGTGGAATGCCATGGGCTATAAAGACGCTGTAAGCCCCTATATTTTTGGCAAAGCCAACATCTGTCTCAAGCGTATCCCCAAACACGACAATCTCACTCGGCTTCGCTACTTTTAAGAGGGGCTTTGCCATAAGTGTATTGGGTTTGCCCACTACAAAAGGCTTAATACCTAAATTGTTTGCCAAGGCATGAACATGAAGACCTATGCCCGGCTTCAGCCCATCTTTAGAAAGCCAAACTCTATCTATAGAAGCCACTATCAAAGGCAAGCCCTCGAGCAACAGACGTGTTGCAGTAGTAAAAACTCTGAAAGAAAGCTTCTCTGTATAGCCAACAACAACTGCCGAAGGCTTTTTACGTGTAAGCCTTTGATTAACAGAGATGCCAGCTCTCCTCAAAAGAGCTTTAAAACTAGCGCTTCCAACGACGTAAACAGACAAGAAACCCTTTTTCAGCAGATAATCGCTTACAGCATAATCTGCTCGAATGACATTTTCTCTCCTTATACAACACTTTACCCGCGACTGAACAAGGTCACGCTCCCCGCTAGATGTATTCGACAAAAGGAAGAGCTCTTTACCTGCCAACCTAAGCAAATGTGCAAGCTCAGCCATTTCTTTATATACGTGGTTGCCCCTATAAAACGTGCCATCACCGTCAAATGCAATAGCCTTTATACGACGCCAAGGAATCGGTCTATGTTCAACGACGCCCGCAACATCCACAACACGCACCATTGAGAAACATCGAGAGCAATTATTTAAAAACGCCTACGCCCATATGAGCGCATGGATGAATATGACAAAGTAGTGATGAACACAGTAGCAGACATATATTTTCAAAGACTCCACACTGCCCAACTCCTAGACAAGATGGAAAAGGAAAGCTTCAAAGACCTTATTATAGACCTCAACAAGCTGGGCGAGGATGAACTTGCCGAGAGAGTTTCCAACAAAAAGCACAAGGCTGTCGAGGAGTATCTTCTCAAAGAGACGGTCAATTTCATGAGAAGCATATCCATCTATCTGAATGCACAAGTGCGAGCCATATTCGAAGACGTCTTCATTCCTTTTCTCCAATATATTGGCAGTGATGAAGCTCTGCCGGACGAGTTGGCTAGAATGCAGTACGACGAATTCATAACGACGCTCTCTGACAGATTCGAGGACAAAATAAAAAAACTTAAGAAGAATGAAAAAGAGGGCATGCAGATACTCTTCAATTTCCTGGTGCACAACGAGATGTACGACGAAGAGAAGGTAAAGGCAATGCACCATAAAGAGGATATTTGGCCCTTTGTGTTTACCGTTTACATGAAAATAGCCGAGCTCCGCACGATGCTTAAAATTGTGCACAAGGCCATAATAGAGGAGAGAGTATGGAAGGGCGAATTGTTTGTAAAATAGACGACGATTATATAAAAGCTGTGCTCATAGCTCTGGGCGTAGGCGAAGGAGAAGGTGACGTTATATTAGTAGATGCACTAAACGACCCAGGGAAAGGCGAGCCTACAAAGAAGGTGTTTATACCCCTATACGATGCCCACACGTTCATAAAAAAGAGGGTGAAAATGTATGACACAGAGGTTCACGAAGACTGAGCTCATAAAGCTCAAAAACGAGTACACGTCTGTTAAAGAAGCTAAAAAGATACTTGAGGAGCGCGTTAGAGAGCTCCGCGTCAAATATATGGCCTTAATAAAACAGATAAAACACAGGGCCGATGCATACAATCAAAAGCTTAAAGCTCTCCACGACGAGATAATGGAAATTGCAGAAAGATATATGCTTTTCGAAGTGGAAAGAGATGCACGTATACAAGGAGAAGCAGATGTAAGGGTGGTGCTTAACTTATTCATGAACAAACAACTTCTCTCGCTGCAGGAAGTAAACTTTCCCATACTTAAGGGAGATGCCGTTAGCTCTATACTAAAGAAGAATGCCCAGGATAAGCTAAAGGACTTATTGAATGCAGGTAAGGAGTTGGATGAGCTTGTAAAAAAAGCCAATATAATGGAGAGTGAAATAGAGCGTCTGTCTAGGAAAGTGGGCTATTTAGAAAATGTCTTTCTGCCAAAGATCAAAAGGCAAATAAAGCAGATGGAAAATGCATTCAGCCAGAGGAGAAGGGACGAGCTCCAGAAAATGAAGAAAGCCATAAAGAAAGGAGGGGAAGCATGAAATGGACGAGCTTGCTTGTGGACTTAACTGAATACACTGTGCTGTTAGTAATGGTTTACCTCTTATGGATAGGAAAAGCTGGTGGTAAAAATGCTCTTCTTGTCTATACAACGGTGGCGTTTTTCTTCTTAACGTCTGGAACTGCATGGACGATGGAGAACACGCCTCTACTGAAAGAATACAAAAAGTACAGCATATGGATGACAGTCTTGGCCATATTGATAGGCCTTGTAGTCATATTTTACCTATTCATATAGTGCTTAGGCACTGTAGATATGATATGTATAGTGCTCATATGAGGCATATGAGGGTATGGAACTGTAAGGTAGAGGTAGATGAAGTAAATGGTGAATAACCCAAAAAGGAGCTAAGAAAGTGAAAGTAGAACTAATAAATATATCCGTATAAGAAGAAGTAGGATGGAATAAAAGAGGAATAATAGAAAGCAAGGGGAAGTTGGGGGCCAAGATATGTTTTCGACGAGAAATGTATATAGGGTTGCATTCCTTCTTACAAAGGAGGACATGCCCGAATTGGAAGAAGCACTTGTTAAGCAAAAGCTTACTCAGTTCAAGAAAGTGGAGAAGGTCTTCGACGGCCCGTTTAAGCCCAGCAAGTATAGGGCCGTGCTTCCTTACAAGAAAAGGGTGGATGAGCTAGTTAACATGATAGAAGAGAGGGGATTGGACAAGCAAGTGGCTAAGCAAAAAAATGCTGGCCAAAAAGGCACCAGCAGCAGAGCGATAGGCGTTAAAGCAGAAGATGCACTTGCATTCCTAAAAGGCTTAAACACGCCCAAAGTCGAGGCGCTCAAAAAAGCTATAGAAAAAGGCAAGATAAGCCAAAAAGATGTACTTAATGTATTGGCGAGTAGAGAGCTTATTGCATTCTACACTTACATGCTAGATGTGTCTTCAAAAGGGCAAGCGGTAGGAAAGAAGTTTGCACTGGTTGAGGGATGGATAGACAAAGAAAATGTGGGGAAAATCAAAACCCTGCTCAAAAAGTTTAAGGCGTTTGTATTTGAGTATATAGAGGATCCAAACAGCCCCACACTCCTTAAAAACAAGCCGCCCTTTGACACGTTTGAGGTCATATCCTATCTTTATCCACCGCTCAAGTACGGCAACATAGATTTCACACCCATAATCGCGTTCACATTTCCCATTATATTTGGCATCATGTTTGCCAGCGTCGTAGACGGCCTTGGTCTTCTAATAATAGCGCTCTTCTACAAATGGAAGAAAGGTGGGAAATTTGCTATGCTTCTTATATGGTTGGCTCTTGCCTCTATGTTCTTTGGTTGGCTCTTCGGAGAAGTGGGCTTCCATCATGGCAAAGCCATCGTCGAGGTTTACGAGAATCCCATAGTGCTGTTGGAAATTGCCATAGCCATAGGTATAGCCCATACAAGCCTCGGCCATATCATAGGCATGGTAAACAAAGCTATACAGAAAGACTGGAAGGCCATGTTTGTCCATCTTGGTCCCATTCTTCTCATGATAGGAGGAGTGTTATACCTAACACCTTACGGCACAGCTATGTGGGCTAGCTTAATTGTTGGGACATTACTTGTTCTCTGGGGTGGCAGCGAGAGTATAGCAGAGCTTCCCCATGTCATAGGGCATGTCTTCTCATATGCAAGAATTTTTGCCATAAGCATGGCTCACTACAGCATAAGCACTGCCTTTACAAATTTGGCAGACACATTCTTTGGAAGAGGTGGACTATCGGGCCTTACTTTAGGCATAAGCCTCTTGGCTACAGGCCATGCAATACTGCTCACTGTAGAGCTTCTCATATCCTTTATACACACGCTGAGGCTCCATGTCTTGGAGTTCGGGACGAAGTTTATAGAGAATGGATTGGCATGGTTCAAGCCGGATACATTTCCTTTTAAATACTTGCAGTCTAAGGTTGCACGAGGCAGCCAAGGAGGAGGTCGAAAGCAATGATAGATCCTATAATTATTGCCATATTAGGTTCTTTCATATCCATAATTGTGCCAGCCATAGGCTCTGGCTATGCCATGCAAAAAATAGGCGAGCTTTCCGAAAACTTGCTCAACGACAACAAAAACAAGGGCTTCTTTACAAACTCTCTCGTCTTTTCGGTTTTAGCCGAAACGCCTACAATATACGGCCTTCTCATCTCTATCATCATTCTGATGACACTAGCTAAAGGCATCGATATTGTGCAAGCATGGACTCTCTTTCTCTCCGCAGTGAGTGTAGCTATTCCTGGCATAATCAGCGCCTATGCAATAGGATTGGTTGCCCAAGCCAGCATCATAGCGATAAAAGAAAAGGCAAACCTATTCGGTAAAACCATTGTGCTGGCAGCCCTGCCAGAGGTTATAGCTGTTTATGGCCTTATAATTGCGTTGCTCATCATCATGGCAGCAGGCTCCTTCGGAGCTGTAAAGGTGCACACTATGAAAGACGTCTATACAATGACTGTTGTCACCTTCATTATATCACTAGCGGGCATCGTAGCTCTTTACATAGGAAAAATAGCTGTCAATGCCGTAAAGTCGCTCATATCAAACGATAACGCATTCACACAAGCATTGATAATAGCTGTGCTTCCTGAATCTCTAGCTCTGTATGCGCTTATACTTGCTATACTTATTATGACGCAAGGCAAATACATATGAAGGCAGAGAATTGAGATCATGACTGTTCAAGGTAATTGGGAGGAGATAGAAGTAAGTAGGCCTCAAATACGCAAGATAAATAATCTACCATTATTTTCCCCATGCGATTTGCATTGGTTGCAAAAGAGGTGTAGACCGTAGAAGAAGTTGGCGGGCCACCACTTACTACTCACATAAAGTGTAGAGAGGCTCTGTATAGGGCATCGAGTTCTGCAGCAATTAAATCAATGAAGGAAGTTAAACAAATTAGAGATTATATGGAGGGGGCCTTCTCGACAATCTGCGAAGCAATGCGCATGCTTTGCTTTAACGTTCTATTTTCGTTTGCACCTTGGCTGAGAAGAAGCTCGTCTATTTCTTCCTTCAAGCTAACGAAAAGTTTTGCTTCCTCATCCAGAACATCCATACCCATCATGGCAGCTATGTCTTGGAATTTTTTACCCTCTGCATAAACATGATAGACGCGATTAGAAAGCTTTGCTTGCTTATCTGAAACTGCAAAGTGCATCATGCGAGAAAGGGAGTTAAGTATATCAATGGGTGGATGAACACCTGCATGAGCAACAGTACGCGTCAAAATGATTTGGCCCTCTGATATATAGCCAGTAGTATCGGGGACAGGGTGGGTTATATCATCGTTGGGCATCGTTAAAAAGGGTAGTTGAGTTATGCTTCCTGGCTTACCCCTCCTCGTTCCACAACGTTCGTACAGCGAAGCCAGATCTGTGAAAAGGTAGGATGGATAGCCTTCTCTAACTGTAAGCTCACCTTTTTGAGAAGCCATGTTCCTTAAGACATTGGAGTAGTTCAGCATATCCCCCATTATGACAAGGACATCAAGGCCGATATGGTGTGCTAGGTATTCGGCAGCTGTTAGGGCCATGCGTGGCGTAAGGAGCGCCTCCATAGCAGGATCTTTAGCTGAGTTCAAGAATAGAACACTCATATCTGCTACCTGCGCTTCTTCTATTGTAGAGAGAATAAAATGTTCCTCATCTTTGGACAGACCTATGCCGGCAAAAACAACGGCGAACCTTCCTTTCGAATTGGTTATGCTCTGCTTAAGTATCTGCATCTGAAGGGACAAGACGTCCAACCCAGGGGAGGCAAACGTAGCTAACTTCTGCCCTTTGACGAGCGTATTAAGCAGATCTAAAGAGGTTATACCCGTCTCTATCATTTCATGTGGCACATCTCTAAAGTAGGGATTCAATATAAGCCCATTTACGTCCCAACCTTTGTTAGAGTAGAGCTTGCTTTTATCGTCTTTAGGCTCACCTATGCCATTGAAGACTCTTCCCAACATAAGCTCAGAAACGGGTAGGGTTATAGGCTCGTATGTGCTGCTTACTATGGCGCTTGTGTTTAAGCCAGCCGTGCCCTCAAATATCTCGACGAAGTACAAATCCTCTTCTATGGCTATAACTTTTCCCGTTCTCATTTCTTTACCCATCTCGACACGTATGATATCGCCAAAGTTGGCATCAAGCCCTCTGACGACTATGACTGGATCATGCACGCGCTCAACACTCTTATGTTTTACCAACCGCCTAAATTCATACATAGCCCAACATCCCCTTCACTTCGTCGTAGAGCTTTTTGCAGCTCGCCTCGTCGGCATACCTCATTTTAGATATCCTATCCTCAACATCTTTTTGGAACTTGGGCTTTCCACCCTTCTTTAACATGTTGGTGAGGTAAGTATAGTAAGAATGGATAGAGCTTACAATGTACGCCATTTTCAAAGGTGTTGTATAGACATCCTTTGGATCGAATGCATTTTGTATAAGGTAATTGAAGCGAATGAAACGGAAGATATGGAGTATAACTTTCTGCTCATCTGAAAGAGCATCTGCTCCAACTATGCGCTCCATCTTCTCCACGTCGAAACCTTTATGTATGAGTGTCAGCAGGTCATCGATGGATTTAGATGTACCCTTTAATGTGGATTCCCAGAAATTTGCAAATTGGGCTCTATGCTTAGAGAAGCTCAGTTCCAGATCGACAGCAGGATACATTTTAGAATAGGCGAGTTCTGTGCTTAAGAATATAGTCGTATCGACGAGAGAACTAGCATACTGCGTCACGGGCTCACTGAAGTCACCACTGGGTGGAGAAACAGACGTGCTTATGGTTAAGCATGCTTTCTTATCAGAGAATGTTTTTACACAACCAGCTCTGCTGTAAAACTCCTGCATGCGCTCCTGTAAATAGGGAGGATAGCCCTCTTCTGCTGGCAGTATACCCATAACACCGCCGACTTCCCTTATAGCTTCAGCCCATCTACTCAAAGAATCCGCCATCATAAGCACAGAGTAACCTATATCTCTCAAGTATTCTGCAACTGTAACGCCAGAATAGATGCTGCCTTCTCTAGCTATGAGAGGCATGTTGGATGTGTTAGCTATGACGACAACTTCGTGGAGCTTACCTCTCTTTCTCATAGACTCTATGAAGTCAGCCATCTCATTGCCACGTTCTCCACAGCCCACAAAGACTTTTTTGTCAGCGTCTGAATATTTGGCAAATGTGTGTTGGAAAACTGTCTTGCCACAACCAAAGCCACCGGGAATGGCGAGTGTGCCCCCTTTCGCTATAGGCACAAATGTGTCTACGACGCGCTGCCCCGTTATTAACGGTTGAGAAATCCAGACCCTTGACTTAAAGGGACGCGGCTGCCGCACTGGCCAATGATGGGACAGCTCGACATTCGTCCCACTTATAACTGCTATGGGCTCGCCCCTTATGGCATGATTGCCCGGATAGAGCTCCTCTACAACACCTCCAACAGTCGGTGGGGCAATAATGGGAATGGAGAGCTCTTGTTTGCCTTCCTTAACAGAAACTGTTCCGATTATAGCACCTTTTCCAACTTTTTGACCTTTCTTTACAGTAGGCTGGAAATCAAAGGTGTAGGAAGTTTCCGCACGTATCGTTGGGTGGTAGAAGGGCTCTTCTTCGAGAGAAACTCCCAAACCATCGAAGAAATGGCCCGTTAGATGAGGGCCGAGTTCAAGAGACAGGGGCATACCTAAACCTTCAACTCTCTGGCCAACAGATAAGCCGGTAACGTCCGTGAATACTTGTATGAAGTAAGTGTCACCAACTATGGCGATAACCTCGCCAAAGCCATCTTCCCCAATGGCGACTAGGTCATAAAGCTTCGCATCTATACCTTTAGCTTTCACAAGTATGCCTTTTATTGCAGTGAGATATCCCATGTTTCTTCACCTAGCACATCCTTTATAATCTCATCTCTAAACGTTTCCACGACGTAAGCTGGAGAGAAATCAACTAGCACATTGCCTTTTTTAAACACGAGGATGCCATCTCCGAATACGCGCTCAACTTTATAAGGGGAGTCACTAAACGCCTCAAAAAAGTCCGACGAAACCATAATAGAATCTATAGAGCCCAAAAACCGTTCTGCCTTGGCAAGGGCTTTTTCAGTGTAGTCTAAGTTGCCCCGGTTTCTCTCGACCCACACATTTAACACGTTGTCAACCTCGTCGATTATAGACGTGTAGAGAAACTCTACAGCCAGCATTTTGTACTTGTGTCCCAAATACGTTTTAACGTGGGCTTTTTGCATTTTGTAGGATTGAGCTATGCCTTTTTTCTTCTCTGCATACTGCCGCTTTAAACGAGACTTGAAGCTCTCGCCTTTCTCTTCGAAGGAAGCTTTTATGAGTTTCTTGGCAGTTTTAACAATAGAGAGTAACACAGCCTTTAAGGACCGCTCATTTCCTACAACAACCATTACGTCACCTCTAAACTCTACATTTGCTTGCTTTTCATTTCCTTGCTTTTCTATTACTATTCTTACTCTCCAAACAGCTCACTCTCCAACTCTTTAAGGTGATCCTCTATCTTTTTTGCCACTTCCGCTTTTTTCACAGCCCGAATCTTTTGGAGTTTTTTTCTGAATACGGCGTCTAAGCGCGACGTATAAGCAGAGAGGTCCTTTTTAAATTTCCTCTCAAACGACGCAAGTTTCTTGACATATTTTGCCTTCAGCTTTGCCTTCTCAACTTTGTCTTCCTGTTTTAGCCAAGAGATGAATGTACCCACTTCTGAGAGCTTACCCTTTTCAAACTCGCGAAGATCTTCTGCTATTTTGTATATTTCTAATGTTAGCCCAGTCGAGGACGACGTTGAGTGTTGCTCTGGCTGTCTATCCGAAGATTTATTTAGAGAGTTGTTTGTTTTGCCCCTAAAGTTTGGCTCGCCCTGTGCCCCTCTCTCGTCCATGCTGACGTTATTGTAGGAATGCATTTATAACATTTTCTCTCCTTAAAGAGCTATCCAAGCATATAAGCGAGCTCCAGCCCCGTCGTCTAGTGGTCAAGGATGCCAGGCTTTGGACCTGGAGACCCCGGTTCGAATCCGGGCGGGGCTACTTCTTTATAGCATATGGCACTAGAGGCCCAAATACCCCTAATTTAACCTAATTAGACCAATTTAGCCAAGTGTAGCTTAAAACACACTAAACTAGGCACATAGGAATTAGGTATATGTCGCATTTCTATCTTTTGTATTTGTAGTTTCTTATCTGCACGTGGCTAAGTCGGACAAGTCTGCTCTCCAATCACAATGCATCTTCATGCATCTTCTTACTCGCTTTACTCCTTTCTTGCAGAGGTTTCCACACCTGTAGCCACGCCAGATGCTGTTGTGAGCTTCTTGGACTCCTCGTCTTCGTGTTTATTGGAGTCATACTGTACTTTATACTTGTTTTCTATCATCTCACGAATGCCTAAACCGTTGTAAGCGCAGAAAGAAACTGTTTTCATATCTGGTGTCATATAATGAACAATGCAGTGTGTTATTCTCTCCATATCGACGTTGTATAAGTCTTGGAAGTGCATTGTGCCCACAAAGAAAGAGTTCAAGTGAAAATCGCCAACAGCTTCAAGGTCGCCCTTCTTCAGTATGATCTGCGTAAGCAGCTCTTTTAGTGGCAGATTTTTAGGCACTTTCTTGAAGTCAATAAGAGGAATTATGTCTTTTGCCAAACCAAGGAGATGCACCTTCTTCATAACAGAATTGGTGTCGCGCATCTTTTTGCTATACTTCTCTATCACATCTAAGAACTTGTCCACGTCTAAGAACTCCGTTATTGGAACTACGTTGCCATTCTCGTCTTTGAACAAGTAAGTGGCTGCTCCACAAAGGGGATGAGTAGAGAATGAAACAGCTCGCTTGCCCGTAAAGGACTCTACAAGCTCAGTAAGAGGCAATACAGAAGGGATAGGATAAAAGTCGTCGGGTTTTACTTTGCCACCACTTTGTTTTTCCATGTCCTCGAGCAAATCGCTTATAGTGTATCGCATCTGCTCTCTCATATTTCTGCTCATCTTACCCGTGAAAGATATGGGCTGAAAGTTGACGCCACGCACGATGTCCGAGTTTTTAAGGCCAAATTCTACGATTTTGTAAACTTCGTCGTCGTTTAACCCGCGGATTATTGTGGGAACGAAAACAATGCCAAGGTTAGCCTCCCTGCAATTTTGAAGAATCTTATCAATCAACTTGTGGTTCTTTTTTTCTCTATTAGTCCTGTCTGTCAAGCCGTCGAAGCTCAAATAAAGTATATCTGCTCCTGCTTCGCTGAGCTTTTTTGTATACTCCTTGTCAAGGGCAACCTTATAGCCATTCGTTGCTATAAGGACGGCGAAGCCTAAGCGCTTTGCTTCTCTCACGATGTCTATTAAGTCGCTTCTCATTGTCGGCTCTCCGCCAGAAAACATGACAGAAGGAACAGGAGGATCGAATTTTTCTCTCAATGTGCGAAGCATCTCGAAGATGGTTTCTTTGGACGGCTCGTATAGATAACCTGTGACGGCAGCGTTAGCAAAGCAATAACTGCAGCGAAGGTTACAGCGGTTAGTCACGTCGATGATTGTTAGGACGGGGGAGGCATAGTAATAGGGGCAAAGCTCGCATTTTATTATGGGTTCAGTGACTTTGGGTGGATTGAACTCACGCAACTTAGCCAGATACTCTTCTATGCGCTTGAATTCTTTGCCGTCATAGATTCTTTCCACGAATTCGCCATGCTCTGGGCATGTCTTCTTCATGTAGATTACGCCGTTCTCTTCGTAAAGAATAGCATCTATAACTCTACCGCACTCTGGGCATACGCTCTTCGTCTTTATATGGACCTTTGGCATATTATCGCCTAAGTAGCGTAATGAGGGGTATATGTTTTTAAGCTTTGTTACAAGCGATATAGGTCCAGAGGTATGGATAAGGAAGTATATATACATAGCGGATAGAAGGTGCCATCTTCAGGGAAAGAAGTATAGAATGCGTAATAGAATTAGAGACAGGCAGACAATAAAATTTTAAAGCTAGCTAGCATGTAATAAAGAGTGGATGTCTTGTTTGCTGTATTGGGCTTTATATTAGCTATTTTACTCAGCTCTCTGCCGGGCTTTCATATAAACAACCTCTTGCCTTTAAAGCTGCCTGAGGAGTTCATGTTTACATACGCCGGCGCGTATCTTGTCTTCAGCGTCGTGCAAGCCTTTCTGTTCGCCTTTCTTGGGCCGGCTGAAGTAAGTGCCCTTCCGTATATATTGCGCATTATACGCCAAGATGGTATAAAGCGCACCTTTATTGTTCACAGCTTATCTATTCTCTTGGGCTTGCTGCTGGCAACGTTCCTCTATACTAACGGCATGTACAGCCTAGCTTATACATACATAAAGCCATACCTTAAGTACATCCTTCTTCTCGTGGCGCTCATACTTCCAATAAAGAGCAAAAAGCCTCTCTCATATGCAGTTATCTTTTTGGTTAGTGGATTGCTTGGTTTGGGCAGCCTTAGCTGTGTAGGAAATAAAGCCTTCTTGCCCCTCTTCGGCGGAATGTTTGCTTTGGCCTATCTTTGGCCTCTTGCGAAGCAGAACTCTTCTGAAAGAGAACAGGGAAGTAAGAAGGAAAAGACCGAAGAAGGGAACATCAAGAGCCTTAAATGGCCCAAGATCATAGCCAGCGCCATTTTGGGCGTAGCTCTTGGTTTCGTAGCTACGCTGTTACCATCTATAAGTTCGCCATCTGTAGTAGCCACCGTGTTCTTGCCCCTTCCTTTAAGCGGCTACAGCTACGTGGGGCTTATAGGAAGCACCGTTGCTAGCGAATACATATACAGTCTTCATTCATGGAATGAGCTCAAAAAGGCGCGCGTGGGCTGGGTCCGGGCCATAAAGCGTGTAAGCTTAGAAGGTATGACCCTTCTTATAATTTCGGCAGCTCTAGCCTTCGTACTAGGCTTTTTCGTAGTGGAAAGGCTGCCACAAGGCAAAGAGGGTATAAAATGGATAACGCTTTTGTATATGGCGGCGCTTTCTTTTGTAAATGCAGGCTTCATCAGCCTCTTCGTATTAGCTGCAGCATGGCTTGTTGGTGAACTCGCAGTTATTAAGAAGGTTGAAAAAACAGCTTTGCTGGGCAGTATTATTTTGCCGACGCTGCTTCTTTTATGGCACGTCTTTTTGTAAAACTGGTAACGCAGAGGTGGAAATTGGTTTAGACACACTTAACCCCATGCCTCTACCTTGAAATTCTTCACTTTGTCTATAAGGGGCTCTCTAAAGGCCTTGGCCATAGCCATGCTTCCACAAAGGAAAACTATAGCGTCGCTTATATCACCCAAGGCCAGCACATCCTCGGCTGAAAAACGGCCATGCCTAAAGCCGGTAACCTCCTCCCGTGTTATAGTAAAATGCAAGTCTATCAAGCCTGCGTTGTGGTAAGAGATGAACTCGGACAGATAGGGCGCATCATGCAAATAACGCGCAGAATAGAAAAGATGAATCTTGGGTCTCTTCTTTAAAGTGATGGCATGCCTTGTGATGGAAGCAAGAGGTGCAACACCAGCTCCTCCGCCTATAAGAACAACATGTTCTTCGCCGTCATAAAGAAAATGGCCAGATGGCCCTTTAACAGTAAGCCTCTCGCCCACTTTCACATCAGCTAAGTAAGATGTGAACTGTCCGCCAACAAGATGTATAAGGAACTCCAGGTAAGAATAAGAGGGTGGAGAAGCGATGGAATATGGACGAGCAACCGCGCCGTTTGAAAGCACGACAAAGTGGCCAGCGCGGTATTTAAGCAGCTCGCCGTCGGGGATGAGCTTGAAGATTCTGTAATCTCCCATCGCCTCTATAGATGAGATTGTGTAGGTTAATTCCTGCATGAGCTCATATGAAGGGAAAGATTAAAAACGGTTTTGAGTTGCAATTCAACCAAAGCGACATTAATTGACTCAATCGAAAATAAAAGGTTGAGAATATGGGCTCATGTTCATCAACAACGTGTTGTCTAATAATATGCCGCCGTAAGTAGTGGTGTCTATTAGTGTCTTGCCTTAGTTATCTTTATTTATCCCAACTTTTATCCCAAGTGAAACCCGCAGTTGGATCAAAATGGTCCATTTTAGAGTCAATGCTGTCTAAAATATCTTTAGGGACAGGATCGCCAGAAAATGTAGAGGTGATTATATTGGTTAGTGGTGACGCATATATTCTATACCACAATCCATCTTTAAAAGGGAGGTTGGGAATGGGATGCAGCCTACAAAAATCATCAGAAAAATCAGTTCCCTCCTCTTGAAGAGGATCGCTTAGTAAATCTCCAGCTTTACCTTCAGTACCAAAAGATGCAAGAATCATGGCCGCCATTTTTTTATGTGCCATGACAAACGTTGGGAGTGTATTTTTCATAAATTCGTGCCAGGTTGCAATACCTTTTGAAATGATGTACTCTGCTGGATCGGCAACATACCAATTGTTATTTGCTCCAAGCTCAAATAATACCATAACATGACCAAAGTAGTCCTGAGAGTAAGTAACAAGTGCAGATTCTGCCCTGTTAAGATGAAGTTGAAGACCCTCAATGACAAGCAACTTTGCTAGGTGGTTAGTAAGCACAAGAGCTGATGCTAAAACTGCTGACAAGCCAAAACAATTTCCCGCCCGTGCCCATAAAACAGCTTCAGGATCTAGCTCTACGTCAAAATCTCTAAAAGGGACCGGAGTATAAGTTCCTCTAAACGTATTGAGATATGAAACGAATGCTTGGATGTCCGAGAGAGTACGTAGCATATTATACTTTTTTATCGCTGCCAGCATTAATTCTCCATTATGAATCCACACCTCGTTTGGCTGTGGACCATTATCCATATTTATCTTAAAGGTCTCATGGGGGAAATTCAGCTTATATTTTTTGGATGTTGTGTTAGAAGGGGAAGAGACAATGTGGGGAGGACTATGCGTAGAGTAGTGTGGACTACGTGCAGTTCTACCATAGAGGGGCAAAGTGAAAGTAAAAATGGCCATAGCAGCACTTATACCTTTCTTAAACCCATGTGCAAATCTGGCAAAGTGCGTTTTTAATCTTTTTACCTTATTCGTAGAGTTTTTGAAATTATGGGGTAGATGAAGGGTGTGCATAAAGCAATTGTGGTTAGAAAAGTTTATAAGTGTGTATACCTCCATGTCAAAACAAAGATTGAAGGAATGTAAGGAGGAAAGATGGTGAGAAATACATTTATAAATGTGGCTTCCGAAAGATGTATGTGATAGTATGGTAAGTGGTGGAGAAATAACCCTAAATGAAGGAAAGCGTGCTACAAAAAAAGCAGCCAGTAATTTATCAAATGCTTCCAGTGCACTTACTCTATTTATTAACTCTGTGAGAAAAGCGCATATACCCCCCTCTATAAAGAGACGGATTTTAAACTATAAAAAGGTGGAAGTAAAGAGAAGTGGTATTGTAGAGGTATATTTTTCGACACCGATTCATCCAAAAAGCCAGATAGAAGAGAGGAAGTTGCATGTGATCATCCCCTATTCAAAAAAGTCCCCCTATCTTGCAACACCTATAAAAAATGAAAAGGGAGACATAGTAGGGTATAAACTCAAACCCTTGTCAGAGAAAAGAATGGCAAAAATAAGAGAGAATATATATAAAAAATTGCTTGGTGACCTCACTATAGATCCTAAAAATTACAGAGTGAAGATTACACCGGATGGAGAGTTTGAAGTAACTGTTAGAGCTAATGCATTATCTGAAAAAGATGCCACAAAAGTTGCAACACGCATGTTTGGAGTTAGCTCTAAAAATATAAGAGTTGATGAAGAGAGTATTCCGAATACAGGAGGAATTAAAATCCCTGGATTTTTATCTGGATATTTAGTTACTGTGAAAGGAGATGTTGCAACAAATCTTGCTCTTTTTAAGTTTCTAAGTATGGGAAAGGCCACAATTGTGTTGAAGGGACAAGATGGTTACCCTGTAAAATACCGACTAGAAAAAGATAAGTATGGTAAGTATTGGCTTGTCACAGACGACTTTATAGGTTCCGAAGCACTTGGTGTCCCAAAAAAGTTCAGAGTAGGGGATATGTGGAACATAGGTAATGCATTAGCTAACCTCAAAAGAAAAAGTAGGTATGTTAAGAGTCTCTCCATCTTAGTCAAAAATAGAGGGAAGAAACTCGAATATGCACTAAACACCAGAAGACAAGGAAGTAGTATCTCCTACAAATTTAAAAGAAAATTACCTGTAGGGTGGGTAAGTATAAGAGTGTATGCCCCTCCCATAATCCTTCCACCTGAGGGCAAAGAGTATAAAGAAGTTAAACAAAAATGGGAAGAAATTGAAAAAAGATATGGTGTGAAGGTTTACATCAAATTTAATAAAGACAAAAAAAGTAATCATTGGAGTTACAATTTGAAAATTGAAGGTAAAAAAGTGAAACCCAATAGCCCCTTAGCAAAAGAATTAGTCTCCTTAAGGAAGTTACTCGACAAAGTTACAGATGATGCTAACAAATTTGAAGAGGAAATGGAGATATATGGAATACCTTTATGAGTTATCTTTGGTTTTTAAGAAGAGATGTACATACGTCTCTGACCCATCTCTTTTTAAACATTTCGAATAATAATTCAAATCATAATTCAAAAAGAGGTGATAACATGCCATTTGGTGATGGAACCGGCCCATATGGAGATGGCCCATGGATGGGTAGAGGAAAAGGCGCTCGTAGAGGAGCTAGAGGCGCTGCTGGCGCTCGTGGATATGGAAGAGGATATGCCCAAGGCTTTAGTGGAAGCTACGGTAGAGGTTATGGCCCTGGTTTAGGTCTTGGAGCTGGATGGGGTTGCAGAGCTTATGGCCCCTTTAGTCCATTTGCGGACGAGCGCTCAGCCCTCGAAGCGCAGCGTTCAGCCTTGGAAAGAACAAAAGCCTTCATAGAAGAAAGGCTGAGCTACATAGGAAAAAGGCTGAGTGAGTTGAGCAAACCTGAAAATAAACAATTATGAAGACAAAACGGTGAAAAATTATAAAAAACTCGATAAGCATGTATAAGTATGTAAATGAGTAGATAAATGAGTAGAGTAAGTGTCTAGAATAAAGTCCTCTGTTTTGCCTCACCAGCGCCTTTCTTATCTTCTTCCCCTTTTTCTTTTATAGAAAAAGTGCCGAATTGGCCGTCGCAGCCCGGCTTCCACACAACCGCGCCTTTTTTGACAGCTAATATGGCCTTAGCCACTTCCACATTGCCCAGCAATTGAATATGTTCATCGCTGCTTTCATAGGCTGAGAGCTCACTCCCAAAGTAGCGTATAAGTCTGTCGTATACTCCATTCACAGCCTTTGTATTGGCGCCTTTTTTGAGCACATAGGATATGAGTTGCCTAAGAGGGATGATGTGTATAAAAGGCTTTTTCTTTTCCTCACTCCAGCCTTCCATATCCTGGCTGTCTTTCTTTTCTTCTTTTTTTCCTTCTTTTCCTTCTGAGCTGCCTTTACTCTTACCCTCATATTCAGCCGAAAGCTCATATATACGGTGTAGCACACCGAGTGTTAGGGGTTTATGGCAGACTGGGCATATATTTTTTAAAGCGAGAGATTCTTCTGGCGAGAGGCAAACGTTGCATTTTCTGTGTCCATCATAAAAGTACTTGCCTTCTTGAGGGAAATACTCATAGGTCTTAAGAATACCTTTACCTCCTTTTATTGCTCTGTACACGTCGGCATAGCTAAGCTCATCTAAGCGAAGGTGCGTTGCCTCCCTAGCTAGATTAGCTGGACTGTGAGCATCGGAGAAGGAAACGAGGGGAAAGCGCTCCAAGGCTTTTACCCTCCAATTCATGGCAGGGTCGCTGCTTAAACCTGTCTCAAGTGCCAAAATATAATTAGAGTAGCTGCCATAAACTTCCTCGACACTATCAGCTCCAAACTTGCTGCCAAACAACGAGAACCACGGCGTCCATATATGGGCGGGAATGATGCCTATGCGCTTGTCAATCTGCATTAAAGTCTCGACCATCTCTTCTATAGAAAAGGAGAGTGTTGGCCTTCCGTCTTCGGCTAAATTACCGCCTTTCGCCAGCTCCTCCCTTATCTGCTCTGCCACCTCAAATGAAGGGGCCAAAAGCACGGTATGTATTTTATACGCTTTACCCTCTTGCTCGAAGACATTACTAACTTCTACAGAAAGAAGAAAATTAACGTCTTTGCATGTATATATGCCGTGTGTTTCGTCGTCAGTGTTGTGCAAGTATTGCTTTAGCTCCTTCATCCAAAGAGGATGTGTGAAGTCAGCTGTTCCAAGCAAAGAAATGCCCTTCTTCTTGGCCCACCCTGCCAAAGTAGGCACAGAGAGCTTGGGTGAAGTAGCTGCAGAATATCTGCCATGAATATGTAAATCTGCAACGACGTCCATAGTTTATATAGAGCTTCGGTTTTTAAATACAATCCATCCAAGCAACGCGTGGATGAAGCTATCTATGGAAGAGTAAGGGAAAGCCTAAAATTTCTGCCAAAATACGTACGTGTCAACACCTTGGCAATACAACCAGAAGCATTTTTGGAAATCTTCCCATATGCACTAGAAAAAACGGCCTTGCCCTTTATGTTTCGTCTAAGAGAAAAGAGCAAGCATGTGAAAATAGGTGCAACGCCCGAATTTAAGGCTGGCCTTATACATGCACAAAGTCTTTCATCTGCTCTTGTGCCTCTCGCCTTTTCAGCCTTTTCAGAAAAAGATGTTATTTTAGACGTGGCTGCAGCCCCTGGCAGCAAGACAAGCGAGATGGCCATGCTTATGAAAAATCGTGGCCTTATTGTAGCGAACGACAGGAAAGAAAGAGAAAAGGTTATAATAGGCACGCTTTCACGTCTGGGTGTTGTAAACACAGTCATAACGCATCATGATGGCAAACGCTTGCCGAGCGAATGGAAAGGTAAGTTCACAAAGGTTTTGCTGGATGCACCCTGTTCTGCATTGGGAAGTTGGCTCAATGCATGGGAGCGCTTTGAGAGAGCTCCTCAAATCCCAAAGCGGTTGAGTAACGTGCAGAAAAAGCTTATCCTCTCGGCGTTCGACGCGCTTAAGCCGGGTGGCGAGCTCATATATTCGACGTGCACAATAACGCCAGAAGAAAACGAAGCGGTTGTCGACCATCTTTTACAGAATAGGCCAGAGGCAAAGCTGCTTAAGGTTGAGCTGCCCATGCCTTTCGAGCGCGGCCTTTCTGAATACGAGAGCTCAGCTCACGTAGCGCGCATATACCCCTGGCATGTAAACAGCGAAGCCTTTTTCATAGCTAAGATAACAAGGAAAAAGTAAAGGTAAAGAGTAGCTTATCCTCTCTACTCTCATCACACAGTTACCCTCTTAGCTAAGTTGAGGGGCTTATCCAGGTTCTTATATAGTTAGCGATACACTCTTTGGTTGTTTCTTCAAGGCGAGTGCATATGAAGACTTACATAGGCGTAAAGTATAACTTTAAAAGCTCTTCTCCCAGTAACCTTTAGTTATGGCACGCATGAAGCCGAGAGATCTTTTTTATAGGGGAAGCTCTGCTGAGGTTAGAATAGAGAAGTACACATTTAGGAAAGTTCCTAGGATAGTTGCAACGGTTCAACTGCATCGAGATGGTAAGAGAGTTGCTCATAATAAGATATGAAACATACCACCAAAAGAAGAGAAAAATCCACAACAGAAATAGGTAAAGTGAAGGCGTAGAATGCTTAAGCTTAAGGGCACTTAACTTTAACTCTTTAAGAACAGGAGAGTGCCCGCATATTTAAAAACATTTTCGGCGTACTAATGCTTACTTGTTATTTGTTTTATGAGCTGCCTCCGTAGCTCAGCGGTTAGAGCGGCCGCCTTGTAAGCGGCAGGTCGGGGGTTCGAATCCCTCCGGGGGCTTTCACTTTCTTTCTCTAGAGGTGTCTTTGGCTCTTCAGAAATAATTATAAAGCTTTCTTGAGTCAAAGCTAATGAAAATGGTAAATTTACCGAGTAGATATATAAGGGGATAAAGTATGGGTTGGCTTGACAGCATAAAAAATAAAGTCCGTAGCGCGATGAAAAAGGTGAGAGATAGAAGAAATGAAATAAAAGAAAACAAAGTAATTCTTCACAGATTGCCACATAGTCGATTAAAGAAAATTGCTAAAGATTATGGAATATCAACTAAAGGAAGTTGTCTTGAAGTGAAACATAAAAGAGTTTACAATGCTTTTTTAGGAGAATATGTAGAAAACCCAACATATTATACGAAAGAAGTGGAACTCAGTTATGAAGATTTAATCGATAGATTAGCAAAGAAATTAAGTAAGGAACAAATGGACGAAATAAAAAAGAAGTTAGGTATATTTAAGCCTATAATTAGAAGGAATGAGGATAGAGATACAATAGACGAGGTTCACCACAGATCGGAAAGAAGAAAAAATGAAAATGAGACCATAATCGATAGGCTCATCAGAGAAGTTCAGAACTATTACCCAACAAAAGTGGCAAAGAAGGAGGAGACATATGAAGAAGGATTATATCAATGGTTATTGGCTCGTTTTGGTTTTACTAAGGCAGAAGCTATGAGGCAATACCAATCCTTCGATATAGGTATCCCCTATGTAGGAGTAGTTATTGAGGTTAAACATAAGATGAACAAGTCGGATAGAGATAGACTTTTAGGACAGATTATAGATGGAAAGGCTAAAGGATATTATGTTATTGTTGCAATTTACAATACAAGGAACAAAAATATACTCAATGAACTGGTTGAAAGGTTGAATAAGTTAAATATTAAAGGTATTGTAATAATTGATGATAGTAAAGTCATCTACAAGGCTTGAAACTTATTACCAATAATCCATACTTTTCTATCTCCTCTTTACTCCAATGCTCCTGATTCTTAGTATTTGTTACATAAGTAACTTCTAACTTTAACACCCTTCCAGTGTATTCTTTCTTCTCGGGATCCCATTCCCGGAGCAAAAGAATATCACCCTCTTTTATTTCAAAATCAGCCAGCCGTATTTCAAAGGTCTTTTTTCCCTGCTTTATGAGCTCAAAATACTTTGGCCATATCTTCTTTTCTACGGTTGCCATTGTTACACCTTTATTTGGTTTCACGCTAAAAATTAAAAACAGGTGTGGGAAGTTATGGCTTCCAACTTTCCTTGCCAACCCCCTAGGCCTTCACGCACACACACTTTTTTCTTGTTTGTACGTTTCTAGAATTTCATCACGATCCCAACCATCTTTAAAAGCATAGCTGAGACAAAAAAACATGCTGGGCATCATAGGAGGCAGTGGCATTTACTCTGTGTCGAAGCCTGCTGTCAGAAAAAGTGTTTCAACGCCCTATGGCAAGGTACAAGTGGAGAAAATCCGTTTCTCTTCAGGAGCTGAAGCATGGTTCGTCTCTAGACATGGTAAAGGGCATGCTGTGCCGCCTCACAAAGTGAACTATAAAGCCAATGTGTATGCACTGAAGAAGGTAGGCGTCGACGCTGTGTTTGCTACGTATGCCGTCGGCATCATCTCATGCTATAAGCTTAATGACCTCATACTGGCAAAAGATATAGTAAGTTTTAACATAACACCTACCTATTTTGACTCATTTGCTGAAGGTATTAAGCACACAAACATGTGCGAACCCTATAGCAAAAAGCTTTCAGACTACGTATACAGAATAGGAAAGGAGAAAAGTATTACTGTCAAAAGAGGGGGCATAATATTCACAACCCATGGCCCCCGTTTTGAAACACCAGCTGAGATAAAAGCCATAAAACGACTAGGAGCAAACCTCGTAAGCATGACTGCTGCATACGAAGTCATATTGGCGAATGAGCTGGAACTGCCTTTTATTGGCTTAGCCTTAGGGACAAACTATGCTTGTGGTATAAAGAAAGCAAACCCTAGTATGGAAGAGGTATTCGAGAGCGTAAAGAAGGCAAAGGAGAAGATTAACATTATTTTGGAAGAGCTTGCAGTCAGAGTTTAAGCTTTCTCCGCATTCAACTGCTCAAAGAACAGGTTGATTTCATTGAGGGCTTTTTCAAGAAGCACTTCTTCGTTTGGCACCTTCCTTTCCTCAACGCTTACTTTGCCATTGGCAATACTCCACTCTACACTCACTGGGCTTGAGGCATAGATGAGGTTTGCTATAATGTTATGTTCAGGCAGAAGGTTGGGCGTCTTCTTAACGACAATAATATCTGCTTTCTTTCCGACCTCTATTGAAGCAGGAACACCCAAAACTTTCCCACCGTTGACTGTGGCAAAATCCAATATGCGCTGGTCAGGTAGGATATCTGCCTTCCAATACTTATGTTTTTGTAAGAGAGCGGCAAACTTCATCGTCTCGAACATGTTCAAGCTATTGTTGCTCGCGGCGCCGTCAGTGCCAAGTGTTACATTGGCTCCTGCCTTTTCGTATTCATAAATATGAGCTATGCTACCTGTCGCTAGCTTTAAGTTGCTGATGGGGTTGTGGGATACTGTCGCGTGGGCCTGTCCAACGAGCCTGATTTCACGTGTTGAAACCCAAGAAGCATGCGCCAGCACAGTTTTGTCGTCAAGAACACCTAGGTTGTATAAATACTCTATGCATCCAACACCTCTCTGCTTAATCATGCTCACTACATCATGCCGTGTTTCAGCCACGTGTATGTGGAAGAGCAGGTTTTCTTTTCTGGCGAGCTCCTTAGCCTTTGCAATTAGCTCAGACGAGGCTGTATAAGGCGCGTGACAAGAGATCGCTGCTTGTACAAGTTCTGAATGCTTTTTTGCCTCTTCAATAACCTCATATGTGTGGTCCATCTGCTCGTCGATGGTGTGCTCGCCTACATCAAACATACCTCTTGAAATAACTGCGCGTATATTTAACTCGTCGGCTGCGTCCATTATCTCCTTCATGCCCGCTATATACATTTCATTAAAAGCAGTAGTCCCTGATTTCAGCGCCTCTATTATGCCTACAACAGCTCCAGCCTTTACAACCTCTGGCGTTAATTTAGCTTCAGCAGGCCATATCTTTTTTCCTAACCAGTCGTGGAGTGGTAAGCCCTCGCCGTACCCCCTAAAAAGCGTCATAGCAATGTGCGTATGTGTGTTAATCAAGCCAGGCATGACAATATGGTTAGAAGCGTCGATGACGAGTTCAGCTTTCTCATCTATGTCTTTGCCAATCTCTTCTACGACGCCTTCATCTGAGAGAAGAATGTCAGCTTTAACAATCTCGCGCTTTGCGTTTTGCGTAACAACTGTGCCGTTCTTTATGAGCGTTGCCACTGCAGAAATAGAAGAGAGGGATTTAAAAGATCAACCCAGAAAAACCGCCAACCTTTCTCAGAGAGATCGCGTTTATTTTTAAGTATTAGGCCGAAAAGGCTAGCGTATGGGCGAAAATAAATGCGTGGTGCTCATAGGACCGGGTGACGTCGCATATTACTACGAAGAACTCCTCGGCATGGACAGGGAAACACTAACCGAGGAGATAGAGAGAATAGCAGAAGTGTTGGTAAAAGCCCACGTTGAGCTTGTGCTTCTGCCGGATAAGGGCATATGCTTCGAGGTGGCCAAAGCTTATAAGGGAAGGGGTGGAACGCGCGTCATAGGCACTGTGCCCTTTCAAGACAAAACCTTTAGTATAGAGCACTTAAAGCCCTATATGAACGCAACGGTAAAGGTTGATGGGCAAGAAAGGAAAATCTTCGACGAGTTTATAGATACAGGCACGTGGTACGAGCAAGACTTAATCATGGCGCTCTTCGGCGACGCTATTCTCTATCTCGGCACAAGCTTGGGATCTATGCGTGAGCTTACTGCCGCGTATTATTTATATAAGCTCATAGGCGGCAAAAAGAAGGGCGTCGATATAGAGGGGAAAAAGATTCATCCAGCAATAAGAGCAGGCGAGGACTTCACAACCATCATTTATGAGCCTTTTGTGAAAGAGAGGTTGTCTAGTGAGATCTCTGCTTATATAAAAGAGGTTGGTGGGAGGATTGTTTATGTAAAGGATAAAGATAACCTAAGAGAGAAGATAAACCGCCAAAATGAATAAGCTACTGAAATGGTAAAACTGCCTTGATTATTTTTACTAAGGGCTAATAGGGAGTGAGATTTAATACACTTTTTTTATTCATTCGCCTGATACTACGACGTAATTTTCACTATAGAGTAGGATCTTTCATAACCTTTTCATAATCTAGAGATGGATAATTGAATACTTTTGCAACTAAAGAATTTGGAAAGATGGAGATATATTTATTATAGTAGCTCACTCTTTTGTTTAAGACCTTCTTTTCATGAAGAAGAGCTTTTTCATTGCTCTTCAAATCTCTGATCATCTGTTTTACAGAGCTATCAGATTTAAGCTTAGGATAATTTTCTACAACACCATATAAAGCTGTGAGAATTTTCTTATTTCCTGCTAACCAACTTCTATTCCTAGAAACATCTTCAAAGATGTCTCTCTCATGCTTCAGGTAAGGTTTGAGGATGTCATACAAATTTTTAATTAGCTGATTGTGATACGCATACTGAGCTGATAAATGTGCTTTTTGTCTTTTCACATCATCCAATTTTCTTATTATATTGTTTCTTATATGTATTACCCTTAACGCCAGATATATAATGGCCAAGCCTAAAATTAAGGACAATATTAAAAAAATCACATTTCCACCAATTAACCTCTATGTTGACAATACATTTAAAATAGTTGGGGTAGTCCACCCCCTGCCAAAAAATTTCCATCTTTTAAGGCCAAGATAAATACGTGGTTGTCATAGCTTATATTGATGTCTCTTATTATTGGGAGGTAATACTCAGCACAAGTAAAAAGACATTATAATTGTCTTTATTTTTCAGCTTTCCCAAACGTCTTTTATATCTTTCGCCTATAAACGCCCCTATGAAAGCTGTGCTACTTTGTGGAGGAGAAGGCACAAGGCTCCGGCCTTACACATATAGAATGCCAAAGCCCCTTCTTCCTGTGGGAGGGAGGCCCATACTTGAATATACCTTGCTAAATCTAAAGAGGAATGGCATAAGAGATGTCGTGCTAACAGTTGGTTATCTTCATGAGAAAATTGTAGACTACTTTGGGGACGGCTCAAGGCTCGGCATGCATATTGAATACAGTATAGAGAAGGAGAGGCTAGACACAGCAGGTTCTGTTCTTCAAGCAAAAGACTTGTTAGGAAATGAAACGTTCTTTGTAGGTATGGGAGACCATATCACAGCTATAAACATAGATAAAATGTTAGACTACCATGAAGAAAAAGGAAACATAGCCACGATGGCATTCAAGCTGCAGGGTATCCCCCTTGAGTACGGCGTAGCTGAGCTCGAAGATGGTGTTGTAAAAGCCTTTAAGGAGAAGCCTATTCTGTCTAACTACATAAATGCTGGTATGTATATATTTGAGCCCGCCATTTTTGAATACATACAGCCCAAGGAGGACTTTGGTAAGCATGTTTTTCCTCGCCTACTAAAGGATGGAAAAAAAATAAGCTCCTATGTCTTCAATGAGTTTTGGGCAGACGTGGGACGCATAAAAGACTATGAAGAAATGAATAACATATTGAGTATCGTCGACCTCATGATGACGCTCAATGGGAACACACGAAAGTAGAGAAAGACTGAGGAGCGCAGTTAGAGCAAGGCAAAACATTTATAAAGGGCAAGTTCAATTAGCTTTATGGTAAGCCGTCAACTCCCCCCAAAAGTAGACGCTCTTATTAGAGATATAAAAGAGGTTAAAATACAAGGCGCTAGAAACGTAGCAAAGGCCGCGCTCGAAGCTGTGCAAGAGTCTATTTCTTCATTTAAAGGTAGTGCCGATGAGCTGAAGTCCCTTCTAAGTGTCGTCATATTTCGCCTTATGAATGCTAGGCCCACGGAGCCTATGACGAGAGATTTGTTAACTAATTTGCTCCAGCACCTTTTAGCTTACTCAAACCTTAACAACGTAGACAAAATGAAGAAAGCCATAATGCAGGACTTAGAAGAGCATCTAGAGAAAATGGAAGCTAGCTTAGCAGTCATAGCAGATATTGGTGCTAATCTCATAGAAAACGGCAGTGTTGTCATGACTATATGTCATTCTTCTACAGTGACTACACTGCTCAAAAAAGCACATGACAGAGGTAAGCTAGACGAAGTTATAAGTTGCGAGACTCGGCCCCTCTTCCAAGGTCGCATAACAGCAAAAGAGCTAGCAGATCATGGGATAAGAGTGAAAAGCATCGTCGATGGAGCCATGGCACATTACATGGACGAGGCAGACATTGTAATTGTGGGGGCAGACGCCATACAAGCTGACGGCTCATTCGTGAATAAAATAGGCACGAGGGCTTTAGCCATAGTTGCAAAGGAACACAACGCGCCTTTTTATTCGGCGGCAGAGCTTTTCAAATATGACGCACAATCCATCTTTGGCTTTAGAGAAAGAATAGAGATGCGCGATCCGGCAGAAGTATGGCCAGAGGCCCCAAAACATGTGAGAGTCCTTAATCCAGCATTTGACCTCATAGAAGCAAGATACCTCACAGCCTATATAACTGAAAGAGGCATTGTCACACCTCAAAGCCTTCCGCTTATATTCAAAGAAGCATATTCCTCTGTATAGTAGCTTGGCTTGAGCCCAGTTTGAATATGGCTAACTAGCTTACTTTTGACCTTCGCTTTTTTATGCCAGCATTCTTCTTCTCTTTCGGCTTATCAATTCACATCCATCTCTTCTACCTCTCTAGCTCCATACAATTGTATAACCTAACCCTTTGCTATGCCTCTCGCCTTACTATATTTGTAAAGAGCATAGAGGGCTTGAACACCTTTCTCAGGGTAGGGGTAAGAGGGGATGCCGCTCATCGTAAGCATTTGCCTTAGTCGCGCTTCGACCTCTCCTCCAGGAACAACAACTGCTATGGGTTTGCTGCCTAAGAAAGACGTAAGCTCTTCTACAACCGCGGAATTTATTGCTGGCGGTTGGAAAAGAATATTAACGAGAACCATATCTATGTTAGGATCCTTGAGCATGGCCCTAAGCACTTCTCTATAGCGAGAGACATCTGCATCTGCTACAACATCGAAGGGGTTTGCCGGTGTAACATATTCGGGAATCTTGCCCTTTATCTCATCAAGGGTCTGCTTGGATAAAGAAGGCATTTCTAAACCTAGCTTCATAGCCGCGTCCGTAGCCATGACACCGAAGCCTCCGCCGTTTGTTATAATACCTAAGCGCTTGCCTTTTGGTAATGGCTGATTGAAGATTTTTGCCATATCAAACATATCTTCTAAGCTATAAGCCTCGAGGACACCTGCTTTTTTGAATGCCGCCTTATAGGCTAGATAGTCGCCCGCTAGAGCGCCAGTGTGTGTAGTAGCAGCTTTCTTTGCTTTGCCTTCCTTTCCCGCTTTTAGTACAATGACGGGCTTTTTACTGGCTGCATATGTAAGGGCGGATGTGAATTTTCTACCATCTCCGACGCCTTCGACATACATGAGGATAATCTTTGCTTCATTCATAGCGCCGTACGCCTTAATCAAGTCACTCTCATCTATATTATATGCATTGCCATAAGAAACGAAGCTGTGCATGCCCAAACCATTCTTAGAGGCAAGCGAAAGGAATGCGCTGCCGACACCACCACTTTGGCTTATTATAGCTATATCACCATAAGGAGGTCTTTCGAGCTTGTAGTGAGGGAAGAAAAGCGTGTCAAAGCGCGACTTCGCCGAATAGATGCCCAAACAGTTGGGCCCTATTACATGCATGCCTTCTGCGGCCTTTTTGAAAGCTTCTTCTAAATCCTTACGCCCACTCTCACCGAAGCCTCCACTTATAACGACGGCGTGCTTTATTCCCTTCTTTTTCGCCTCCTCTAATATGGAAGGAACGGTAGGAGCAGGTGTCGCTATAACTGCCACATCAACAACTTCAGGAAGGGCGCTCAAAGAGGGGTAGC
This sequence comes from Microcaldota archaeon, assembly GCA_015522475.1. GTDB lineage: Archaea > Micrarchaeota > Micrarchaeia > Anstonellales > J096 > J096. The sequence continues at coordinate 138,963 of WAMF01000001.1, forward strand.
AAGGATGGCCAAGCACTTCTTTATGCTTAGGGTTCACAGCGTACACATCTCCGTTAAACCCACCCTTTATAATGTTAAGAAAGATTACGGCCCCGATTTTTGCAGGATTGCTAGAAACACCAACTACTGCAATAGATTTTGGATTCAAGAACTTGTTCATGTTCATAAGCTCACCCCCTACTTCTTGCCCTTTAAAGATTTTGAGGGCTCTTCTTCCCGAGCCGCGCTTTGAGCTCCAGTGACTCGTGCATCTATAATATAAAGATGCTTGGCATCCACTTTCATGGGATTTATATCGAGCTCCTTTGCCCTCACGTGCTCAGCAAATTCACAGATTTTAGGCAATGTCTTGCGGAGGAGCGCTAAGTTGACCTGCTTTCCCCTATAGCCGAGCAGAATCTTTTTTGCCTTTAGATCGTGAATCATACTGTCAACATCTTTCTCTGTTATAGGGCAGATTCTGGCGGAGATGTCCCTAAACACTTCTACATATACGCCACCTAAACCGAAGAGAATGATTCTTCCGAAAGATGGGTCGTCCTCTATACCTACGTACAGCTCAATGCCTTTCTTTATTTGTTTCTGGACTAGCAGAGCCTCACCTTTGAAGTGTCTTTGAAAATAGTCCCACGTGCTCTTTAGCATGGTCTCGTTGTAATTGTCTAAGACAACACCTCCGACATCTGTCTTGTGCACAGTGTCACTCGCCAATTTTACGACTACAGGATAACCGAGCTCTTTTGCAGCAGCCCTCGCCTCCTCCCATGTTTTTACAATTCTAAAAGGCGCTACTGAAAGGCCAAACTTTTCAAGCTTATCTAAAATCATGCTCCTGAATGGAGCAGGAGTTTTTAAAAGATGCGCGTTTCACACGCGTCGAACAGATGTCAAGGACGACTAAGTTGAGGATAATTTTGTGGTGTATGGTGGCGGGTTGTAGGTTTGCTCACAATTTATAAAGTTTTACACACTAAATTGGGCACATGAGTAAGACTCTTACCTTAGTGGAAAACGACAGAGTGGGCCTTCTCATGGACATAAGTTACATAATGGGAAAGGCAAAGATAAACATAGAGAACATCTCAGCCGTTAGCGTCGGTGGAAAGGCAGTTATAACCATGACAGTAAAGGATCCAAGAAAAGCGACAGAAGTATTGAAAACCAATGGGTTCAATGTGCTGGAAGAAGATACACTTATGATAAAGCTGCCAGACAAGCCAGGGGAGCTCTCCAAGGTTACAAAAGAGTTGGCAAAGAACGGCGTTAACATAACCTCTTTATACGTCGTTAGCAGAGATGGCAAGGAAACAGTCATAGCCCTAACTGTAGACAAGAAAAGAAAGGGTAGAAAGCTCCTAGAGCCTTACATTATAGAGAACGCATCCATTATATGATGTGTATCTACAAGGGTTACCCACATGTAGCAATTTAATTTCTATCTTTCCTTTTTATCCTATTTATCTTATTCTTGTTCCTTAACTTTTCTAAGCAGCACTTTCTTATTCTTCTCATCCAAGCCTTGAATGGAGTAAGTTGTGCCGTCCAAAGATAAGAGGAATCCAGCAGGTTTTTCCCCTTCTGTCTTACCCTTTTTTTCCAACCACTTTCTCAAGCTCTCTAAGAATGTATCCACAGCAGAGGCGCTTTGAAAAAGGAGTTGACCTATGTGCTTGTAAAGCGCTGCTTTTTCTTCGTATTCGGAGATTTTGCTCTTCTGTATTTCAACAATGCGTCTTTGTTTTTCTATAGCGTCTTTTGACTCCGATGGTGTAGGCAAGTTAAGCTCAACCTCGGCAAGCGCGGCGCTTAAAGACGGCATATCCTTTGCAGCAGAGGGCCTCTCGTCGAAATAAAGACCGTAATCATGCTTATCTGCTGTGAGGTAAGGTTTTGCCCTAGCTAAAAGCTCTTCTATTTCTGCCTCAATTTGGCCGATCCTGTCTACGAAGGCACCACTTGCCTGCCTTTCCTCAAAACCAAGCTTTTTCAGCATGACATCTTTATACTTTTTGCCCACAAGCTTGACGAGCACAGCCCCTAACGGCTTCTCTGCATAGGTCTCAAACAACTGCCGGACATCGTTTATGTTTTCCGCATGTATGGGCTTGCCGCTTTCAAACAGCGCCTTTTTATACTTAGTCACAGCTTCTTCTTTTTCTCTTGCCTCCCCTGCTTTCCCATTATGATTTGCAGACGCTTCTCTATCTGTCTCGAAGAGGGCCACACTGCCTTTGCCATACATGTCAAACCAAAGTGCATAACCCGAAAAGAGCAGCTCCAATACTCTGTCACCTTCTAAAAGGCTTATGCGCTCTAGTCTGTGGTTTCTTAGCTCTTTTCTGAGCTTCTCACTTACTTTGTCTTCTTTGTAGGTAGAAAATGCAGAAGGCATGTGTTCGCCAATGGCTTCTTTGTTGGTTTGGCTAGCGTCCATAAAAAAGGCATATTGGCCTCTGTTTACAAAGAGGAAGAGCTGACCAAACTTGAATTTGAGCGTGCCGTTCTTAAGCGTGTAAACCTTGTCAAGGCGCTTACCTTCTAAATGTTTGAGCTCTTGTATAAGGTAGAGAAGCTCTAATCTTTCAATTACGTGCATGATGATATGTTGGCATAAAGTTATATAATGCCTTACTCTTAACATTTAGTTATGGCAAGTGGAAACACCAAGAAGGTCCAGCAGGAAGAGTTTCAAAAAGACTTTGATACTCTCGAGAAAGCAGTGTTAAAACGCATTAAGCCATCTCCTGAAGAGGATAAGGCCCTTATGGCTTTTTACGAAGAGCTTAGAGGACAGCTCAAGGATTTGGGCGCAGTTGAGCTCATGGGCTCCGCTGCTAAAGGGACACGGCTTGCAAGCAAGAAGGAGATAGATTTATTTGTGCTTATTCCGCCGAGCGCTGAAGCAAAGGGCACACTCAAAGCTGTAGTCGATAAAATTGCTAAGAGGATGAAGGAAGCAGGGTATAAAACGCTCATTTCATATGCCGAGCACCCCTATGTTCGTATTGAAAAGGCAGGTATGGAAGCAGATATTGTGCCCTCATTTAAAATGGAAGGCTTTCGCATATCTCAACTCATCTCAGCCGTCGATAGAACACAATTCCACGTGCGTTACGTAAACAAACATATGAAGGATGAGCAAAGAGACGAAGTCCGTCTATTGAAACAGTTTCTTAGGAATTTTTCTTTATATGGGGCAGAGGTGCGCGTTGGAGGCTTTTCCGGCTATCTCTGCGAGCTTCTCGTGTTAAAGCTCGGCTCATTCAGAGAAACGCTCAGATTTTTCGCAAATGCCTCGCCACCCATAAGACTAGCTATGACGACAAAGGAGCTCAAATACGCTCAAAACTTTGAGCCGCGCAAAGGGCAAAAAGAGCAGCAAGCGGTTGAAGGAAGAGGAACTAAAACAACTCCAAATTTATCCCCACCTTTCATATTCGTAGATCCTGTGGACCACAATAGGAATGTGGCCTCGCCTGTAAGAGCAGAGACGCTTTCCAAGCTCATTCTAGCGGCGCGTTCCTACATAAAAAGACCTTCGATGGAACACTTCTTTTTTGAAGAGGAAGAAAGTTTAGAGAGCTCCTCCATAAGTATTTCATTCAAAGCAGCCAGCTTACATGACGACGTGAAGTTTGGCATGCTTCGCAGAATAGGTAAAAAGCTCTCTACATTTCTCGAGGCCTTAGAATTCGATGTGCTAGAGCAAGCTGTCTTTAACGAAGAGGAAAAAGACATTATATGGCTAGCCTTGGACAGCGACGTTGTAAAGCCCGCCGGTGCCCAAAGAGGTCCGCCCATCTCAGCCAAAGCAGCTATGCAGGCCTTTTTGAAGAAGCACACGTCATTTTATATAGATAAAGAAGGTAGGATATGGACAAGGAAGGCAAAGCCCTGCTCAGACGCGCTAAGCTGCACACAACTGTTCTTTAAAAGGGAAAGTGGAAGCATAAAGCCCCCCTATAAAAAGCCGGTTGCTATTGAGCTTGACAGAGAATGGCATGCAGTGAAAAGAGAAAAGGCTTTAAAATCCTTTATACGGAATATATTAGCTGAAACCGACAAATAGCTCTTTCTGGGTGATAACATGACAAAAACAATCAGACTTAAGGTTGCTGAAGCAAGAAGAACGGATGTAGGGACAGGTAGAGCTCGACTCGACTCAAAAGCCAGGAACAGCTTAGGCGTTACAGCAGGGGATGTAATTCTCATAAAAGGTAAAAAGCAAACGGCAGCGGTCGTCTGGCCAGCTTCTCCAGAAGACGAAGGTAAGAACATCATACGCATCGACGGTATTTTAAGGCACAATGCGGGCGTTGGCATAGGCGACACAGTAGAAGTGGAGGCTGCCGAAGCTAAGGAAGCAAAGAAGGTTGTGCTTGGCCTGAAAGAAGGCGCTCGTATGGGGCCCGAAATCGCCCGTTATATAAAGACGAAGCTTATAGGCAAACCCATAACAAAGAACGATGTGCTGCCCATAAACATATACGGAACCGCCATCTTACCTTTTGTCGTAGTTTCACTGGCGCCCACCGGTGTTGTCATTGTGACTGAAAAAACTGACATACAGCTCAAGTCAGAGCCCATAAAAGAGCTTGAGAAGGTGCCCACTGTAACTTACGACGACATAGGTGGACTCAAAAACGCCATAAGAAAGATACGTGAGATGGTCGAACTACCCCTCAGGCATCCCGAGCTTTTTGAGAGAATGGGTATTGAACCTCCAAAAGGCGTGCTTCTCTATGGACCTCCGGGCACGGGTAAGACGCTGCTTGCCAAAGCCGTAGCCAACGAGAGCGAGGCAAACTTTTTCTACATAGGCGGACCTGAAATTGTGAGCAAATACGTGGGCGAGAGCGAAGAAAGGCTGAGGCGCATCTTCATAGAGGCTAGTGACAGTGCACCCAGCATTATCTTCATAGACGAGATAGATGCCATAGCCCCTAAAAGAGAAGAAGCTCAGGGTGAAGTTGAGAGACGCGTAGTTTCCCAACTTTTAACGCTGATGGACGGCCTAAAGAGCAGGGGCCAAGTTATAGTCATAGGAGCCACAAACAGGCCAGATCACATAGATCCTGCATTGAGAAGGCCGGGCCGCTTCGACAGGGAAATAGAAATAGGCGTGCCAGACAGAGACGGCCGTCTGGAAATCCTACAAATACATACGAGACATATGCCCCTTGCCAAAGACGTAAACCTTAAGTATCTGGCGGATGTGACGCATGGCTTTACAGGCGCTGACTTGGCGGCTCTTGTTAAGGAAGCGGCACTTAAAGGTCTGAGGAGGAACCTGCCCAAGCTCAACCTAGAGGAAGCGCGGATTCCGGCAGAAGTGCTTGAAAAGCTCGACGTGAGAATGGCCGACTTTGAAGAGGCTTTGAAGGAGGTTCAGCCTTCAGCCATGAGAGAAGTCTTCCTTGAAAAGCCCAACGTCCATTGGGAGGACATTGGTGGGTTGGATGACGTAAAACGCGAGATTAAAGAAGCTGTAGAGCTGCCCATGAAAAATAGAGAACTCTTTGAGAAATTCGGCATACGTCCTGTCAAGGGAGTTATGCTCTTCGGAGCTCCGGGCACAGGTAAGACGCTGCTTGCCAAAGCAGTAGCTACGGAAAGCGAAGCAAACTTCATAGCGGTGAATGGGCCAGAAATATTAAGTAAATGGGTGGGCGAAAGTGAGAAGGCCATACGTGAAATATTCAGAAAGGCAAGGCAAGCTGCCCCAACAGTTATCTTCATAGACGAGATAGACGCCATTGCTCCACGAAGGTCAGCTGGTGGAGAAGGGGGTACACGCGTCACAGAGAGGATCGTTGACACGATACTAACACAGATGGATGGTATAAGAGGCCTTGAAAATGTCTATGTTATAGCTGCCACGAATAGGGTTGACATTGTAGACCCAGCCCTTCTCAGACCGGGCCGCTTCGACAAGGTTATAGAGGTGCCCATGCCGGACAAAGTAACGAGACTCGAAATATTTAAGGTCCACACAAAGAAGATGCCTCTCGCCAAGGATGTTGATCTAAAGGAGCTGGCAAAACTCACAGAAGGGTTTAGCGGAGCAGACATAGAGAACGTGTGCAGAGAAGCTGGTATGTTAGCTATAAGAGAAGCCCTTAACGGTAAGAAAACAGAAAAAGTTACAATGAAGCACTTCCTAGATGCCTTGGAAAGAGTAAAGGGTGGAAAAGGCAAGGCAAGCGGCGGAGAGATGTACAGATGATAGCTAAAAAAGCTACAACTCTCTTCATTTTACTTACTGCCATATCCCTCATTTTATTTGGCATATTGAACTTATCGCTCATGGATTTAGGCCGTTTGTTAGCGTTCTCGTTGGGCTTAAGCCTCGTATACATCTTGGCTTACCCGTACATATTCAAAGTTAAAAAAGGGGACGAAGTTATAGTTGTGGCAAATTCACTCGTTCCATCCTTTCTAGGCCGGAAAGGCATTATTATAAGCGATGTTAAAGGTAAGAACCAGCGCGTCGTCGTTAGATTGGACGATGGTTCGGAGGTTATTGGTATATTAGAAAGTTATGAAGAGTTATTCTCGCCCCCCCGCGTCCGGCTTATATATGAGGAGAAAGTGGATGGCAGCATATAAGAGTAGAATGCAGGCTGAGAGGTAAAGGAAGAGAGCTCCAGCTCAGCAATAAGCTGGAAGATTAGTGTGCGGTTGAGTAATGATATATAGGTATAAGTGGTATATAGATGAGTATGACGGAAGTTAGCGAGGTTAACTATAAGATGTTAACCCAAATGTAAGGACCGAGTATATAAAATTGAAAATGAGAAGAAAATGGGAAAATAGAAGGGATACATATGCATTTCTATAAGGGCGAAATCGAGGACATAAGCATAGCTGCTTTTTTTCTGTCACTAGCCTTTAGCATAGCTGTCAACGGTCTCACAGTTAACGCGTTGAGATGGTTTCCTATAGCTTTTCTATTAGTAGTGCCGGCCTTTGTGTTTCACGAGCTCATGCATAAATCATTAGCTCAATGGCTAGGAAAACCCGCGCGTTTTATGATGTTTAAATGGGGAATTGCTTTGGCACTTCTTCTTAGCCCTCTCGGTTTTGTCTTCGCTGCGCCCGGAGCTGTTTTTATATTTTCAGCCGGCCTTTCGCCCGTGGAGAGCTTGCTTGTTTCTTCTGCTGGCCCTTTAATGAACATAACGTTGGCAGCTTTGGCCCTGCCTTTTGCAAAAACACCTCTTGGCAGCGCCTTTATACAAATAAACGCATTTCTCTCGTTGTTTAATCTCTTGCCATTTGGTCCTCTGGATGGTTATAAAATCTTTCGTGCCCATAAGGGGGTATGGACACTTCTTGCCCTGAGCTCTTTGGGTCTTCTACTAGCGGCGTTCTGAGCAGTTTGCAAGCAAAGAAGGAGGAGCGCAACGAAAGAAGTGGGGAAGAGCGGTTCCCAAAGGTGTACAAAGGGGCAGAAGCGTTCGTCTACATCTTTGAGGATTTTGTCGTAAAAGAAAGACGGCGAAAAGCCTACCGCCTAAAAACATTCGATGAAGCCATACGTAAAAGACGGACGCGGCTTGAGGCAAAGATGTTAAAAAGAGCTGAAAAGGAGGGGATAGCTGCACCCCATATTATAAAGACAAGTGAGTTTTGCATAAAGATGACGCGTATTCTGGGCAAACACATAAAGCCTAACAAAGTGTGGGCAGAACGGGCAGCTCATCTTCTTAAAAAGTTGCATTCTGCTTCGATTATACACGACGATTTCACACCCGCTAATCTAATAGCGACGGAAGAAAACAAAGGAAGTGGGAAAGCTCTGCCATCTCTATTTATTATAGATTTTGGTTTGGCTTTTGTCTCTCAGCGTATAGAGGACAAAGCATCAGATCTGTTTACCGCAGCCCAATCCTTTAAGCCTTATGAAGGAGTGTTTGTCAGGGCTTACAACGACGAAGTAGTTGAAGAACGTTATAAGGCTATACGCAAGCGCATGCGTTATGTAAAAGACTAAAGAAGATATAGAGAAAGTGAGAGAGTAAAGGAGCACTCTGAGCAAGGTTTAAGTAAGCCAATCCGTAAGCTTTCTCTGCTTTAATATGACGCTTTTCTTTATGTAAGCTTTTAAGGGAAGCTCAATGAGACGTTCAAGCTGTTTAAGCATCGCTTGCTTTGAATCGGCTTTGGCAACCGCGCCTTTCTTTAATGCTTCTCTAACCCCTTCCCTAACCTGCCACACTCCGACAGGAACCGCATAGTCTGGTGAGATCTCGCGTATACACAGGGCAGCGGCTTGTCTACGACGTTGCTTAGCCAGGAACTCGCTTACAGCAAACTTCACTGCATAGTAAGCTCCTGCTTGGCTCTCAGCATACTGCCACCGACCTTTATTCGGTTCCCATTCTACACTCACTCTATAATGGTTGGAGGTATTGCAGCCTCTTTTCGGGGGCCAGCTCTCTATGTTCTCGAATTGCCATGCCTCTGGAAGAAGCACACATATATACCTGTTGTGTAGATGCTCATAGTAGTAGAGCTCATATTCGTCAAGAGTAGGGAGGTCTCTAAGCATGTCTACGTTTTTGTTAGCTAACAGAGAATCAACAGCAGTTATGGCCTGCCTCGTCGGCACAAGCCTTTTTTCCACACCAAAGATGCCGACAGAAAATGTGCGTTGAAGGTAGTAGGGGTCATATGCCCTATCATAGAGCTCATATAGAGCAACTCTTGCCTTTATTCTTTCGTTAGCTAAGCTATCGACCTTTCGCGGAATTTTTGGGTTGTCGAAGAGCTGGAGAGATTTAAGTGGAGCCCGAGGACCAAAGGGCAATGTGTATGGCGAGAGGTCTACTGCAGCTTTCACAGCTCTACTAAAAACTGCTCCTGTCTCAACGGGTTTCGTCGACATAGCAAGCTCTTTAACCTCTTCTGAAAAGTAGCCATAATTCATGCCAAAAAGAGTTGTAAGCCTTTCTTTTATTATGCCCAGATAACTCTTCTTTTTAAGCTCCTCCACTGCTAAGCTACCGAATGCTACTGCAGAGTTTAGGCCTGCTGAAACAAATACCTCTCTTGTGGGTGCTTCAACTTCCTTTACTTCTTCTACAGCCCTTAATTGGGCAGCACGCTGCCTGAAGTATTGATAAAGCAATGTGCGCGCGTTGTTAAGCCACGCCTTGTGAAGCCGGTCCTCTCGCGTTGCTTTTGGCACAACCTATTATGGAAGCCTCAATTTAAAAATAAGGATTGCAAAGAGGCTTATAAGCGCTTCAAAACCTATGAGCACATTCACAAGCGTCTTCTCATCTATGCCTCCAGCTAACTTCATCACAGCTTGGGGTAAGCTTAAAACAACACCTTTTGAACCTCCAGGAGGATAGAGCCTTCCATCTCTCAATTCACCCCACCACCCAGCCTTTCCATTGACTTCAGGAAGTGTAAGGAGCATGCCTTTTTTGAGCTTCTCCCATGAGGAATCCATAGGATTGTGAAGAAGTTTTATAGCCAAATCTAATAGGTGAGGGATGAGTAAGATAATGGCTAAGCTCTCAAAGTTGTCTACAATAACTAAAGCAGAGAGGAGTCCTCCGATGATGAGTGTGCCTGCATCGCCCGGAAAGATTTTTGAGGGATATTTGTTAAGCAAGAAAAAGCCCAGAAACGCCGCTAAGGCAATACTTCCGATCACGGTCATATGAGGTCTTCCATACATGGCGCCCAATAAGGCCACAGTTATGAACATGGGGATGGAAATACCGTATTCTAAGCCATTGAAACCCGCTAGTATATTTGTTAAGTTGGCTGAGACAGTTATAGCAAAAGGCACTATAATTAGGAAATAAAAGATGCCAAAGTTTACGGAGCCTATGAAGGGAATAAACACTGCAGTGTTGCCTGCAGCCCTCAACACGATTAAAGGAATAGCTCCAAATATGGGTAAGAGGAGCTTCCATAATTGAGGCATATCTATTAAATCGTCAACCATACCTATAAAGCCCAGAACAAATAACAAGAGCAAAATTGAAGAAGTCATGAGAGGACTTATGCCCAAATTATATATGCCAAAGAACTGAACAAATATAGCTACAGCAATGCCCAAATATATAGCCAATATGACGGCAATGCCCCCCATTTCAGGTACTGCCGGCTTTGCTTTTTTATTCATGTCCTTGCCGACGATTCCTGCCTTTTTGAGCTTAGGTATGAGAAGAAGTGTGCCAAAGTAAGATGCAAAAAATACGAAAAGTGTAAGCACAGCCTCAAAGAGAATATTCGCAAGAGAATTGGACCCCATGTTTAGTGCAAGATTAGACATGCTTATACCCCCTTATGCTTCCAATGTCTTAATTTCTTTTCTTACTTAATTTCTCCATTCTCCAACATCTCAAGTATCTATCATACTATCAGCAATCCAACCAGTTTATCAGTTGTTTATTAGCTAATTAGCTATCTACTTATACTATCCTCTCACTATCTACGTATCTACTCATCCATTACCTATTTAGCTCGTTACCTCATCCTTATCGCGTTCTTACGTCATCTATAAAAGCTAAAAAGCTGTCGCTTATCTTAAGCAGGTAGTTTGCGAATGTCTTGCTAAGCTCTATCTCCATAGGCATATGTTTTTTATTTTTGCCCTCTTCTGTCGCGCGTTTTAGGCGTATCATGCCTACGCGTTTAAGTCGAGGAAGGACGCGATTATAAAGTGTGGCCTTTGAAAAGCCCTTTTCTTTTATGAGTTGTCCTATATCTTTTCCTTCTAACCTGCCTTTGTTGGCAGCTAGTGCCTGCATGAGAGCTACAGATATTTTATAGTATGTCTCCTGATACTTAGGTGGAAACACAAACTTGAGCACTTCCTCTATCTTCCATACGTTGCGTGTCGGCTTGCCTTCGTCGTCTTCAAACTTCCTTACCTCTTCGCTGTAAAAAGCAGGAAGCCACATAGCCTCCTTGCTAGGTATGCCCCTGCTCATGGGCTGTTTATTCTTTTGCCCTTCTTTTTCATAGGCGTTTTCAGCCCTGTTTTCCGTCGTGCTCATATCTTACCCCCATCTTTCTCGAGAAGAATAGACTGTTTATCCAAAGATATCGCCTATACCTTTGGCTGCTGCATTCTCTTCTTCTTCAACGGCCGATTTCACTTTCTCTGCCTCCTCTCCCTCAAGGAGCTCTGCTACGTCTGCTAGGCGCGCTTTTGCCTTTTCCAAGAATGCTGCGTTTTCCGAACGTATATACAAATAATAGCCTTCCTTTGCCATGCCTAGGCTCTTTCCTTCTCTCAACTTGTAGCCAACACGAGCAAAGCTATTCTCTTCATACGGGTTCTCTTCGAGAACCTTCTTCGCTGCCTTGTAGCTTTCGGGCTTTATATAGAATACAATTACTCCCATGATGTGGTGAGAGGGGAAATGTATATAAAGATGTGGCATGATTAGAGATTAAGAGGGGGTAAGGTACGTAGAGGTAGCTGTGAGTGGCTGATGACAAAGGTGGAAATGTGGAGTTTGTAAGCTGGGCTGAGATTTCATGGAATGCCAAAAATGCCTTGAACAGAAAATACTGGCGACTCTATGCAAAGATCGGTCTTGCCTTTTCCATTCTTAGCCTCATCATCTTTCCGGGTCTGCTTGTTATATTTACGGGATCCAGTTTAATTAGTGAACTCGCTGGCGGCACGGCATTGACGAAAAATAAAGCCCTTTTTGGATTGAGCATTCTTGCAGTGGGAGCTCTATACACATTAATAGTAGGAAGCATAGAATCTCTATTCTTTAACCCCCTCTTCATAAAATGGGTTGGAGAGGCCATCTCCAAAACGGGCGCAGTTAAGCGTAGAATAATTATTCCTTCCTATAAGCGGGCGCTTGGCGTGAGTGTATTGTTTTGGCTCCTGATGTACACTCTTACAGGTGTGCTGTGGGGCATCTACAGCCTCTCCTTCCCTTCCTTGAACTTGGCATGCTGTCTCGCAACACCCTTTTTGGGCTTAATATTCCTCCTCATGTTCATATGGGAGGGTATAGCAACAGAGGTGGCATGGACAAAATTGTTTGTTGAAGGATCTGGCGCGTTGTCTACGTTTATTGGCACGGTTAAGGAAACGCTATCTCTGAAAAACCTGAAGGTGATGATTATCATAACGACGCTGTATATTCTCCTCTCCTTCATATACACATTTATTGCTGGCTTTGTTTTTGGCTTCATAGGGCAGTTAATAGAGTACTTTGGGTTCTTCACGGCTGGGGCTTTTACCGGAATTTTGAGTGTTTTGATCGTTGTGGGCGCGTTGGCCCTTTGGCTTATGACCTTAAGTTTTGGCTACGGTATTAGTTATGGTCTTGTGCACATGACACTTCAGCCCCTCTTAATAGAAAAGTTGCCAGAGGCAGGTCTTGTAAGAGATCTCGTCGGTCACGTAGCTGTTAAAGGGCAGAAAAACAAAAGACTGGAAAACAAAAAAGAGGGAAACAGAAAACAACAATAAGCTGGCAGCGGCTGTACCTTGCCCATTTTAAAAGCTTTGTATTAATTGGCTGCTATGGCAGAAGTTAGCCTTGGAGATGCAATAGAAAGTTTAAGAGAGGCTTTCTCTCCTGTGCATGCTAAGCTTTATTTAGCGATTTTTGCTGTGCTCCTAGTCTTTATAGTTATTGTCATGGGACTTGGATTGATTATGGGGTGGTTTTTTGCACATAGCATAGCCCACACAGCCAATGAATCTGGATCGTTCAACCCATACACTACAGAGATGGGGCCATATCTAGAAGACACTTTTTCACTAGAGGCAAGTCTTAGAGCTGGAGGTGTTGTCTTTAGCATATTGGTAATTGTAATTGGTATCTTTTTTGAAGCTTACATTGCTGAGAAGATGGCAAAAGAGATTTCTAAAATACGGAACATACCCCTCAATGCAAATTACTGGCGCCTACTTGGGGCTATTCTGCTTTCAGCAATTGTGCTCTTAATTGTGCTTGCTATATTGCGTCTCTTCGAAGTTCTTGGTGCACTTTTAACCTTCGTATGCATAGGCATCTTTATTATAGCGTTCATATTTCTCTTAGAGATTTACATTATGATTTATCCTCTCTTGCTAATTGCTAATGCCGCGCTCTCAAAAAAGTCACTTATTGACATTGCTATCAGTGTCCTAGTGAAGATGTTTTCAAAGAGGAAATATGTAAAGATGTCCATAATCTTTATCGTTGCTTTAGTCATATATTGGATTCTAGCTGCGATAGTTGTTGGCGTGCCAGGAATTATAGGTATCATCCTAATGGGAATTGGAGGAATAGCTAATAAAATAGCGTTGGGCATTGGAATCTTGTTTGTCGTATTAGCTGCCCTTTTAGCTATAGTTATGTCCATAGTAATAAAATATGCCACATACGATTTCATCATTTCATCTATGTACAAATCTAGGATGTATGAATTGTGAAGGGGAATTGGAAGGCAAAGGCAACTTTAAAGCTAATTGCCAGTATAAATCTCTAGGTTACATACGCCAGAATATGATGCGCTAGAACCTGTAGAGAAATTAAGGGAGAGAATATGTGCGGCATAGCTGGATTTGTGGGCGAGCTTGCATTAAAGAGGGTGCTTAGAGCCTTGCTTTTAATGGAGTATAGAGGTTATGACTCAGTTGGAGTGGGGGTGAAGCTAGATTTAGAGGGCAGTGGCAGCGGCTTCAAGGTGCTCAAAACCTTAGGGGCGCCTTCTGAGCATATTAACATAGATAAGCTGGCATTCAACGGCGAGCAATTGGGTGAAGAAGGAAAAGTAAAGCTAGCTATTGGACACACACGTTGGGCGACGCACGGCGGCGTTTCTGAAAAGAATGCCCACCCCTTTATACAAGGCCATGTTATGCTTGTCCACAACGGCGTGACAAAAAACTTTCTTCAGCTTAAAGAGAAGCTTCTAGATAAGGACCGCATATTCACATCTGAGACAGACTCAGAAGTTCTAGCTGCGCTTATAGACGAGGCCGCTGGAAACATCGCCAGTGGAGAGAAAAAAGACGAAGGAAGCGAAGAAGGGAGAAGCAAGAGAAGATTGAAGGCCATAAAAGAAGCGCTCGAGGAAGTTAAAGGTGATTATGCGCTTGTATTTATGTTTGACGACGAAGGCAAGCTTTACTTTGCAGTAAAGGGACAACCCCTTCTACTTTCCAAAGAACTGCGCGGCCTTGCTTCAGACCCTGCGGCGTTTGCTGGCGAAAAAGCAAGCTATGCACCTCTGCCTTCTGGAACTATTGGATGGCTTTCAGAAGATAAAGTAGAATTCTTAGGGGCGCCGAAGCTCACATTTATTTCCGCTCCGTCGTTGGAAGAAGTAGGAAAAGGACGCTTTCCTTACTTTATGCGAAAAGAAATCGAAGAACAGGCGACGCTGTTCAAGCGCGCGCTTGATGCAAATATAAAGGCAGCAAAGGAATTGATTGAGGCTGCTCCGGCCATATTTATCGTTGCTGCGGGCACAAGCTACAATGCAGCGCGCCTTCTTCAGCACTTGCTTTATAAGAAGACGTTTGAAGAAGAACATTGGAAACCTATAATTTTGAAGTATGGCCATGAATTCTATCCTAAAGAGTGGAAGCATATAGATAAAGCCCTAGTAGTGGCGCTCAGTCAAAGCGGAGAGACACTCGACGTAATAAGTCCGCTTGAAGAGACAAACGCACCCATATTGGCCATAGTGAATAGGCTAGGTTCGACGTTGGCGAGGCTCGCTTCTGTCGTCGTTCCTATAGGCGCAGAGTCTGAAATAGGTGTTGCAGCTACGAAAAGTTTTCTCAACCAGCTCATTCTATCTTATAGATTAGCGGGCCATGAATTAGATGGAGAGCAAATACAAAAAGCTGTAAAAGGGGCTTTGTCTTTGGAAGAGCATGCCGCCAACTTATCTGAGAAGATTGTCAACGCCGCCAAGAGAAGCGGGCATATATTTGTTCTAGGCAAAGCAGAGATGAAATACATAGCCGCTGAATTGAAGCTCAAGATGCAAGAGGTTGCTTATTTAAGCATGGAGTTTTTGCCTACGGGCGAGCTTAAGCATGGACCCCTTGCTGCAGTAAGTGAAGGCACTGTTGTGGTTGTGCTTGTGCCCGAAGGTGAGAAAGGTAGAGATGCTTTAGGGGAAGCAGTTAAAGCGTTGGGCAGAGGTGCATATGTGTTCTTAGCTTATCCTTCTTCTCTAGAAGAAGATGTGGCAGACTTGAAGAAGAACTATGGTCAAAGATTGGAGGTCGTGCGCTTCTCAGATACGATGCCATACCTCCTCTTTTCATATACTGTATTTGCGCAACTTCTAGCTTACCACGCGGCTCTTCACTTGGGCAAGAACCCGGATAAGCCACGCAACTTAGCTAAGAGCGTAACCGTGCGCTGAGATAGTAGGGGCTCGCGCTTTCTGTGCTCTTTCTGTGCTTATTGTCCCTAACTTTCCTTCGTTATTTTAGCTATGAAAAAGGCTTCGCTGTTCACATGCCACGGGTATATGCGCGCTACGTGAGCTGAGCTCTCGTATTCAGAAAGGCCGCGCTCGAAGGACACGGGCAGCTCAATTTTAAGGAGCTTTGCCTCTGGCCTATTCTGTAAAAGATGGTCGACAACCGCTTCGTTTTCTTCTGGCGTTATTGTGCACGTCGAATATATGAGCTCGCCACCCGGCTTAAGCGCGTCGAACGCCGAGAGGATAATACGCCGCTGAACGCGCGCCATGTCTCTTATCCTATGCCTATTTGTTTTCTTCCATGCATACACAGAAGAGCCAAGAGAGGAGCAAGGCACATCAGCCAACACATGTGTAAAGAGTTGAGAAGAGGAGAAGACACGCGCATCTCCTCTGTACACGGCTACTGAAGTAACACCAAGCCTATCGAGATTAGAAACAAGAAGAGAAAGCCTATCTATGCGCTTATCCACAGCGACAATGGGCACTCGGTTGAATGTAAGCTGTGCCAGCTGGGAGGTTTTACTGCCAGGAGCAGCAGCTATATCCAATATGCGCATCTCCTCCGCTGATCCACAACAAGGCAGTCGAAGATTAAAGGCTGCTGGGGGTAACATAGATGAGAATGCTTGAGGATGAATCCAGCCCATAAAATACTCCATCGTCTTCCCTATTTTTTTCACACTAGTTTTTTCCATGCTGGCTTCCTCGTCCGCTACTTTGTTTGAGCCGAGATATTCAAATGCATATGGAAGGGCTGTCTGCCTTAAAGCAAGCCCACTCTCTTCGAAGAAACGGCCGAGAGAAACTTTAAGAGTGTTTATACGCACGTACGTTCGCCGATTAAGAATGGGTTTAACAAAGCCGTCTATGTCTATGGACAACTCTTCTAAAAGTCCGCGGACATAGGGACTAAATGTATAAGGAGCGCTCAGACATCTCACCCACAAGGTTGGTATTCATGAGCCTGTCAAGCTCTTCTCGGCTAGACGCGTGTTTAATGGCCCAGCTAAGCTTAACATAAGCTGTCTCTGGCAACATGTCATTGAAGTTGCCCCTAACACCAAGAGAGAGGAGTTCCCTGCCGGAAGAGTAAACATTCATATTAACTCTGCCACCCAACGTCTGCGTTGTCATGTAAACATATACACCATCATCGATAAGGTCCTTAAGCGCAGATTTGAGCTTACTAACAGCCAAATGGCCCAAACCTGTGCCAGCGAGCACGAGGCCTTTGTAACCCTTATACGCCTCTAGCACCTCGGGCTTCATGCCGGGATAAACATAGAGTAGCGCCACATCCCTATCAAAGCCATTTCTCAGCTCAAGCCGGCCAAGCCCGCCCTTCTTAAGCCCAGAAAACACTGACGCAGATTTAGCATTAGCACCGTCAGGAATGGTTGAGCCTGCTGAAGGTGATGAAGAAGAGAGCTCAAGCGGCTCGAATAGACCCGTATAAAAAACCCTTGCCAGAGGCTTGCCATTAACTGTTTGGAAGGCATCTCTTCTGCTCGAGTGCATCTTTCTTACGCGCGTGCCTCTATGCATATGACAAAGGCCATCCGACGAACCAGCATGCATGCACACGACGACCTCACCAAAATCCTGCTCTGCAGCAAAGATGCTGTTTAATAGGTTGTCCTCGTTATCGCTGCTTGGCCTATCTGAGCTGCGCTGAGCCCCAGTAAGCACGATGGGCCTATCTGTGCCTACAGCAAACGAGAGAGCTGAAGCTGTGTAGGCAAGCGTGTCCGTCCCATGAAGAATTACGACGCCTCTAGCCCCATAAGAAAGCAGCCTATACGCCTCGTCTGCTATGAGCTCCCAATGAGCGGGCTCCATTTCTTCACTGAATATAGAAAGAGGATTCTCAACGGCAATATCCGCTATAGATGAAAGCTTTGGGAAGCTGCTCAACAACTCATCTGCCGAAATGGAAGGATAAACGGCCCCTGTCTTATAGTCGATTTTTGAGGCTATGGTGCCTCCGCAACCTACAATGACAACCTTGCCTTTCACTTCATCTTTCGACAACTGCACCTTCTCTTCTGCGTGTGCCTCTTCAGCCACTTGTTTAATCGGCAGTTCCGCCTTTCCCTCTATTATCTCGACTTCATTCTTGGCAAGGCCTATGTTGTAGCCGCTCTTCAGTTTTAGGACAAGTGTTTTATCGTCGGGAGATGGCAAGAGCAAACCCTCCAGTACCTTGCCTTTCCATTTTAAGCGAACATGTTTCAATTCCATACTATCGACCCGTTGGTCTTTGTTAACTTGCGCTTGTTTCCTCTGCCTAAGCTAAGACTTTGGAAATGTAAGCACATGTGTAATAGAGTGTAAGCTTTTAAAAAAGAGAGCTCATAAAATATTATGCAAACAGAAAGATCATATAGGCAGTGTGCAGTTTCATTAGTGACGCCAAAGTTTATATTTATTGTATTGACCTTGTTTATCTTCGTGATTTCGACTTTTACCACTTCAAGTATTGTATTTGCTCAAACTGCAGACTCTGAAGGTAATGCAGCATCCAGTGTGTCCCAATATTACAATTTAGAATACCTTGGGCCTCTGCCTTTATTACTTCCTGACGTGAATCCTGCTAATATTCTTGTAGGTAGAAGCGCTAGCACATGGGACCGCTCCTTCATAAATCCCAACAACACATACGAACCCCTTGTAGGTGAGCTGCTCAAAAGCACAGGGCCCAACAAAGACCCCGTCCTACAAAACCAATACCAAAAAGCTGTGACATCCGCACAGGAAAGCTCCACACATTATAGAGAGTGTACAGACACATTCAAATTCGACGACCAAGGGAATGAAGATATTCTAAACACGGCATTGGGGACATTCAAGAGAAATATATTGGGTGCGAATGAGAGTGTCTTAAAAAGCCTTCTCGCCGCAGGTTTGGAAACAGACCTGGAGTTGCAGTTTGGAGTTCGTATTGAAAAGTACTACACAGAGGAAACATACCCTAAGAAAGTGGGGAATAAAACTGTTAACAGAACCATTACAGAAACTCATTACAGAATAGAAGATGTTGGTTCCATATCCCCAACAGTTCACTTAGACTTAGTGGATAAAGTGAAAGATATTGGTGTGAAGATAAGTAGTAATTTGAAAAACGCTGCGGATCATTGTGCAAACTACAGTAATGAAGCGCTGAATGCAGTTAACTATTTAACTACGGGAGCAAACGACGCTATTATGAAGTGGAACTCCGCTTACAAAAATTTATCAGACAACTATTCAGACGCACAGTATATGGGCATGTGCGACGAGAATTATAGCGGAGCTGGCAAGGAAGCGTGTATGCGTCTAAGAGAGCTTATGGCAGAAGCCAACCTTGGCACAAAGGACATTCCCGCCGATTATACATACCTGCTAAATAAAATAGAGGAAGTCAAAGGTAATTTAAGCGACGACTATATAATACACTCAAGCAACCTTATTGACATAATGAAAGAAGCTGAGAGTTTTTACACGCGCGTGCCTCCGGCAATAGCAGCTTATGAGAAAGCAAAGTTAGATGCCATCTCCAGTCTAAATACAAGTGTAAACCAACACGAGGCTCAACTGGACAAAAATGTGAAAGCTCAATTGGAATGGTGTGCAACCAACGACTGCCAACTAATAAACGCGACAGTTGCAAGCGGCAGTGTAACGAATATGAAAAGCATAGATGAGAAATACAAAGAACTACAAGTAAGATACAACAACGGCAAACTCTTTTCAAAAATTATTGACGACCTTTTAACAAACAAGCCTGAAGATTGGCTGCTCTCAGCTTATAAGGAAGACCAAGCTCTTGCCAAAGCAGCGGCAGTAGATTACAATGTTTCAGAGGAGGTAAGTATTGTCTTAAACCAAACGCGGCTCTCCTGCATAAAGGCGATAGAAGGACTCAAGCGCAAGCACTACGACGTTTCTGAATTGGAAATGGAGTTCAACAATGCAGAGAAAGAAACGAGCGCAGGCAAGAAGTATAGAGATTATTTAGCTATAATGCTCCACGTGAAAGAGATGGGAGAAACTACACCTAAAGATAAAGATGCATTCGACAAGGCGGAAGCCACGTTCAAAGACCTTTTAGCAAGAGCAAAGAGCGACGGCATAGACACGACGTTTGAAAGCGAAAGGTATAACAAGATCATAAACGACGATGGCACATATGCTGAGATGATTGCAGAGTTAAATAATCTAAAGGCAAGCTTATTAGATAAAGCAGAAAGGAAATATGCGAGCCTATATACATACAAAGACAAAATACACAGTACTATGGCAAAGTTCCCCAATGTGCTTGGGGATTTGAGCCAAGAAGTTAACATAAAGGAAGAAGGATATTTTGATGAAAACGGTGTCCTAAAAACAGAAGAGAAGTTGGGCGAGCTACACATCTTAAAAGCGTTTTATGAGAGGGTGTGGCAGACAATCGAAACAAAGATGTCCACGCTAAAAAGCTATTTGAAAGTTAGCGTAGACCTCAACATTCCTACTGCTGAAGCAGGACAAAATGCGACAATTAGAGGTGAAGTGTGTATAAAGAACCCCTATGGTTGGAACTTCACAGACGTAGAGGAGAATGTCTACACCGGCTTTCCTATAAACTCTTTGGAAGCCAAGGGGGATGGTTCTGTTTCTGAAAGGCCAAGTGGATTCAAATGGAGCTTAGCCACAATCAAAGCATATGACTCTGACTGCGTCGATGTAAATAAGGAGCTTACACCCATAAAAATTGAAAGTGTAAGTGAGAAAGTGTATGGTGTTGGCCAAGAGGGCACAATTGAGAAAACATACAAAGTAGATGTAAGCACAAAAACATATTGGCAGCCTTCTGGCGCAAAGAGTTTTGTAAATGGTGTTGAAAGAAGCCCACCTGTTTTCCTCGAGCCGGGCACATACACGCTCAAAGAAGTTAGCTCCGCTAAGATAGCAGAAGTGAATGTAACACCGGTAATCACAAAACTAGACAACACATATATTTACACGTACACTATAAAGGTTACACCTCTATACAATATAGACGAACTTAAAATTTATGACTACAGAGCTCAATCCACAACACAGCTAACTCATGAGGGTAATTACTACGTGCTAAACAACTTGGAGAAGGGCGTATCTGTAACATTAACGCTCAAGAAAACAAAAGAAGACCTAAGCCAAGACATAAACGAAACGCTCACATACTTAAAAGCCCAAAACCTAACAACTCAAGAACAAGCCAGAGTAGACGAAGCTGAAAAACTGATTGCAAGTGGACAGGATAGCTCTGCTTTGCAAACTTTAAAGCAGGTTCAAGAGGAAGTCAATAAGCGCTTAGAGGAAGAAGCAGAGAATAATAAGAAATTCCAAGAGGTAAAAACAGAGTTCAACAACACGTTAAGCCAAATAAGTCAAGCCATCAAAGAAGCACAAGGCACGCCCTTGCAAGGAGAGCTTGAAGAGGAGCTCAACAAACTAAAAGGTTTAGAAAACGCCTCGCCCAACACGCTTGTGAACAGCTTCGACAAAAAATGGCGCCAGCGTTATGTCACAGAAACAGCTAAGCAGTTATGGACAGAGTACACCCAAGCAAAGAAAACGCTGGTCAAAGAAGGGCTGGATGACGATGTCAATACAAGTAAGGCTATAGAATCCTTCGAGAGTGCCTACAGAGGAGCTAAGAGCTCATACTCTATTCCAAAGCTTGTGCAGGCAGCCAAAGCCGTAGAATCAGTTAAAAAAGCGGCTGACAACGTGGAAAAGAAGAAAGCCCAGCTAAAGGAAACCTTTGATGACAAACTCTCATCTGTTAATAAGCTCCTAGATAAATACAAGCAAATGGAGAAGATGGCTAAGAAATATGGCCTAGCTGACTATATAGGTCTTTCGTCTTCGTACTTCCAAAAAGAAATTAGCCAGTATTCAAAGCCAAAAACTGCCAAGCAGTATGAAGAATACACAGCTTCCTTAGAAGAGGTAAGTGACGAACTAAATAGAGAAATCTCGGCCCTTAATGAAAGCGCTAAGGAAGAGATTGCAAGGGCTCAAACATTCTTAGACAACCGCAAGATACCGAAGGAAGCTTATGAAAAAAGTGTTGAAGGGGCTGAAAAAGCCATAAAAGAAGGCAACCCCATAGAGGCGCTCCATCTTGCTAAGCAGTTGGAAGCATCCGCCTTAAACTATAAGCCCAAAATACCTATGAAAAAAGAAGAGATGCCCCTGAGTTTAATAGCCATCGGGGCAGCCGGCGCCCTCGCGCTGGGCTACCTCTACAAAGACCAAATCATACCCAAGCCCAAGAAAAAAGAAATGAGACGTATACCTCGCTACAAAAGCTTTGTGCCTAAGAAAGCACAAGATAACCAAACCAAAGGCTCAACAACATCTGTCGAGAAGCATGAGAAAGACGCGGTTGTGGAGAAAGAAGCAAAAGAAAGTGAAGAAAAGAATGCAAGCAAGACAGAGAATAAAGAAGGGGATGAAAAGAGAAAATAGATTGAAGAATAGAAATATGACAACAAATGAAAAGAATGTTAGGCTGAAGCAAAAAGCAGAAACAGCAACAGAGAGTGGACGAAAATGGTCCGCAAAGTAAAGTAAAGAAATGAGTTAAGTAGACAAATAAATAAAGTTAGAAGTAGAAAAGCGGGCCCGGAGGGATTTGAACCCTCGACCATCGGCTTAGAAGGCCGCCGCTCTATCCAAGTTGAGCTACGGGCCCTGTACCAAACCCGAGACAGGATGTGGAAAGCGCTCTTTTGTAAACATACTTTGGGTTTGGTTAATTGTTAGGACTGTGCTTAGTGTAGAACTTTTTTTAAAGCTTTAAGCGCATCGGCTTTCAGCCAACGCAGCACAAGCCCAAAGAATGCTCCAAGGATATACTGTGCAGTCTAAGGAGAGGAATTAAACACCACCAACCATTTTAAACCCCTTTGTGCAATATTAAAGTATGGGAGAGCTTTTGGATGTAGACAGGCTGTTTAGGGTGGACAAGCAACTTAGAGAAAGTGTAAGAAAGGCACTGCCAAAAAATTTTAGAACGTTAAAAGAGTACATAGAGAATAAATGGATGGAGGAAAGTGGAGGTGGAGCTAGTAAAGACACAAATACCTATATAACAAAAATGTGCAGTGAAGAAGCGGCATTAAAGACAATGAAAGAATATGTCGTTTTTAAGATTTTAGAGAAATACAACCAAACGTTGAGTTATCTCATTGCTAATTATTTTGCAACTGTCACATTTTCTGAATTCGCATTCGAGGTTTGGAAAGAGCGAGAATATACCTACGAATGGCTAAAGACGACTTTAGACCGTTGCCCCACCAATAAAAAATGTTGGGGGGATGGATTCTTTGTTCTATCCGTCTACTATAGAGACTTTTACAAAGCGCGACAGCTCGACCCTACATTCGCAAGTAAGCAAGCAGCAAAATCGTACAACGAGTATGCAGAGATCTTATTCAAAAAAGAAGGCAGCAAAGCCTTAACAAAGCAACTTTTCTTCAATGCCCTAGCAAAGGCAACAGAAGCATATGCAGAGATGATCAATGAGATACTTAACAAAGAAATAATGAGATAGGGGTAGGAGATATTTGAGAGCTATATAAAGATTTATGGCGAGGAGAATATTAATGTTGGTGATTAATATTGGTGAGAATCGTGGGTAAAGGATTGGTGAGGGTTAATGAAGATTGATGAGAAATTTGCACGATTAGCGTAGAGCAACTGTTAGGTTAAATAGATTAAATAGATCAGACTGGTGTGTTATATAATTTGGAGAAGTTTTGGGGGATGGGGTTGGGAAATAAGAAGCAACAAGAAGTGTGTTGGTTAACTGTTTGGAGTTGATGGCATGCGCATTTTTTTCAAAACGTATGGATGTACACTCAACAAAGCAGATACGGCTAAGATGAAAGCCCTTGCCATTGAAAAAGGGCACAGCTTAGCAAACAACGAAGAAGAAGCAGAGCTTGTTGTAGTCAACACATGCACAGTAAAGGCAGCTACAGAAAGTAAGATCTGCCACTACTTGAAAAGTTTAAAGAAGGAAGGAAAGAAATTTGTTGTAGGAGGCTGTCTATCCGCTGTAGATAAAGGTTTAGCCAAGCAGTTTAATACAGCCATTCTCAATCCCTATGATCTAGGAGCTATCGACGAGGCCATACAAGAGGCCAACAGGCGACAAGCAAAGGTTCATTTCAGCCTTCAAAGGAAAGATGCCTTGCCCATCCATATAGAAAGGCCTATTCACCCTATTGGCATACAGGAAGGCTGCACATCCCACTGCACGTTTTGCCAAACGAAGTTAGCTAGACCAAAACTCCAGAGTAGGAGCATCGAAGATATAAAGAGGGAAATAAAAGCTGCCATGGGTGAAGATGTGGTTGAGATAGATCTAGCTGGAACAGATACAGGGGCTTATGGTCTAGACATAGGCACAGATTTAGCTCATCTCTTAGAAGCTGTTGAACAGACTATACCTACAATCAAAGGAAGACCGATGGTGCGCGTCGGTATGGCAAACCCTCATCACATAAAACGTCTCGGAGCTGGGCTTGTTGAAGTTATGAAGGCCAAACACATATACAACTTTCTCCATACATCTGTGCAAACAGGAAGTGAAAAAGTAGCCAAAGAAATGAGAAGAGACCATACTGTAAAAGACTTTGTGGATATTGCCAAGGCATATAAAAAGGCCTTTGGAGAACGAAACATAACTGTAGAAACAGACATAATCGTGGGCTACCCAACAGAAACGGAAGAAGACTTCGAAAAAACTCTCCACTTAATAGAGCACGTTGCCCCCGATGTGATAAACCTTTCAAAGTTTACGCCGCGCAAAGGGACGGTAGCTGCTCAGCTTAAGCAACTGCCGACAGAGACCATAAAAAAGAGAAGTGTAGAAGCTGCAAGACTCATAAAAGAGGTTCATGAAAGAAGAAATGAGTGGTGGATTGGTAAGGAAGTCGAAGCGCTTGTAACAGAGAAGGGCAAAGGGCGCCTCTACAACTACAAGCAACTTGTCATTAAAGACGAATGGAATGACAACTTAATGGGAAAACACATTGCATGTGTCGTCGACAGCGTGACGCACACAAGCTTGATATGCAAAAAGCATTCCTTAACTATTAGAGAAGACTGGGAAGCAGTAAGATAAGAAACGCCAATAAGAGCGAATAGCGCACTGCGTTGTATAAGAAGTCACTCTTGACGACGGATCTCAGCAAATGATCGCCGTCGAAGAGGGGGATAGGTATTAGATTAACCAAGCCAACGAATAAGTTTAAGGCAAACGTAAGGCCTAGAAAATTGTATAAGAACTCGAGCCAGCCGATTTTATAGTAGTGAAGACCGCTTGTCTTACCTATCGGATACACAAGCACATTAAGCTTGCCTTCTTCATTGGTCTTCATAGCAAGAGTTGTCCCATTGGCTAATTCAACATTTACACTTGCGTTAGCTGGAAGTGTTGTGTAACAAGAGCTGTTCGCGAAACCCGTTATAATTGTACCTTTTGGCAGTGCACCACCAACGACGTAGCATCCATTTGACGTATATGGCGTGCTATATGTTAGAAAGGCCAAGAAGAGAATGCCGAATACAACTGTAGTTAGAAAGTTAAAGCCAGGCCCAGATGAAAGAACTCGAGCCACACTGCGACGAGACTTAGAAAAAAGGCGC
The DNA here is from genome assembly GCA_015522475.1 of Microcaldota archaeon. Classification (GTDB taxonomy): domain Archaea; phylum Micrarchaeota; class Micrarchaeia; order Anstonellales; family J096; genus J096. The sequence goes on from WAMF01000001.1 coordinate 164,067, forward strand.
TTTTCATCGGGTTCTACAAAGGCACCTATAGGTATAGAGCCAAAGAGAACCAAGCCCGAACTTAAAAGAGGAACACGCTCTCTTACTGTAAGTAATGCATGCCCGCCCTCGTGGACGACAAGAACAATTATAAGCGCAAGCAAGCCTTCAAACAAAGGAATGGTGATGCCTGGCAAAACGAGAGTGACAGCTTCCTTTACAGCAACTGAAGAAACAAAGAAGTGTATGTAGAGCTGATGAAGAATAGAGATGGCTGAAGCATACGTAAAAAATGAGAGAAGAGAAACAAAACCCCCTAAAAAAAGAATCAAGCTTGACACAAGCGATGTGTTGGCAGTGTATACAGCATGTGATGGAGCTGGGAGAAATGCTGAGATGTAACTTGTGGCAAAAGGATAGAGCAAAGCAAGCGAAAATAAGAGAATCCACGACAAAATTAGTGAAAAAATCCTCTTAGACAAAGGCTGCCAATCCATAAGCCAGAGAGAAAGAAGACCAAATGCAAGCGCAAAGTACACGTCTGCAAGCACATCCAAATAATTGCCAAGTGAGTGAGCAAGACTCCTAATGATGTTTAAACCCTTTTTACTCCTTACAAGCACCATACTATAATATGCTTCAAAGTGATGTTTTACCTCCAGATACTTGCTAACAAAAAGCATTTCAACAACGACCAACACAAGCTTCCATAAGCCAGAAAGCTTAGTTCCCAAAATCACGACGAACAGCCATAAGGAAAATAGAAGCACAAGCCAAGTTAATAAAGGTAAGCCAAAAATAGTTTTATTTAAAAACTTCCGCCATTTCCCTGCTAGAGGATGTCGGTGTTTCGAATGCATAGCCTATATACAACTTAAACTTATAAAAAGGTTGGCACATAGAAAGAACACGTGGAAGCATGGGCATATGCGATATATGTGGAAGAAAAACCAAGACAAGAAAGGTGCGCATAGAGGGAGCCGTTATAGAGGCATGCTATAAGTGTGTGCCAGGTAAAGAACGCGACGTTGTTGAAAAGAAGAGACAGTGCAAACCCAAACAAATAAAGGAAGAGGATGTTGTAGAGCAGTACAATAAAATCATAAAAACAGCTAGAGAAGAGAAAGGAATATCTGTGGAAGACTTAGCTAAGAAGCTTAATATAAGCCTAAGTTATCTCCGCCACATTGAGAAGAGGGATATGATTCCAGATAAAAAAACAGCTAAGAAGCTCGAGCGCTTCCTAAATATAAAACTCTTCGAGGAAATAATTGTTGAGGAAGAAGAAGATGTGAGTGACAAGGCCAGCGAAGCTGGTTTCACGTTGGGGGATCAGGCAGAATGGGAGTAGATCTTGCATCTCTTGTAGATGAAGTAAAACATGAGCACGAAGTTGCGTATTTCTCAGACTTAAGAATAGCGTTCGATGCCTTCAATACACTCTACCAATTTTTGGCATCTATACGCCAGCCAGACGGTACGCCGCTCGAAGACATGAAAGGTAGAATAACAAGTCACCTATCCGGCCTCTTCTATAGAAATATACGTCTTATGAAATATGGAATAAAACCTATATATGTGTTTGATGGTGAAAAACCAAAATTTAAAGAGAAAACTGTAGAGGAGAGGATTAGAAGGAAAGAAGAAGCAGAGATGCTTTATAGAAAGGCAGAGGATGAGGAGAAGACAGAAGATATGCACAAATATGCACAAGCAATGGTGCGTCTAACACACGAAATGGTTGAAGAAAGCAAGGCTCTACTTCAAGCCATGAGTATAAACGTCGTTCAAGCACCAAGTGAAGGAGAGGCCCAAGCCGCTTATATGGCTGCAAAAGGCATTGTAGACGCATCAGCAAGTCAAGACTACGATTCACTCCTCTTTGGCTCAACACGCCTAATAAGAAATTTATCAATCACGGGGAAGAGAAAAAATCCCTATACGAAAGAGTACATTACAGTAAAACCAGAAGAGATATTCCTCAAAGAATTTCTAAATCACTTCGACATAACAAGAGAGCAACTTATATACATGGGCGTGCTCATAGGCACAGATTTTAACGGAGGTGTGAAGAGAGTGGGCCCAAAGACAGCTCTAAAGATTGTCAAAGCACACAGCACATTCAAAGAAATAAATGCTTATGTTGAAGAGAAATACAAACACCGGTTTGAAAGTTACATAGAAAAAGTTATAGACTTCTTTAGGCACCCAAAGAGCATAGATGTAAAACTAGAAAAGCTGGAGATAGATGAAGACAAGATAAAGAAGATATTGGTTGATGAGCATGATTTTTCAGAAGACAGAGTAGAACATGCCCTCCGTGAGTTAGAAGAATCAAAGGACAGGAAAAAACAGCACAGTTTAGCAGAATGGATGAAGTAAATAGGATAAAGCAATAGAAAAAGAAAAATAAAGTAAGGAAAGGTTTTTATTTTAGGTCTTACAGCTATCTCTGCCTTATTGTTACACTCTGCTCTTGTTGTCTTGTCGTTGAACTATTGTCTCGCCATTATGGCGTAACAACCATTAGATTCACTGGATTAAGTAGCTCACAAAGATGGGTTATCGAAGGTTGCGTTATTAAGATCACGGCTAACAGAATGACAGACATGATTATGGCGACAGCTATGTTCCCTCTCTTAAGCTGCTCAAATTTATGCATACCATGGCTAAGCCAATCAATGGTTTTTAAAGTGACATAGATCAAGAACGCCGCTATAATAATAGTCACTACAAGCTCAACTAGATCAAAGAGGAAGAATATCGTTATAGCTTCGCTAAATGAGTATGTCATAGTGTAGACATCTGACACGACACTCTTAAGCTGAGGCGCCATAATTAAGGCAAGGGAAAAGATGACTGTAGCAAAGTATATAGCGACAGCTATGTTCCCTTTCTTTATTTCCTTCCACTCCGCAATTTCTTTCGTCAGGCCGTCGAAGAGCCATATGGCAAAGTACACTGCAGATATGCCAAACAGCAAATCTATCAAGATATCTATAGACGTCAAAATAAAATCAACACCCGCATTCATATTAACACCCATACATAACTGCAATGCAAAGGTTTTAATATCTTACCTCGATGTTAACCAAGTTGAAAAAGTGGATAAAAGAGGAAAAGGATAAGATGAAAGGATGCAAGCTTTAAATTCTTTCTTAAGATATAATACTTCGCGCTTATATAAGTGTACGGTTTGGCCGCGCGTAGATAGCTATAAATGGCTGGTGCATGCAACAGCATTCCAAAACTAACATACTTGCCCGGGTGGCGGAACGGCTACGCAACCGGCTGCAGCTCCAGATGAAGTAGAAACCGGTGTAAGGGGGTTCGACTCCCTCCCCGGGCTTTTCTTACCAAACTCAACCAATTAAAATAAAGAGGGTCAAATAACAACAGATAACTACGGAGCGCCTTCGAAAGTTTTTTATATAGTTAAGGTGAATAATCTTCATGGGTTTGGAAGCTATTGAATTGGAAAGTATTGAAAGTATAAAAAGAAGAGCTCAGTTGCTGAAAGAAAAACCCATAGATGAACTTGTCAAACTTGCTTTAAAAGAAGATGTTGAACTCGAAAAAGAGAATGTTGAAATTGAAAGACTGGAAAAGAAGATAAAAGGATTTAGGCAAATTCTAAAAGAATACAAAGAAGCAAGTGAAAAAGATGAGAAATGGCAGGAGAAGCTCGAAGAGACTGTTAACAAGCTTGATGGATTTATAGATAAGTTGGACAAATATTTGAGGGATGTTAAGATAAAAAAGGGTGAACTTTTGGTAATACTTTATGCACTGTCGTTTAAAGTAAAAGAGAGGAAGAAAAATGTAAGGAGGTTTAAGCCACTATGACAACGATGAAGCTAACGGAAAATGTTGAAATAAAAGGATATTTTGTTTACGCCAATGGATTTCAATTAGAGACAGAGCTCTATAAAATAGAAGATTTTAGAGAGGTATTCAAAGGAAATGTTGAAGGCTTTAGAACGATGTTTGGCTTAACCCGACTTGGCATGGAAGGACCATATACTTATTATCTGGTCAGCATTGCCCCTTCACCATATGAAGAGTTTTTTAGATTTATAGGCCATTGTGGAAAGGGGGAGGGGGCTTTTCACCTGTTTGGCGGAAGCATTATAGAGGTTTTTGAAGAAGTGAAAAATGGAGGTTACGACGTGCATTATAGTGGAAGTGAAGGATTTAAAGAATATAATTACAATGGATGTCTATCTATAGTAAATGTGGATAAAGTGATAAGTTATTGGATATTGAAATTGAAAGGTATTGTATTCAACAGCGACGTGATTAAAAAGAATAGGGGAGAGCCGGTTATATTCACTAAGAATGAAAAGATTTGGAATTACAATTACTTAGTATGGAAACACGGCTCTTTAGAAGGCAAAACCTATAATAAAAGTAGGCTAGGAAAAGAGATAAAAAAAGTACTGGAGAAGCGCTATCCTCAGATCTGACATTACAATAATAGTTAGTCAAAGGAGAACATTTGATGCCACCGGCGTCGCTATTCCTTGCTATTCTTTTTCTCTTTATTTTTCTGCTGGAGCCGTTTCACCAATTACCTATTTCAGAGATCCACTCTAAAACTTTTTCCTTTGTTATGTTGGCTCTCTGGCCTTTAAAGATAGGTTTTTTGCCTCCACCTTTAACACCCTTTTCTCTAAGCTTATGCCAAACCTCTTCACTCTTATCTCCGACAACAATAAGTGTCTTTGGAGTTAAAATGGCAGCGAAGTTTTTAACAGATGGGATAGACTTGGGCTCAAAATCGATTTCCACGACGCGCTCGTTCTTCAGCAGTACATCTAAAAGTTGATTCTCAGCCTTCTCTGCTCTCTTATTAGCTTCTTTCCACTCTGTAAAAAAGCGCTTGGCTGTTTTTGGCAATGTCCACATGTCCACACTGAATGTTTCTGCCGCTCTTCTCGCCACCGCCTCCATCTCTTGGACATAAACAACAGCTCTGTCGCCAGCTTTATAGAAGAGGCGCTCTACAGAATCTCTCACACTTTCCCTCTTAAGAAGTTTGACGTAGCCAATTTCACCTATTTTGTGAAGTATGTGGTGTGTGCCCCCACACGCTTCGACATCAACGCCGGGAATTTTAACTATGCGTATGTCTTTGCTTGGTATAGCTCCACCCTGATAAATTGTAAAGCCATATTCTTTTTCAGCGACGTTGCGCGGTATAACCTCTATGAGAATGTCTTTGTTTTGCCTGATGTATTCGTTGACTTGCGCCTCTATTCTATTTAACTCATCTTGACTTATCCTTTTGTAATGTGTCAGGTCAATATGACCTTTTTCGTCGTCTTGATACGAACCAGCTTGCCAAACGTGTTTACCCAAAATTTTTCTGGCTGCTGCTGTTATAAGATGGGTGGCTGTATGATGCCTTGTTATGCGGAAACGGCGCTGCCAATCTATTTTACCTTTGACTTTTTGGTCTTTTTCAAATACAAGAGGGTCTTTAACTTTGTGTATAATTACGCTGCCGATCTTTTGCACATCCGTAACTTTCACGTCGTTGAGCCAGCCACGATCAGCTGCCTGGCCGCCGCTCTCAGGATAGAAAAGTGTCTTGTCTAATATGACCCAATCATCTTCTATACCAAGCACTGTTGCTTCAAACTCCGGCAAGACATCAACTTCATAGTAAAGTTTCTCGGTTGGTGGATAGCTAGCAACGTCTATTTTTGGAGTTGTTGTTTTGTGCTTTACCACGTCTGGCTCTCTCACTTTCTCATAAAAATCGCCGGGCACATCGATGTGAACATGCTCTTTTTTAGCAAATTCTTGGATGTATTCAGGTGGAATGCCATCACTCTTGTAGAGCTTCACCAACTCATCTTCTCCTATCTTTTTACCTGCTTTAACTTTTTTGACGAGTGTAATGACTTTGTTCTTTGCTCTGTCTCTCGTCTTTACGTATTTTTTACGCTCCTCTTCTAAAACCTTGGCAGTTACATCCACGCCATCTCTATACTTATCAAACAAGCCCTTCAAATGGTCCATATGAGCCTCGAGGATTTTAGCGTAGTCCAAGCGAACGCCAAATTGGTCTTCAAAGGCGAATATGCGCCTAGCTAAGATACGAAGATTGTAGCCACCGCCACTGTTGGAGGGCATCATACCGTCATAGACTGTAAAAAGTAGTGTCAGCGTATGATCTGCTATAGCATATGCAGCCTGTAAAGGCTCGATACTGTTGAAGAACTCCTCTTTATCTACCCCAAGGTCTTTAGCTATCTTGGTTTTTTCAGCTTCTATATCATCAACTTCATCGATGTTTAAGCCGCCGGCAAGCTCCGAATACTTAAGGAAAAGCTCCGGATCTACATAGGGGTTGCCAAAAGCCTCTTTAATAATCTCGACAGGTTTACCCAAAACAACCTCATAACTCGTTGGTGTGCCGTGTGTTATCCATGTAAGCCTGCTAAGGCCAGCACCCATATCTATTACCTTTGTCTTCAGTTCTCTGGCTGTACCATCAGGCAACTCTTCGTACTGCATGAATACGCAGTTGCCCAGCTCTAAGCCACCGGCAAAGTACTCCATTGATGGACCAAAATTGCCGCCTCCTGCCCATACATCCTCGTGGAATATAAGCTCATCTTCAGGAATGCCTATAGCCTGTGTTAGGTAATTTATGTCGTGTTCTAGCGCTTCTTCCTTCCAGTAAAATAGGCCGGTTTTGTCGTTATTAAAGGCGTGCTGCCCGATCATGACGAAGTTTGTGTAATGCCTTCCCGTAACGCCGACATTGGAGATATCTGGGAAGCGAATACAGGGTTGAGGGATAATAAGTGGATTAGCTATGGGCTCTAACTCCCCATTGACAACATAAGGCTGAAAATCACTTATGCTTGCCATCGTAAAATAAACATCATCCCTCCACCTGGCCACTGTTGGATAAGGTTCTATGCTTGTATGGCCATGTTTGACAAAGTAATCTTCAATGCGCTTCCATGTTTCTACGTAGCCAAGTTTCAGTTTGCTTGGAGCATTGCCTATGAATTGGTAGCCAATACAAGCAGGGTCTCCACAGTAATCGCGTTCCTCTTTGGCCCAAAAATAACGGCCGCATTTCTTGCAGCGCTGCCTCTTGAAGCCCCGCTCTTTGAGCACCTCTAAGTTGTAATGTTTTTCCCATTCTTGACTGAACTTTAACCTTAAGGCTTTCTTATCTACCATGCAATGAGCGTGAGCGGAAACAATTATAAAACATGTAGAGAACGCTGATTATAGCAATAAATACAGCAGTTATTAGAAAACCCCCTTGTAAGTTGAACGTCTCAGCCACATAGCCAAAGCCGATGAGCCAAGCTGAGTAAATAAGGGCTTTCATCATCGACGAAGTTGATATAGCTGTAGCTCTCTCCTTTGACGAAACTCTCTTATGTATATAATCATCTCTCAGCACGCTCGTTAATCCCCTGCTCAATGGGACGAGGAGAATGGCATAAAAAGCTAGTTGGGTGTGAAAGAGGCCCCATATTGTGGAGAAGAGCACTTCTGTTATAGGGATAAGAGCCACAAGTGTGGCCTCCCCCAATACTTTTTCTAAAAGGTGTATGTACCTTGTGATTACTCCGCTTATTAGATTTATTAATCCCAAGAAAAAGCCGAAGACAGTGAGGGATATACCTAATTCCTTTGCGTAAGGTTGGGCTGGCCAAAGAAACACTCTTAGGAGACCATTCATAAATGCGAAGAATAATATACCAAGGAGCAACTCCCTGTCCCTGATTATTGCGTTCATATTCCCCTTTATCGATTGGGCTCGTTCCTTCCTTTCCGGTTCTTTTAAAGCAAGAGCCAATATCAGACTCGTCAGCGTCGCTATAAACAGGAAATAAAAAGGGTAGCTTAGCGAAATTCCACCTAGGAAACCTCCTATTATGTTCGCGAAAAATCCATAAAAGTAAAGCCAACTCTTTAACTCCCCCCACTCTTTCTTGAAGGCCTTACCCACATATTCATACATCATTGCGGAGTCCGTGCCTGAAATAAGGGCTCTACTTAGAGCGAAGGCTATCTCTGCCCCTAAGAACACGGTAAAGCTTTGCCCCACTATATAAAGACCAACCCCCACCAATTGCGCCGCTAACCCTGCTATAAATACATCTTTTCGTCTGAACCTGTCACTTAAATAGCCCGTGGGAATTTCTAACACTATAATGAGAGCAGCGAAGACTGCTTGTAGAAAGAGGACCTGTGCCAATGACAAGCCTTTCTCCATCAAATAAAGTACAAGCACAGGCACAACAACATAAATTTGCCATAAAGGTGTGATGATTTTAAGTAGGTCTTTACTATCCATGGCTATTACTTTAATTTAACATTTAAAAAAGCGTTTGAACTCTAGAGTTGATTAATAAGCCCCGCCAAAGTATAAAGACATATAAAGACATGCGCACGATGAGCGCTCATGAAAACTGAGAGAGGGTAAATTGCCACTATTTTTTGAGGCTTAAGGTTAAAAATTCTTTCATGTTATTTGTAACTATGGTTACACTTATAATATATGACATAAAGGCCGACACCGAATACAGCAAACTAAAGCGCAAATTTTATTATGGCCTTAAACCACTTGTAAAAGAAGGTGTAATAAAATACCTTAATAAATCCGTTATAATAGTGGCAAAAAGGGGCATGGGAAGCTACGTTCGCTCTTACATTGAAGCATTCAAACCCCATATTTCTGCATATATTATTTCAGCGCGCTCTATAGAGGAAATTTAGCTGCACCTTTTTGGAAAAGATCTAGAAAAAGCGTGTTTTCGGTGTTCTGCTTGATCTGTGCATATCTTTCCTTATTATAATTTATTATGCTGTGTTAAAGGCTTCGACACGTACAAGATCTCTACATCATCACCTTCATACCCTTCTACAACATTTACAACTTATAATTGGTCTTTTTGTTTCCTACTTTCTTTGCAATTTTATTTTTCAACAGTAATAACTCTGAATAGTGGCAAAATGACCCCTCTGTCTCAACTCTGCACAATATATTCCCAGTTAGAAATGAGCTGATGAGTTTTTGGTTATTTATGTAAGGCCAAGGGCAAAGCCATTAAACCTTTCCCCTTATATAATTAGTGTGGAATCTAGTGTAGGCATATCTCTCAAAGACAGGTTCGATAAGTTTTTTGCTACAGCTTATATGGCAGAGATTAACAAGGTTGTAGGCCGCTACCCACGTAAGAGAAGTTTAGAGATTGACTGGAAGAAGTTAGAAGCGTTTGATAGGGATCTGGCAGACGTTGTTTTGGACAATCCAGATGCAGCTATAAAAGCCGCTAGTGAAGCCATCGAGGAGCTAGCCCCAAAAACGTTGACAGGAGAGCCCTTTAAACCAAATATACGCTTCATAAACATTCCAGATAAGGGCTTACTTATAGAGGACTTGGGTGTGCGCCATATAAACAAACTCATTATGTTCAAGGGTCTTGTCACACGTAGAGGAACACCCGGCAGCAGAGCCACAGTAGCAGCCTATAGATGTACAAGCTGTGGTATGGAATTCAAATACGACGTTGGACGTGATTTTAAACCCCCAAGCAAATGCCCTGTGTGCAAAAAAGGCTTCCTAGTCGAAGATGTAGAAAGGATGGAATTCGTGGATACACAGGTAGCAGAAGTCCAAGAGATTCTTGAGAGGGTCCAACCGGGTACAGATGCTGCAAAAACCATCATAACGCTCGAAGACGATTTGGTGAATCAAGTTATTCCGGGCGAGAATGTAGAAATTATAGGCATTCTCCGCTTGAACAAGGATGTGCGAAAGGGCAAGAGCAAACCCCTTCAATTCCAAAAATATGTAGAAGTCAACAACATAAAAAGACTCAAAAAAGAATTTGAAGAGATAGAAATAAGCCCAGAAGATGAACGTAGAATATTGGAGCTAGCAGAACAGCTTGATATTGTCGACAAGATAAAGGAATCCATAGCCCCAGATATAAAGGGCTATGAGGAGGTTAAGCTTGCTCTAGCTCTTCAACTTTTTGGCGGCACAAAAGGCAAGATTTCAAAAGGAGGTATGCCTTTAAGAGACGACATACATATTTTACTCGTCGGTGATCCCGGTATAGCTAAGACACGTTTCCTTCAGAGCGTTTCCAAAATAGCGCCGAAAAGCATATATGTAAGTGGTAAAACAGTATCGGGTGTTGGTTTAACGGCAGCCGTTGAGAAGGACGAGCTTTCTGGCACAGGTTGGACATTAAAGGCCGGAGCTCTCGTATTGGCGAGCGGTGGCATAGCAGCCATAGATGAATTTGATAAGATAAACCCCGAGGATAGATCTGCCTTACACGACGTTATGGAAATAGGTACTGTTAATATTGCAAAAGCAGGCATCGTAGGTACGTTTAGGGCCAAAACAGCCATAGTAGCGGCTGCCAATCCAAAAATGGGGCGTTTCATACAGGGCAAGAATATACCCCTTCAGTTCAACATACCTCCTTCGCTCATGAGCCGCTTCGATCTCATATTCCCTCTTATGGATGTGCTCAACGCTGAGAACGACGAGCGCTTAGCTGAGCATATATTAAACATACACGCTACAGCCAATATATACAAAAAAGATGTGTTCATGCAGGATTCAAATATAGAGGAAAAAAGGGTTATTCCAAAAGAGCTACTTAGGAAGTATATAGCCTATGCAAAGTCACACGTATATCCTAAGCTTTCAGAAGAGGCTATGGCGTTGATAAAAGAGTTTTATGTGAATTTAAGGAAGCAAGGTGCTGAACAAGAAGTTGTTTCTATAACACCGAGGTATTTGGATGGTCTTGTCAGGTTGTCGGAGGCGCACGCTAAGATGCGTCTGAGCAATGTCGTTGAAAAGATAGATGCTGAACGCGCCATATTCCTTATGGACTATGTCATGAAACAGACCATAACGTCGGAAGAGGGTAGTTTGGACGTCGATATATGGGTTACTGGGCACAGTAGCAAAGAGAGGAAAGAGAGGCTTAGCTTAACAGACCAAGTCGTTGAAATAATAAGGGAGCTTTCCAACGAGCTTGAGGATGTCACAGAAGAGGCTGTGTTAAAGAGAGCTAGCGAGTATGGCTTAAACGAACACAAAGTTATAGAAGTGATCAACGAGATGTTGAGGGATGGCTTGCTCTACTCACCAAAACCGGGCACAGTAGCTTTTCCAGAAGGGTAATATTGAGGTTAGGTGAAAAACGTGGATTTAATAGCTGAGCATGCCTTAAAATATTTTACATTAAGTGCCTTCATACTTATTCTTGCTTACAGCGTTGCTATACACACCACGACTAAGACACAAGGCAACTATGGTCTGGGCGATGCTTTACTCTATACAGTTTTTATAATCTTGGCCACGCTTTTTTTTCTATATATCTTTAGGACGCGGCTTTGGATTCTTCTCTTTTTGATAGAGGTTTTTACGACGTATATAATGGGTGTTTTTGTTTTCTATACACTCAATTTTCCTCTTTGGTTGGGCCTTCTTTTGGCAGTTTTGCCTGTGTGGCTTAGATTGAGAGGCGTAGAAGGGGGAAGGGATGTGGCGGTTTTTGCTCTGGTTGCTGGAGCCGGTGCATTCTTAGCTGTGGCTTTTCCACCTCTGTTTATGGTTGCGTTCCTCGGTTTGCTTCTCTTATGGGATGTGTTTTCGGTGTTTATAAGCGGGCAGATGGTTGAACTAGCTAAGAACGCCAAAAAGAGAGGCTTGCTCATGACTGTGGAAGGGAGGGGCTTCCATAGAGGAAAAATTGTGGGTATTGTTATGGGCACAGGCGACATCGTCGTCCCGGCTGCTATGAGCGCTAGCTTTCTAGTTATTGGTTTGAACGTGGCACTTCTTTTTCTCGTTGCTTCTTGGCTTGGCTATTTACTAACAGTTTGGCTCCTAAAAAGACAGACGTACTTGCCAGCTCTTCTGACGATAGGTGGTGTTCAACTCCTAACGTTTGTGATTTGGTATGTTATGCAATATGGCTTCGTTCTGCCTTTTTAGTAACATTTTTTATGCGTTTTATGCGCCTTTGGCTTGGGTGTAGTGGGCGCTGGCACACATTCACACAACATAAAGGTTTTGATGAGATGAAGTGTTAAAAGGCGTTTATATGCGGGTATAAGCTTTTTATAAACTATGTAGCATATATTTAATACATCAAAGGGCAAAATAGGGATTGGATATGTCGTGCGATGTATTAGGGGCTGGACTGTCGTGTGGGGCATGTAATGAGGCATGTGATGAAAGGTATGCAATGGCGAGGAAATTAAGGCCCTGTAGGAGAGAGGATGTATGATGGAAGAGAAGGAACAAACGTGGCCGACATGGCCTAAGGGGTTGTTTGCGTCGCTGTTAGTTGTAATGCTTCTACTTACATTTAGCAGCCTTTTCCATGCTGCTACATCTACACCCTCTCCCACAAAGAAATTAACTGCAGAAATTGTGGTTTCTGATGATGGTGGGAAAGTAATTGTGTATCCTTATGAGTTAATCCAACAAGGAGGTAAAGTAACACCAGGGCCGGCTTATCCTATGTATGAGGCGGCGTTCATAAACATAACTGTCGTCGATGGCAAGGGTAAAGAGGCAGTCTTCATCATAGCGAAAGATGAGAAAGGAAATGTGTTAATACCGTCTGAATGTAGCTTGGGCCTTGGCAGCTTTCAACTGACTCCTGGCCAAGTAATCAGTGGCACACAGTTCATTACGTGCGATGTAGCTTTTAAAGGTCTGAATTTGACTACAGGAGGATATGTGGTCTTAAACATGGGAATGAAAGAGAACGGCGTCGTTTTGAGCACAAGTAGAGCACTTACACTTTGGGGTGTAAGCAAGGGAAAAGACATGAGCAATCTTCTAGCCACATATATCAACGTCAACGACCCATGGTGTTTTACGGCTCTTATCCTTATTGGCTTGTTCATAGCGGCTTTTTATACGAGGGGCATAGGCCCTGTTGTTGGTCTTTATGACTTGCTTTATCCTCGTCTTATGACACCTCCAGAGCCGCGCTACAGCGACCTTCTGGGCCCTGTTGTTGGTAGGGAGGTTATGGACAGGCACTGGAAGATTGCCACATCTAGGGCAAAAAGGGCCCTCTTGAAGAAATATATATTTGGCCCAAGCATTGGTAAAAAGTCAAGAAGGGACTGGATGAAAAAGAGTGGCAGAGAGATAGTGGAAGAAATAGCGAGAAGGCACGGCGCTAAGAATGTAGAAGACCTCCTCAAGAAAATGGAAGCCAAACGCCAAGCAGCCTTGGCTGCAGGTAACGAAAGAGAAGCCAAAGAACATGAAATGGACCTTAAACGTGTTGCCGGCGTCTACATGGCAAGCAAAAGACCCGGCGAGGTCTTTGGCAAAGCAAAGCCCAACAAAGTAAAGGATATGAGTGATGAGGTTATCGACAACATAAAGCGGATACCTTTCTTAGGCATGGCTCTTAGCCCAGGCACGCTCATTTGGGACAGGATGATGGATGAGTGGTGGCAAGTAAAGACATCTTTAAAAGAAGCGGCTCTGACGTGGACAGGCTTGAGGGTTGTAGGAGGTCTTTTAGAAAGGGAAGGCGTAGCCGCCAGCGAAAACACATGGAGGGGTAGAGTAATTGCGAAGCTGAAGAAGTGGGGGAGCACTGGACTCACATACAAACTATTCAATATGGAGAATGCAGTAAAGCATGGCTTGGGTAAAATGGAGGAGGCTGCACGACGGATACTTTTCCTCAATGCTTTGGCAGAGGTGCTTGGTGAAGATGTTGCCTCATCATTAGCAGAGCTTGATTTTGTCATGGCTTTCAGAGAAGAAAATGAAGAGAGAATAGCGCGCATAAGAAAGGCTCTGGATGGCATATCGGAAGCAGATTGGAATAAAGTCAGAAACATTTGGAGCAGCTTAAATGAGGGGGGTGAATTTGAGGCTGGACTTAACGCTTTCAAGAAAGCCATGGGCAAGGGCAGTGCACTTTACGGCGTAGCAGATGAGATCATAAACGCCACCCACAGCGAAGGCGGACCACTCGCTGAATACGACACATATTACAATTTGGCATCTACTTTGGATTCTGTTTCTGGGAGGCTTAAGTATGGCTTTGCTTCTCAAACAGACTTAAGCGAGCAAAACTTACGTTTCTATTACTTCGGCGAAAAGCTCTATAATATGTTCACAGATTTGAATGATAATGAAGCGCTCTCCTCTTTAACATGGAAGGACATACGAGAGGCAGCCCACGTTAGCCTCGATATCGTGCTTGCTAGTGAAATAAACCGTGTAACACCTGTTGGTGACCCTCTTTTCGTAAGTCAAATTTACTCTAAAATAGGGGCTGATCCCTACACAAAGCGCGTAGCCTTAGATGACAACTCTATATGGCACGAATTGATGAGAGATGTATTTGCCAGGTTTTCCAAAGCCAAGGAGACCGTAAGCGACGACGCTCTCTACCAGTTTTTAGCAGCAGTTAAGGAACACCTTAAGACGTCAGGAGCAGAAAGAACACCCATTACAGCAGGATTAACAGAAGTTACCCCTTATGAAGCTACAACTATCAGAAATTGGGGTAATCTACTCAGAGAGACGGCTGAAAGGGATTATTTGATGTCAGATCCCGGCAGAGTAGCTCTTGCTACAGTAGCCACAGAGCACATGATTCATCCGCCCAGCGAGATTGCCACAGGCATTGAAAAACCCTGGCACTACGTAAAATGGAATCTTGTGGATCAAGATACAGTTACTTCACTAAGTGGTCCGCATGGATATGATGTAATACAAGGTGCTGTACGCGGCTATGCAGGTCATACGCTTTACCTCTCTGAAACGACGGCGCTCATACACTCTCTGGTTGTGCAGTCTAGAGGAAAAGAAGAGGGCTTTGTTGGCATCTACGCGAGGCCAAAAGCCAACATTATCCATCAATTATCCGATCAGATTAATCAAACGATAAATACATTCACAGCTACTTCGCTTCCTTTAACTCCAACTCAACAAGCTGAGTTAGAGTCTATAGTTAAACAAGTGTTGTTAGAAGGTAAGGAAGCACTTTTAAAAACTACCGAGGTCGCTCTTCAAAAAGCGCACAGTGAGAACGGCGATGGAAAATTATACGTCGAAGAAAACACAGGACATATACTTAAGGCTCTCTTAAAGGATCGTATAAATAGACTCAAATCAGACCTTATGAAGAGAGGTTATTCAAAAAGCGATATTAAAAAATTGTTAAAGGCATCTGCAGAAGTGGCGAGCGACGTAGCCAAAGGAGTATCCAATACCTTAGTGTGGGACAAGGATGAGAGTATACAACATGTTCCCTTCCACATGCTTAATCTCATAAGTAGCATGATTGATCTCGTAAGTAGTGAGAAGGATAAGAAGGAGCTCCAATCTGTGTTGAGGAAAAACTTAGAAGCAGAGTTAAAAGTTAGAGGAATCTTACCCTCTGACATCAAGAAGATATTTGCAAAAGGAGGGGAGGCAGCGTTATCAGAGGCCATTATAAAATTACTTCAGGCAGACACATTAACTGCTAAATCTGCTAAAGAAGTGGAAGAAATTGTGCGCAAGGACATAGAGAGGATATTACCAAAGGAGAAAATCCATGGTCTGTATGGATTGGAGGAGAAGGATGTACAAGCCATCCTCTATGAAGCTTCAACAACAATAAGAAATGGGCCGTGGATAGAAGAAGAATATGTAAATCAACCAGCTGTTGGTGTAATCCACAATATAAAGGTGGGCTTAGCTGAAGAGGAGTCCAACCAAACCATAGGCACGGGTTATGATCAAATTCAGTTCGTGAGAAATGCTATACCCCACATGATATACTATGCACGCAGAAGGACAGGGAGCGACAACCCAGAGGATATAGCAGCTTATCTCAAAGAGGCACATGATATTACACCTCTAGAGATAGAACATGGTATAGAAAAAGAAGGCGCCATATTCATGGAAACAAAGACGGGTGAGGTCTTACCTGTTTATACAAACACAGAAGAGAATAGAGCGGGTATGATCTCAACCATAAATAGGTTGGGCTGCTGCACTTCTTCTGTAGCAGAGATAAATAGTATAGGGACACTTGGTATCGCAGGTCGTTTGCCAGCTGTTCATCTATTAGGACTTGATACATTTTCATTGGTATATGAGAAGGATGGGAAACTCGTCTTTTATCAGCCAGAGAGTATCCCCAACATACATCCGGATGATATAGAAAAGGCTCTTGATGTGGCATCCAAAAGGGTTTCTCCAGGAGGCGGGGGATATATATCTCAAGCTGAAATAAATGCTCTCAACTCAATACGCGAAAAGATTCGGAGAGGAAGAGGCTCCTTTGATAGGGATGAATTTGAACACGCCATTAATGCAGTATTAAAGCTCTATCAACACGGCGCCGACAACATAACACCAGAGATAGCTGTTGGTTTAGCCATGGCCTATGGAGAGAAGACAGGAGACTTCTCTCTCTTATTTAATGGGCCAGTCTCTCGATATTACATCATAGGAACCAAACATGACGTCATGAATGCCGTCAGAGATATAGCCACGAATGCAGGGATGGGTAAGAGGAACCTAGCATTGACTACATCAATATACAACTTAAAGAAAAGCCTTGTACGAAGTGCCAATTTGATTTTGGGTGGGGCGCCCGGTATAGCTCTTAATATGGAGCATGTGACGACGTGGGCATCAAAGACAGAAGCAGCCTGGCATGGCCTCATGCTCCTAAGAGAAGCGGAAGAGGATGAAAAACAACTTAGGCAGATGGACTTAGAGACGGCTGAAAGTAGAAGGTCCGGCGTAAAAGTAAGAATGGATGCTCTTAACATAGAGATTGAAAACAGAAGGAAGCGCATAAAATATCTAAAGTGGCTGGACAAAACCAAGAAAACAGATCACAGTAAGGATATAGCCCGACTCGAAGGAGAAATTAGGGACTTCGAATCAAGAGTCCATGTTTTACGCAACAAATGGAAGAACCTCAAGGGTGAAATAAAGGCTTATGAGCGAGAGACTAAACAGATAGATAGGGTGCTTGAGTCATTAAATCATTATATCAATTATTTAGGTTATTTTCATGGTAGAGATGATTACTTCATTGTAATGGCTAAGAGAGGTGGTAAGGAAGCAACTCTAGCTCAAGGTCCAACACGTGGGCAATCTCTTGTGCCTGTTGGATACTTTTTTGAAAAAGGAGAACCAGCCACATACATGAGCGAAGCACTTAAACGTTATTCCCCTCTAGGCTCTTTACAATATCGTCTAGTAAAGTGGGGGTCTATAGCAAGTCAGCGTTTTTCTAAATTCGCTACGTTGGCAAACAGTGCTATGTGGAGAGGCATTGTTCAACCAACAGGTTATGACTTTGCATATGAGGTGGATGATGCTATTATAGAGAAGTGGAGAGAACGTTATGGTGAAGAGGTTGTGGCAAATTTCCTCAGTGCCATGCCTAGGGCTAAGGATATGTACAAACACAGGACAAAGAACAGAGCAGGCGAACGATGGGAACTTACTATGAAGGGCCTATTCACAAACCTTATGGCCTATGGTACTGTGCCTTTGGGTGTGCTTGGTGTTACATTGGGAGGGGGAGCTCTACTCGGAGCTGCAGCTTTAGGCACATTGGGGTTGTTGCCATCGAATGTATGGGCTAGAGCTGATAGATTCATAAGCAAGAAACTGCGAAACGAGACAGAGAGGAGTGTTCTTTCATATGCAAATGTGAATTGGTTAACTACACCCGGAGCTCCAAATTACCAATGGTATTCGAAGCAGGTGGGTGTTGTTCAAGGAGGGCCTCTTAGCCCAAATCCTGGCCTTTCATACTTAGACATAAGAACAGGTATGAGGAAGCTTGAATCTACTGTTGGGACACAGATGGGCTTTGTGTCTCCAGGATATGAGTTCCTTGGTGGAGAATACATGCCTCTTGGAGGACCTATAAACTTAAAGTACAACCTTGTTAAGCGATATGAAGAGATGCGCAAAGAGATTTTGGGTTCTGGGCCTAAATATAACTATGCGTTTGCCATATTTTCACCCGTCTTTCTTACAAATTACCTGGCTTTTTATGCATATATGAAACATGGTGCCTATAAATTTGCTAGGCAGAGAGGGCAGGGACGCGTATCTGCTTTAGCGGGCGCACTCAAGGAGACAATTGTGCCACCCCTACTTATGGCTGGTGGTGGTCTTCTTGGTGCTGCCGCCGGCAGCTTTTTAGGAGCTATGGCTGTAGGTTCTGTAGGCACTTTCATGCTTTGGCCGTATACACAAGAAGTTATGGTCGCTTGCCCCAGATGTGGCAGACTAAAGCCAAGAGGCAAAGCCTGCCCATATTGTGGTTTTAAACCAGCCTCACCAAAGTACTAAATATGCTGCTAATATGGTCGCTAATTTATTGTAGTCCATTGTAGATTGTAGCTTCCAACCAAACTTCTCGAGATAAAATAGTAGTGGGTGCAGCGGGCAGCCTGCTTTGCATGCACTACCCAGGCGCACATCTCTAGCAGGGGGCTCCCCTCTGCTACCCTCCAAACAGCCACATAGCCCTTAGGGCTGCTCCTTTCGGCCTGACCCGGTTCAGGCTATGCAGCTAATGGAGGACAGAGGATCGACGCTCTTACTAAAGCTGCTTTCCCGAGTAGCACATACGCTGCAGGCATGCGGCCCACCATAAAGGGGATTTGTGGTACGGGGACCCCTAGCCCCCACCTTGCCCGCTGCAATGTATTATGAGTGTTTCTCTTTAAAAATGAAGAGGGAGATCTACATTGGGCTTATTTTGACCTTACTTTGGTCTTATCTCCGTTCCCCCCTTCCCATCCATAACTACGTAGCCGGCTTTGTTGAGCTCATCGCGTATATCGTCGGAGAGTTCGTAGAGTTTGGCCTTTCTCAGCTCATCCCTCACGTGCTTTATAACGTCGAGAAGGGCCTTCTCCTTGCCGGACGAGGAAAGGCCTTCTAATTTAACACCAAAGATGAACTGGAACTCCTTGAACAACAGCTTCGCTATTTCGACACTCCATTTATCGAGAGAAGAGCCATGCTTATTCACGAGAGAAGCAGCCTTGTGGAGGTGAGCGAGGGCCTCGGGCAGGTTTAGGTTATGGGCTAAGGCGGAGAGGAAAGCGATGCGCTCCTCCTCTAATTCATTAACCCGGGTTCCCCCACTGCCGTCCAATGACAAAAGAAGCTTATATGTAGAGCTAAGCTTATTGTAGGCCTCCTCCGCAGCCTTTATGGCCTCTTCGTTTATGTCGAGGGGCTTCGAATAGTGCGCTGAAAGGAAGAAGAGGCGGAGGACCATGGGCTTCCACTTAGCCAATGCATCCTTTAACGTTATGAAGTTGCCCAGGCTTTTGCTCATCTTCTTACCTTCGATGGTTAAAAGGCCAGAATGCACCCAAATCTTGGCAAAGGGCTTCCTTCCCATGTAAGCTTCGCTCTGTGCAATTTCGTTCTCGTGATGTGGGAAAATCAAATCCCTCGCACCGCCGTGAATGGTTAGGCCTTCTGGTGCGTACTTTAAGCTCATGGCGCTACACTCGATATGCCAACCCGGCCTGCCCTTCCCCCAAGGACTGTCCCAACATGGCCCAGAGCAGTCCTTTTTCCAGAGGGCAAAATCAGCGCTGTCCCTCTTCGTGGGGTCTGGCTCTATTCGATAGCCTTCGCGTATCTCGTCCAAGCTTTGGCCGGAAAGCTTTCCATAATCAGCGAATTTGGAGACGCTGTAATACACGCCGGTTTCCGTCTCATAGGCATAGCCTTTCTCCTCCAGCACCTTCACCATATGTATAATCTCGGGAATATGCTCCGAGACCTTTGGGTAAACATCAGCTCTTAACACGTTGAGCCTATCCAATAACTCAGTGGCTAAACGTTGGTAATGATCAGCTAACTTTATGGCATCTTCTCCACGCTCGTTAGCTCTCTTGATTATCTTATCCTCCACGTCGGTTACATTCTGCATGTGGAAGACCTTTCTGCCGTCATAAAGCAGGAGGCGCTTCAACATGTCGAAGACAACGAAGTTCCTCGCGTGGCCGATGTGAGCGTCGTCGTAAGGAGTAAGCCCACACACGTACATCTTGATGTCGCGGTCCTCCAAGAGCTTCTCCTTCTTGCTAAGCGTGTCATACAGATAGATGTCCATGGAGACATATGAAAGGGAGGACTTAAAAGCCTTAAGGAATCACTTGGAGAATCCAATACTCTACTCCTAAAACCCAATACCAACTTTGCAGCATGTAGTGTCTTAAGTTTATGTTCAGGATTTCTGCTCAGAGCCTAAAAGGCACCTTGCGCTTAAAGCACCAATAATTACTTCTTATTTGTGGCGAGAGGGCTTTTATTTGCACTCCTTTCTTCATTGCCCCCTTAAGCACACCTATTAAGTGCGGATATGCAGGATTAAGTCCTACTTCACCAGCATCGAAATGTGCAACAAAAATAATTTGAGCCTCCATCCCTTTTTGAGCTAATTTTCCCAATTCATAGAAATGTCTCTCAGCTCTCTTTGAGTAAGGCTCAGGAAACAGTGTTTTCCATTTTTTATTGCCTGTCTTATTAACTATTTCTTTTGTGCAGTCTTTCGAAACAGTCGCTGAGGTCGCTGAGGTCACTGAGTCAAGTGGGACAAAATGGCTTGCGCCCTTTACTTCGACACACCCTTTAGTTCTTCCACTATTACCCTTACTTCTTTTACTCACATCCACGAGGGCAAGATCGAATATAGAGTGGCCCACTTTTTTACAACCAAGCTGTGTCAGAATACCTTTCGTTCTTAAGAACTCTCTAGCCATTTCGGCGTCATAAAAGGGGTCAACATATACCCACTGGCCAAGCTCTTTGTTATATATGGCTTTAACCATAAACTTAAGTTTTCTTCCATTAGGTTGCTGAACAGCATAGAGTTTTGCTCCGGGCACGAGGTGTTGTGAGAGGCTGCCGGTATCCCTAAGGTAAACTCGCACATCATTTTTTTGTGCATCTTCCCTTTGCTTCTCACTTCTCTTAGCTTCTACAACAAAGCGGTTTATCCTCTTCTCGAATTCGAGAAATATCGGCTCTCCTAAATAAAGGGCAGAGCTAGCTAAGAGCATTTCACCTTCTCTGCCTTTGAGCAAAAGGCCACAACCTTCTACATACTGCCAAAGTGTGAACAAGCCAATGGCTGCATCACTTTCGTCGACATTCTTAGCAAGCAAACCAAAGGGCTTCATAAAGGCGTTCACAGCTTCTGGCGTCTTACGCGGAATGTTAAGTATGTCGAGGCTCCCACCCGGAAACAGCTCATACACTGAGATGCTCATATTAAGCCTCTTCCCGAGCTCCATTATCTTCTTCTTCAGTTCCATGCCGCGCTTTGTTAGCATGCGCATAGGGCCTAGAGAGATAGGAAAGAAGCGTATATGCATGGCTTTAAGTTGGAGATCCACTTCACGAAAATGAGGCCCTTTCTCTTCTATAGATGAGCGGCCGGCAGGTAAAGAAAGAGGTGCATCTATGCCTACAACAGAAGGCCTAAATTTCTCGATTAAAGTTAGGATTTCTTCATCCGAGAATACGCTACCCACCTTACTATAACTCTTCCCTTTTGCATCTCTCTTCCAAAAAGCATAACCTGTTCTTCGAGAAGGGCTGCCAGCTAAATCTAACGACAGAATGCTCATTGGCCTTTTCTCCACACGCAAGCTGGCAATAAAAGGTTTAAATATTTATGGGGAGAAGATTGGGCATGATGAAAAGGAGCATTAAGTGGCTTAGCTTAGCCTTATTAGTGTCGTTTGTATTCAGTGTAGCATTTGCCGAAACGTTAAATAATATGAGTCTTTATCTTATCGATGGAGAGAATCTCTCAATGGTTAGTTATGAAAACTTCAGTCTAAACAACACAAACTACAGCCTCATATGGATAAATGGAAGCGCCGCCCTTCTCGTAAACGCTAACACGAAGGAGATTATAGAGAGTAAAAGCCAAATGAATGACATACTTTGGCCCTACTTCTTGCAAAAGTATTCTCCGGGCAATCTTACTGAAATAGAAGAGCAAATACGCGAGCTTGTTAGCGTGTTCAATTGGAGCAGAAACAATGGCGATCAGGTTAAGAACGTCGAAGAATATGCATGTAGAGGGACGTTGGGAGAAAACATAGGTATACCTCCCAACTTACACCAATACAAAGATATTTATGCATTTTACTCTAGCTTCATATGTTCTCATTACGGTGAGATTCTGACGTGCAAAGATTATATGGAAATCTACCCTGACGTGAAAAGCTTCTTCACAAGCAGTTATGACATAGATAAGCAACTAGCTACAATACTGCAAGACCTAAACGTCAGCGACTACAGACTAATTAGTGCAAACTACGACGAGATAAGCAGTGCGGTAGATGCTATTGACAAAGATGTCGACACAATAAAGCACAGCATATTCCGTTATCCTTTAGACAGAGCTTCTTGCCCCAACTGTATAGGTATATGTGCTGAGCTTGTTGTTAATGAAACGGCTTTGCATAAAATAAAAACGTTGGCAGGAGAGGTAAGCGAGAAAACAAAGCCTCTGTACAAGTACGACGATATATTGACTGAGCTCTACAACTCAACACAAGAGAGACTTGCATACAAGCACACATATGAAGAGCGCACAGCCTTCAGTAAAAGTAAAGCCCAAATACTGGCTGGTTGGCCTGCATTGAAAGAAAGAGCCGACACAGTCTTATCGAAGATTGCCGATGCTCAGCTCTCTAACAGAGTCCAACAAATAGAACAGCTCAACAAACAGATTGACGAGAAAATAGAAGGAAACAACTTCACAGGTTTAAACGAAAGCCTAAGCATGCTCTCAAACATCGTCTATCTTGTTGCCAATCAAACAAAAATGTACGAGACAAAACTTAGCGAGCTGAACGAGAAAAGGATGTATTTGGAAGGGTTGTATATTTCTTATAGAAATAGCATACATGACCCCATTCTTAAGGAGAAGACAGAAGACGAATACTCTGCCGTCATAGCCGCATTGAATGGAAGGCTCACGCCTTCACAATTCAGCGTCTACGATAAAAAGTTGGACGAACTCATAAAGACGTACGAATCGGTTAGCACACAAGAGAAGCATTCTGTAATAAAGGCATTCCTTGATGGTATGGTGTGGTATGGCAAAGCCATATATGAAACAATAAGCCCCTTCCTTGGAAACAATTTATCCTATAAGCTGGGCATCATAGAAAACAGCCCCCTCATATTTGGCTCATTGATAGGTGGAGCTTTTGCTTCCATTGTTCTGTGGGTCTCTGTCGTTCAGTTTTACACAAAGGAGAAGAAGCACAGACGAATAAAAAGAGGCAGACGCATCTTCTTTTTCACGTTGGCTTTGATTGGAGCGGCAATTGTATTTGTGATTATGGGGGGCGCGACGTACATTGCCTTAGACAACGCCATACATAAAGCAGATATCCCGACGTTTACAAAGGTTATAGCCGGCGGCAATCATATTTACGTTGTTGTGCAGGCAGAGAAGGAAGGAAACATAGAAACATGTGGAGAAGAGATTGCGCAGGCCCTAAGGAATGAAGGAGAAAATGTTACAGTCGTAGAAAAAGTTGGCAACACATGCAAAATTGATGGAAAGGACACTGTGATGGCAGAATGCTCCAAGTACAGCACGCCTGCAATTATCCTAAGCGAAGCGACAACAAACCAAGTAGAAGGTTCATACATATTCGAGCCTATACTGCGCATAAGCATGACTGATTCCAGCTATAAAGAATGCTATGTAAAGGAGGTGCTTACGCATGGACAGTAAGTCTGGCAAACAACCCCACAAGGAAGAGAAAAATGAAGAAAAAGAAGGGAATAGTGGAAAGGGCAAAAAGGGCAAGAGCCAGAAAAACAAGCTTTATAGATTAGATAGTAATACAAAATGGGCTCTCACAATCAGTATTTTAATAGCGGCGCTTATCATAATTTGGGCGGTATTCACAAACAATACAAGTTCTTTGAACGACTATGCAGGCAAAACCATCTCAGCTGCTCAAATGAAGCAAGAGATGCTCGATAGGCCCTTGTGTGTAGCATTTGAAAATCCAGCAAACGAATCCCTAAGGCAAAGTGTAATGAACTGTGGTCTAGAATATTATAGGACAGCTCTGCTAAGCTTGCCTACAAAAGATGTTGAGTTCTTTGGCATCGACGGCAATAAATGCATGGCAAGCATCCCTCTCTGCAAAACCTTCCCATGCAGCCAAACAAAGGATGTGACATGGAGCTTAGGAAACTGCATCAACTACTGGGCCAAGAAAAACTGCTATGTTCTGCTCGTAGAGAATGGCAATCCAAAAAATAGCAATTCATTCGAGAACATGTTGAAAGTGTATGTAAATAATACTTACAAAGAAGGTGAATGTAGCTTGAGCGCCTCGACAGCTAGTGTATCGAAAGGCTAAAAAAGAACGTTGTGGTCGTTAGCAAGAGGCACATAGTAGACACAAAAATCAACCGGCTGCCCAACTATACAAGGCCATACAAGGAGCGCTGTCATCGTTCTTTTTCTTCTTCCACACTATTTCTTTTCCTCATTAACTACTTCGTCGATTTTCATCAATTAAAATGTTAATATTTCAGAAAAGCACCCAAGCCGTAAAACCCATGAAAGAATTGAGCTCCTTCAGCACTCTGTTTACTTATGACCTCGACGGGAATACTGTGCGCTTCTGCTAACCCAATAATATGATCTGTTAGATCATCTTCCTCAATAATTTCCATAGTAGCGCCGCACTTTGGGCAGGCTAGAGGCTTTGCAAAAATCTTCTCGCGCTCGTCCTCGCGAACAACAAGCTCCTTTTCTGTGCCGTCGTTTGGACACTTAAATTTGAAGTAGTGAAAGGGTAGTTCGTCGCTGACAAGCACCTTCTCAGCTTGTCCGGACTTTATTGCAGCTACAACCTCCTTATACCCATATATAGCTTTTCCTCCCTTCACAACCTCTTTTATGAACGATTGAACAAGGTTTTTTTCTTTGACGATCTTTTCTTCCTTTAGGAGCTCATCAGCCTTCTCCAAAATCTCGTGTATGCCGTGCTCGTCTGAATAGCCTGTGTCAATAAGACCGAGAATTTTATGTTGGTAATTAAATGGTTTTTCTTTTACAAAATATTCTTTGACTGGGCCCGGACCACCGACGATAACTCCTTTTACATTTCCCAAAAAGTGCTGATCCATGGCTTCGCCAACTTTCTTATAGTAGCGCTCCGTCGCTTCTTGGACAAGCCTTTCATAGCGTCGTGCGCTTTGGCCACCCTTTCGCACCTTCGCGTGCGCGGGGTTGTGGATTTTTTGCACAATTGTGACGTCTGTTCCTTTCAGGATTGCGAGAGTGGCATCCTTTCCGTCTATGGCGAGTATACCATAGCTCTCGCCGGACTGCATCATTTTTTCAAGAGGCTCCAAGAAGAAGGTTGAGTCACAGCGATATACACTTTGCTTAAGTGTATATATAGGCTCTACGATAAATGTTTGTATGTCGCTCTTTGAAGGATCTGGTGATATATTGCCCGCAAATAAGGCTAGGCCGTTCGGCGGCGTCTTCTTGAAATGTTTTAGGGCGTTGCTAATTCTTTCGAGGGCTGCTATGACATTTGTGCGCGTCTGCTTACTCTTTATGTTTTGGGCTTGGTTGATTTCTTCCCTTATTTTATTGGCAATCTCTGGTATAGGATAATTAGCTGGAATATAGACTGAAACGAGTTGCGTGCCAGAGCCCCTAAACTGCCTTAACTTCTTAAGCATGCGCTTGAATTGGTATTCTTTTTCAGAGCTCACTTCACTCTTTTGTGATTCTGCCAACAACACTCACCTCATAGGTGTCCAAGTCTAGAAGAGCTGCAACGAGCCAAAGTCTGCCCTCATCCACTGCTTCTTTAACAGATGCAACATTCAAATATAGTGTTCTTGCCTGCTCTATGGCATTTTTGGCAGCGGCTGTGTTGACTAACGCAAGGCGTTTTTGGACGAGCGTCCATGCATCTTTCAATTCCTTATAGCCTGCGTCTTTATCTGCCTCTACCAGATCCTTCCATGGCTTACCAAACTTTTTCTCAATCTCCTCTTCTATGACGGCTCTAACTACGGGCTCGATTTTTTCTAAGGCTGCCGATATGGCGCTTTCTACGGCTTTCTTTTCTAAAACTGTTTCGAGCGTTGCAGTAACAGCCCCACATTTTGTGTGACCCAAAATCATGAGCACATGTACGTCGTGAAGATGGCCGGAGGAATAATCTGCACTAGCCTTTGTTTCATCCCCTGCCACATTTCCTGCGTTCTCTATAGCGAAAATCTGGCCTGGGTAGGGTCTAAAAGCAGCATCTATACTCACTCTGCTGTCAGAGCACGTTATCACAGTAGCAAAAGGCCTTTGGCCATTTTTGTTCTCTGGATCTTGTATGGCTAGCCACGTTAACTTATCCCTTCCAATCTTCTCCTCTTCAGAAAAGAGCACAACGTTTTTCCCATTCTTATATCCTTCGACAAGACGCCTGTTTCGCTCCAAAAGCTCATCAAGGGCTTCTTTTGGCGTCGTTGGTCTCTTGCCATTCACATACAATTTTTCCAATACGGCTGTCTCTACTGTGTCAGTTTTTTCATCCATAATTACATCTCGTAACAAAGCCTTTAATAGGCTTAGCATATCCACCGAACTTCTTAAAAAGACGCCTTCTCCTGAACTTTTTAGAAAAAAGTTCAATCAAAAAACATTTTTAGAAAAGAAGCTCCACCCAAACTTCTTAGGAAGAAGTTCAATCAGAAGCCTTTTGGGAAAAGGCTTCACCGAAGGAGCTTCTTAAGAAGAAGCTCCACTAAGAAGGGCTCATAAACGCCCATAGTTTTTCGATGGAACCTTTTTTGAAAAAGGTTCCGATGGGCCCGCCAGGATTCGAACCTGGGATCTCCTCTGTGTGAGAGAGGCGTCTTAGCCACTCGACTACGGGCCCTGCTTATCTATTCTTAAACAGAGGTTTTTTAATGTTTGGCTTTCTTTGGAAGAAGCCCTTCGAATACATGCCAAAGGCCAAGTAGTGTGGATGGCAAAACCAGAAGGAGTGCAGTAATATTAAAAGCGTCACCTATAATTTTTGGAAAGACATGCTGCTTGAAATCCAATATAATTGTAAAAGCAGATGCAAGATACTCTTTGGGAATGTACGCTGCTGCCTTCTCAGCCAACGTGTTAGTCAGGAAGTTCACGGTCGAGGATAAAAGGAAGTACAAGATAAGAGCAAAAAGTACTGCTATAGAGAAGTAATAAAGCATACTTTCTTTCCTGGCCATGAATACAAGCGCCACATAAAATAGATAAAGTATGAATACAAAACCCACAAAAAACGGTAGCAAGCCATTTATATGCGCCAGTTCTTCCTCGAATGGATTGAGGGTTTGATCCAATGCAGATGAAACGGATGCATTCACAACTTCCTCTACAGTTATATAGTTGCCAGATTTAACACCTTCACAAACACTTCCTAAAAAGGCATACTGCCCAGTAGTTGCATTCATTGCACAGGCTTGCTTAATATCGCTCATGGAAAGATTCTCAATGGGATACTTTGTGGTAAGTGCGCCAAAAGATACATTGTACAGAAGAGCCTGTGTATGCGCCTTTATGGATGCATAGCTATTTGTGAATACAAAAACCGATGCTGCAGAGAATAGAAGTATAACTACAAGTGGCGTGTACAGAAAGTAAATAATCTTCTTTAATGCCATAGCTCCACCTAAAGCTTGGGGTAGTGCTTACCTCTCTCCTTTCCAAACAGGCCCACAACACCAAGGAGGTAATCCCTGACGCGAATGCGAATCATGGAGGGCTTTTGAATCGAAACCTTTATATATAAGTACTCAACACAACTCTCAGAGTCATCCAAGGAAGGTATCTAGGATTCTATGTAGCTCATCCTTATTCCATGAGAATGGCAATATGAACTTTATAAATGCCAGTGGTTTCTCCAATCTTATCATAGATTTTCTCTTCGCGAACTTAAAATTTAGGAGCGTTAGTATATGCTCGTCAATAGCATCCCCTTTAGAAAGCACAACTTTAGGGTTCCTACCCCTTTTCTCCTTATCTTTCTCACTCTTTACATCTTCCGTCCAGCCACCAACACGTCCGGCTGCGTCGAACCATCCCGCTAGATAAGCAGAGCTGTACCCATTAGGCAGGCCAAGCTTATACTCTCTAGATGCCTCCCAACGAAGAAAACGACTCTTCACACGATTGTTGTAAAAGAAAGCGCAGCTTCCCTTTATAAGGAGCTTGTTTGGTTCTGTCAGTTTTTGCTTGATAACATGGGCTGCAAATACCTCTTTAGCTTTCCCACACACCCCAAAGCCATTTGGAGAAGGTGCATGAGTATACAAACCAAGGATGTATGCAGAAGAAAGTGTAAATTTTTGCATGTTTCCGCCTATTTCGTATTTATTTGTGTTATCAAATCTCCACTTACTTCTCCAGAGCCAATATGGTGTGTAGTCGATACGTAGGGACGACCTTCAACAATTCCTTTTTGATGGTGCAACCTATAGGCCCATGAACGCTCACATAAGTTTTTCTTTCTCCTTTTCTGACTTCTTCTTTTCCTGTTCAAATAGACCCGATTCTTTATTCACTTCTTTGGCCTTCTCTTCTAACTTGTTGTTTATGTCGTCGAGCGCTTCTTTGAAGCCATAACCAAAAACAAGTGTGAAGTTCGCTTTGAAAGAAGCTGCCATGGGCTTGCCTTCAAACCCCAAGACGTCGAAGGCCTTTGCAAGCTCATCCATATCTTCTTCATTGAACGGCTCACCTCCGACTACGCGCCGCTTTATTGCTGAAGCTGTAAGTAGCCGAAGTTTGTATATAGCTGCCTTTGCCTCGCCCGTGGATTCTGGTGGTAGGGAAAGCGCTGAGTTGAGCAAGGCATTCGCGAATAGCTGAACGCGCGTAGCATCTTTCTGAATAACATCAGCTACGAGCTCTATTTCCTCTTTTGAAAGTGGCACACCCTTCTTTATCTTTCGAATGATGTCTGCCAGTTTGTTTAGGAATTCGAAGAGACCCATAAACCCACCAAAAAAGAATGAAAGGCGTTATTTATAAAACGCTATGTTTCTGAGGGCTTCATGCCGCTTTAGCTTAGATGATTTGATGGCCTCTGCCTTCATATCTTTAACCTTTTAAGGCTGCTATAGCTGCTTCCATGTTTTTTGGCTTAAGGGCAACTTCCGTCGTTGGCCCTGTTTTTAGAATGTAAACCGCTTCTAAGTCAACACCTCTCTTGTGAAGACGCTCTGCGGCCTTAGCCAGCTCACCCGGTTTATTCTCCAGCTTAACTACGAGGACGTCTCCGACGTCCGCTTCCAATACATTATCCATGCGAGAGAGAAGTTTAGCGGTAGTTTCTATGTCGTTTGATACTATACGAAATATGGCTTCATCGTCATTTACTGCAAATGCAGATATAGATTCCACATTCACACCATGCTCTCCTAGCAAAGAGCTCATCTTATACAAAAGGCCCGGCACATTCCTAGCTCTCACAAAAAACTCCTTCGTTGTGTATAAGCCTAGCTTCATCCTACCACCCCCAAAATAAGATGAGAGGTAGAGTTTAAAAGGCAATGCTGGCAGGCTAAGTGGCATTTAAAAATGGTTTGTAAAGAGATGGCCCTATGGCAGAATTGAGCAACAAATTAAAGGCATTTGTAGAAGGGCAACTCCCTAAAGTGCTAAGAGAAACAAGCTTGGATGAGGGCATGGTTGATGCCCTTGAAGAGTATGTTATGAGAGGCGGCAAACGTATACGGCCTGTGTTGCTTTTGTTATCGGCGCGCCTCTTTTCAGATGAGCCCTCCTTTTACGATGACATTGCCTTAGCCCTTGAGCTCTTTCACAACTTCACACTTATCCACGATGATATAGAGGATGGCTCACCCTACAGAAGAGGCAAGCCAACGCTGCACATGCTCTATGGCGTGCCTGTAGCCATAAACCTAGGCGATGCCCTTCACATAGCTGTATGGGAGATTCTCACAAAAAAGGATTGGAAGGGCAAAGAAAGGCCTTTCTTTTCAGAAATTGGAAAAACATTCATGAATGTAGCAAAAGGTCAGCAGATAGAACTTACACTCATCCACGAGGAACGGCTGGATGTACCTTATGAGGAATATTATAGGCTTACAGAAAATAAGACGGGTGTTCTAT
This sequence comes from Microcaldota archaeon, assembly GCA_015522475.1. Classification (GTDB taxonomy): domain Archaea; phylum Micrarchaeota; class Micrarchaeia; order Anstonellales; family J096; genus J096. Next base: position 194,291 of record WAMF01000001.1, read on the forward strand.
TGGCTCTTTCACTAGCTCTGCCGAGCTTAGAGAAGGATGAGCGCGTCTATAGGGAGTTGTATGAAGCTACAAAAAAGCTTGGTGTAGCCTTCCAAATCCAAGATGACCTCCTAAACATAATGGGTGATTTTGAGAAGTACAAAAAGAAGATTGGCGATGATATAACAGAAGGTAAGAGGACACTCTTGGTGCTCTATGCCATAAAAAACTTCGAAGATACTAAGAGCGCTCGACTGAGAGAGCTTCTCCTAAAACACACAGAGGATGAGGCCGAGATAAAAGAAGCCATTGGCCTTATAAAAGAGAGTGGTGCAGTTGAGTTTGCTAAAGGAAAGGCTGAGAAGCTTATACAAGAGGCGCTGCCAAAGGTAGAGGCTTTATTGCCAGAGGGCGAGGCAAAGAAAGAAATTTTAGATATAATCCATTTCTTCATACATCGTGAGGTTTAAGCACTACTACTCGTTGCTAACCCAAATTAAACGCAAACACAGTATACGACGTGGAATGTATGGTGGCAGATTGTACGTTAGGAAAATAATAGCTTATTCCTATCCTTTGACTATTATTTGCTTTAAATACCAATTGGGCATTAATCAGGAGGGCCAAATACTCTTTCATATACCTGTAATTCGTCATTGCAGTCTTAAATGGCCTTTTTGACTAGAATCTTCCCAACTTCAGGTAGAAGCGTAAACACAAACCCCTTATACACAAGCCGATTTTTACCCTTACTCTTCTCTTCTATAAATTCGCCTATGGACTTCTCTTCGTGGCCCGAGAACTTTATGTGGAGGATTTTTCCTACATACTCCAAGCTCAAAGACTGCCTGAAGAGATACTTATCTTTGCCTATGGCTTTGTAGTCTTTGGCAACTTCATCTAACTCGTCGTACATCTCGCCAACCAAATCCTCTAATATGTCCTTTATAGCAATAACTCCTTTTACAACTTTTTTCTCGCGTAGGCATATAGCTAAGAATTGCTTCTGTCGTTTCATCTCTGTAAGCACCTTCGGAAGCGCATCCGAGCAGAAGACAAAAAGGGGCGAGCGCATAAGGGCCTTTACTCTCTTCTCTTTCCATCCATCTTTTATTGAGATGAACCTGAGCATCTCTTTTATGTTCACAACGCCGACAATATGTTCGCGTTTTTTCCTAAATATGGGGATGCGTGTGTGGGTGACCTTGTTGACTTTCATTTGCTCTAAAAGTTCTTCTAACGTCGTGTTTTCTTCCACAGCAAAAACTTCTGAGATAGGAACCATTACTGCTCTTGCTGTCGTATCTGCGAAGTCAAGGGCCCTTAAAATAATTTCTTTCTCGTTGGGTGCGACTTCCCCCTCCACGACACCTAACTTAACCATCTCTTCTATTTCATCTTCTGTAACACGTGGTGAAGATGTGATGGCTAGCTGTTTTTTCATCCAGTCTGACATCTCCTTATAAATGGTAACAAAGGGTGTCGACAACCAAACCCAATCATAGAGGAGCATGATAACCGCTAATAAATAATCTTCTGATTTCGACGAAGCATAGAGCTTTGGAAAAATCTCGCCGAATGTTAATATGATTATTGTCATAACAGCAGTGGCAAAGGCTATTCCCATACTACTCAAGAGCTCTAGAAATATGCCCGTCGCTATAGCCGTAGCGCCAATATTCGCTAGGTTGTTGCCTAAAAGAATGGCTATAAGTGTATCATCCAGCTTTTCCTTCAGCTCCAACACGAGCCGGCCTTTATTCCCCTTCTCTTTGGCCAACACACGCGCCCTAGCCAAACTTATACTCATTATGGCAGTTTCACTCGACGAGAAAAAGGCTGATCCCAGCAGAAAGAACAAAAGCGTGCCTAGAGATATGAGATCCACTGTTCGAACACCCGAATGTAAATGAAAAGCAAATCTTAAAAACAACAACCTTATTGATTCCCTCTTTTTGTTGATGATAAATAATGCCAAATATGTAAGTTCGATACAAGTGTAGAATCCATTTTTATAGATTTCCCTAAAGAATTAAGCTCTAGGAAACTCAGAATCGGTTGAAGTTTTGATGTGCTTTACTCGAGCAGGGGTCGCCAAGTTTGGTCAAAGGCGCTAGGTTGAGGGCCTAGTCCCGTAGTGGGTTCGTGGGTTCAAATCCCACCCCCTGCATTCCTTTATACTTTTCCTTTGTTAATTGCTCTATCCCTCAATTTTACACCTGTATTGTGTGGGTACTTAGCTGATCCATGCTCTGCTGTTCTACCCAACCTGCATAAACATAAAAAGATTTCTATTCATAGTGCTGCATGCGAATCATCATTTTGCATTCTAACAGTATAGAGGTAGAGCCAAAAGAGAAGGCTGTAGCCGATGCCGATGCCGAAGCGAAGCCTTTTGAGGAGAAGGAATGCGCTGTTGCCTTTGTGGCAGCTGAAGAAGGCGATGAGGACATCGACGCTGTTGTCGATAAACTTGTCGAAGAAGTCAAAACATTTACAGACACAGTCAAAACAAACAGAGTCGTGCTTTATCCCTACGTCCATCTGACGTCAAAGCCCGCTCCTGCACGCATAGCGAAGAAATTAATGGATGTGGCTCTTCTCAAGTTGAAAAAGGTCGGCTTCGAAGCTGTGAAGGCACCTTTTGGGTGGTACAAGGCATTCATCATAAGTGTAAAGGGCCATCCTCTTTCTGAGCTAAGCAGGGAAATTCATGTGGGCGAGGCAGGAGAGAAAGGCGAGGCCGAAGAAGAGGAAGAGGAGGTAAGCCAAGCCCTGAAGGAAGAGGAAACCATAAAGAGCGAGTTCTTCATCTTCGATGGCGAGAAGCTTGTGCCAGGCTCAGAGTTTGACTTCTCAAAACACACGAATCTTAAAAAATTCTACGATTACGAGACGAAAAAGGTTAGGAGTTATGAGAAAAAGCCTCCGCACATAGAGCTTATGAAGAAGTTGGAGCTCGTCGGTTACGAACCGGGAAGCGACCCGGGAAACCTCCGGTTTTATCCAAAAGGCAAGCTCATAAAGGGCAGCTTAGAGGATTGGGTGACAAACATATGTCTAGATTTTGGAGCAAACGAGGTTGAGACACCCATCATGCTTGACATGGAACAACCCCAGCTCAAGAAGTACTTGCACAGGTTTCCCGCTCGTCAATATATTGTGCTCAGCGAGAAAAAGAGGCTGTTCCTCAGGTTTGCAGCCTGCTTTGGTCAATTCCTTATAGCACACGACGCGATTATAAGCTACAAAAACTTGCCGCTGAAGCTCTTCGAAATGACGCGCTACTCCTTTAGGAGGGAGCAGAGAGGCGAGCTAGCTGGCCTTAAGAGGCTAAGGGCCTTTACAATGCCGGACATGCATACATTTGTAAGAGATGAAGAGATGGCCAAAGACGAATACAAAGCTCAATTCGAAAAGTCCGTTCAGATAATACAGGCACTCGGCCTTTGGGACAAGAGTGAAATAGGCTTTAGAGTAACCAAAGAGTTCTACGACAAACACAAAGAATGGCTCCATGAGGTGTTTGGCTATGCAAAGAAGCCCGTTTTAGTTGAGATGTGGAATAAGCGTTTCACATATTTCTCGCTGAAGTTTGAGATCAACTTTGTAGATGTCATGAATAAGGCAACAGCCCTTTCGACGGTTCAGATAGATGTAGAGAATGCAGAGCGTTTTGGCATTACGTACACTAACGAGAATGGCGAGAAGAAGTACCCACTTATACTCCACGCTAGTCTCAGCGGGGCCATAGAGCGTGTTATGTACGCTATTCTAGAAAACGCTGCTTATGAGATTGAAGCCGGCAAAAAACCCAGCTTACCTTTGTGGCTCTACCCAGTGCATCTCCGTTTTATTCCAAAGGACGCTCAACACGTTAGCAAAGCTGTAGAGTTAGCTGAGGCCTTGGAAGAAAAAGGCATACGCGTCGACGTAGACGATAGAGAAGAAAGCATAAGCAAAAGAATCATGCTGGCAGAGAAGGAATGGCTTCCTTTCATTGTGGTCATCGGTGACAAAGAAGCACAAGCTACGCTTGAAACCAAGCTTTCTATAAGGGACAGGCTAAGCGGCGAGCGCGAGATGAGCTTGGATGAGCTAGCCGAAGAGATACTACAAAAGTGCGAAGGTTATCCTCTAAAGAAGAGGACATATCCTATGCTTCTCTCTAAGAAGCCCATATTCGAGCAAGCATGAGACGGAGAGAAGAGGGGATATATACTACATTGAAAATCAAAGAGGGCAAACATGCTATTCTTAAAGGATAAGCCCGCGTTGCTTCTGCTTAAAATAAAAGAGGCTCAAAAACCCATACATATTTCAGAGCTTGCTAGGCAGGCGGGCGTCACATATGTATATGCCACAAGCTTCCTTAGAATGCTAGAGAGTGTAGGGGTTGTCCAATTTGTAAAAAAAGGCAAGCTGAAGATTGTAGAACTGACAGATAAAGGGCGTGCTTTAGCAGACGCTATAGACGCCGCAAAGAAAGCAGAAGAGAACATGTAAGTAAAGCGGCCGGCCCAGCAGGCTTTGCCAGAACCATAAGCCTTACAGTTATATACGTGCCACGGATAGATCGCTGCGTTCTTTCCTCAATGTGGCGCAGCATATTCCCAATTCTCGCTCTCCCTTTGCGCCCATTTGACTCCTTCGATCTCTATACTTTAACACCATTCTTAGTTATGGAGAAGGGGATAGGGTCGAGAGGGTTGGGTATGCCCTCTGCCTTAACAATGCGCATCCACCTATTTGTCGAAGAGGAAAAATCATAATTCAGCGTTAGCCAATTATCTGCAAACGTCTCAAAACGCCAGCTGGAGGGAGCATACTCTTGGTGCGTTTTTGGCTGTGCGCCGTCGGATAAAACAAGAATGTCTGTTTGCCATTCCTTCATGCGCTCCACGACTTTTGCAAACAAAGCCGTTCTGTCAAATTCGTCCTTTGCACTTAAAGCCAGAGGCATGATAGAGTCTATAACTACTTTTGTCACGTCGTATTTTTTTATGAGGGCTTTGAGCGGGTTTGCTGGAGCTGTAAACTGGCTTATCTCGTGGTAAGGGTAGTCTATAACCATGATTGTGCCCATTTCAAAGTATTCTTCTATGTTCCACGTGAACGTTGAGAAAGCCTTTTCTATGTCTGCCTTCGTTTGCTCGAGGACGATGTATATGGCTCGATGCCCTAATTTGACGTTGTTGATTAATATATTCATAGCAAGCGTGGATTTGCCAACACCTGTTGGTCCAGATACAAGGGTTATGGTTTCGTCTAAAAACCCGCCGCCCAATAGCTTATCCAACTTCGAAAGACCCGTCTTAAACATACAATCACCTTGGCCCCCTTGCTTACTGTTGCTTTACCGCTTTGCTACATTTCCTTGCTACATTTTATTTATCTGACTCTTCGTCATTTTCTTTACCTTTTCTATCTTTGCTCTCATCCCCAGCATTTAAAAGCTTTTTGCCCAGCTCTTCCCTTTGCTTTAGCATTCGCTCTACATGGGCTTTCTCTTGAGGTGAAAGCGTTTTTTCGTACATTTTGACCTTCATGTCATAGAGCACTTCGGATATGAATAGTGCTGTTTCCATGATAGTATTCGCGTCGAGCTCCATTTTTTCTGGTTTTACTATTTCTACAGAGAGTGGTGTGTACTTTGCCACGAACTGCATGAAGCTGACATAGTCTTTGAAAAGCACCGCAGACATGACATATGAAGAGAATACACCCTCTTCTTCCATAGGTTTTTCAATGGTCGATACAGCGAATACGACACCCTCTTCTTTGTCCAGCGTCGATGTGAAGCCCACAGCTAAGTTGTTGAGGCCTTCTTCTGACTTCGCGTGAATGTCAAAGTAAAGCTTAGCTAATATGCCGCCTCTTTTGACGACTTCGTCTGCCCTTTCCATAAGGCTCTTGTTCTCTTGCATCTTCCCACCTTTGCCAGCTTTGCTCTCATCCTGTTTCTCTTCTGCCATGTGCCTAATTGAAAAGTACACTATAAAAAACGTATGGTGTAAAAGGGCAAGGAGATAAATAAGTAACTAGCAGGAGTTACTTGCTATTCATCTGCCACTAAAGTTAGAATTGCATATAGGATAAGTGAGTATGGGGGATAAAATGGTCGAAAATACAGAGAAAGAAGGTAAGCAAGGGTTCCAAGAAGGTGCCTTAAGGCCCGTTAAGGATGTGCATTCTTTTGAGGAGTACTTGTCAAATATTGCAGACGTTGGCTTTCAGTCGACGCAGATAGGCCGAGCAGCCGCCGTCCTTAAGCAGATGCTTATGCTCGAAGATAATGGAGAAAATGCTAGGGGGAGCAAAGGATATGAGTGGGAACAGAAGCGCGAAATCACGACGTACCTTGCTTTTACAGCGAACATGGTTGCATCGGGTATGAGAGGATTGTTGGCAAAGCTCGTCCAAAAAAAGTTATTTGACGTCATAATAACAACGGGCGGAGCCATAGAGCACGACGTTATGAAGACATTCACCAACTACTACCTTATAGATTTCGCATCCAACGATACGCAACTCCACAAGAGGGAAATGAATCGCATAGGCAACATTGGCGTGAAAACAGAGAGTTACATTCGACTGGAAGAGATCTGCAAAGAAGTGTTGGCAAAAGAATATGAAAGGGCAAGAGGCACGACACCGTCTGATTTAAGCGCAGCTCTGGGCAAGTACATAGATGAACATGCAAGCGAAGAGGCAAAGGAAGGTTCTTTTGTCTATTGGGCATACAAACATGGCATACCTATTTTCTCTCCTGGCATAACAGACAGCGCCATGGGTCTCCAACTCTACTTCTTTAAGCAGCAGTACGCGGACTTTACGCTCGACGTTACGGGCGACATGAAGAAGCTAGCTAATATAACCCTCAACGCAGAGAAAACAGGAGCCCTTATACTCGGTGGAGGCATAAGCAAGCATCACACCATAGGTGTGAACATAGCCAGAGGCGGTTTGGACTATGCCATATATGTGAGCACGGCAAGCGAGTTCGACGGCTCGTTGAGTGGAGCTAGAAGCAGCGAAGCCATAAGTTGGGGGAAAATAAAAGAAAAAGCCAGACACGTGGATGTGTACGGAGAAGTAAGTGTTGTCCTTCCTCTTCTTTTGAAAGCAGCGGGCATACTCTAAACAATTCCTTAGCTTTATTCTCAGTCTAAAAAAGCACTACAAATATACAGAATAAGTGGAAGTGAACGCAAAATATGTAGGCGAAGATGGGGAGCCAATTAAATAAACTACTCTATAAATTCACAAAGATGGTCAAACACATGGACATGGAAGCACATGCTACACATCTAGACCAGCGAGGGCAAAACAGCGACCGGGATAAAGGGCAGGAGAAAGAGAATGGGCAAGGAAAAGGACAAGAGGAGGCGGGAAGCCTTAGAACCAAGCTTGAGAGAATAAAGAGAGATGCTCAAAAGGTTAGAGAGCTCATATTGAGCATGGATGAGCCCTTTATCATTCATCATTACGATGCAGATGGCATATCCGCTGGCTCTATTGTATACGACACATTGATAAAAGCGGGGAAAAAACCAAAGATTGAGATGTACGAAGGTTTAGCTGAAGAAGATGTGAGCAACATAGCTAGAGAGCACGAAGAAGTTGTCATAGTAGATTTGGGTTCGCATGTAGAGAACTTAGACGAGATAAAAAGCGTAGCTATTATAGACCACCATCAACCCAATGAGCATGCAAAAAAGCAAGAGGGCTTCTTCAACCCTTGGCAGTACGGCATAGATGGCACAGTCTCTGCCTCTAGCTCTACAATGGCTTGGTTTGTATTCAGAAATAGAACTTATCTGTCGCTCGTCGGGGCAGCAGGCGATGTCCAAACGCCTTTTGAGGGATTGAACCGCTACATATTGGAAAACAACAAAGACATATTCGACGTGAGATTTGACTTAACTCTTTATGGCAGAGAATCTAGAGACCTTATCACATTCTTTACAAACAACTACGAGTACTATATGGAAGGCTTGACTGGAAACAGGAATGGCGTGCGGAGTTTCCTTAGAGCTATAGGCATAAGTGATTCGGAGATGCGCAAGAGTTACGAGGCGCTTGCCGAAGAGAAAAAAGCCAAAATACGAAGAGAACTTGTGAAGCTGCTCATATACACAGAAAAAACAGAGTACATAGAGAATATATTCGGAGAAGTTTACACTATAAAGGCGGATGTACCCCGTAAGGATGTGCGCGAATACGCTACGCTTCTCAATGCATGCGGCAGATACAAGCTGGGCAGGATGGGAAGAAGCATAGCCCTCAACGAGCCCTTCGACGAAAAGAGCCTGACGCGCCTCTTAAACAGGCACAAGAAAAACGTCAGAGCTGGCATTGAATTTGCTAAAAACATATTCAAAGACACGGGCCAACTTGTCATTATAGACGGGCGGGGTAATATAGACTACAGCATTATAGGCATAGTCTGTGGCGCCCTCCAATACAAATGGCCTAGCAAACTCGTTTTAGGCTTAGCTAACAAAAACGACGTTGTAAAAATAAGCATGCGCGGCAGCTTTGAAAGACAAGCTATCAACATAGGCCAGTTATTAAGTGAAGTTGCTGAAGAAGTTGGGGGTAGTGGCGGCGGCCACATAAAGGCAGGTGGAGCTGAAATCCCTAAGCACAAAGTCCAAGAGTTCATAGAAGCCGTGGAGAGAAGAGTGCGTGAGGTTACTGAAGAGAAGACAAAGGGTGAAGCTGAAAGCAACAATAGGAGATAACGCTTAAAATGTTTTGTAAGAAAAGCCCTACATGCCTGTTATTTCTGCTCCTCTAGACTATCTGCTCAAGAAAACACATATAGAGTCAAAGGAAGAGCTCTTGGAAACGCTAAATGATATGGGTTATCCTTCAGAAGAGGAAGAAGATATTGTTTACGTAGAGCTCACTCCTGATAGATTAGATATGATACCCATTGAAGGCACAATACGAGCCGTGTTGAGCTTTAGAGGGGGTATCACAAGAGAGTACGCCTTTAAAGACGACACAAGCTTCGTCGATGTAAGAAATGAAGGTGTTGACCAAAGGCCTTTCATCTGTGGATTTCTTGCAGAAGGCGTCGAAGATAAAGACTATCTCTACGAGAGCTTAATTGAAACGCAGGAAAAAATACACAAGACGTACGGTAGGAAAAGACGGAAAATAGCTATAGGCATCCATAACGCCGACAAAGTAGATTGGCGGAATGGATTAACATACAAGGCAGTGGATGATGTTGAGTTCGTGCCCCTTACTTGGACCAAATCCGCGACACTTGAGCAAATTTTGGAAGAACACGAGAAAGGCCAGAAGTATGGCGCGTTAGTTAACAAGCCGTATCCTATGCTCTTCGACAGTAAAGGTGTTATATCCTTTCCACCCATCATAAACAGTGAGCGCACGAAAGTGGATGAACACACAGAAAACTTCTTGGTCGACATAACAGGCACAAATGAATATGCTATCCAATCAACAGCCAAGGTTTTTGCAACGGCCTTCGCAGATAGAGGAGCAAAAATAACCCCTTTCAAGGTCAATGGCCAGACGTGCTTCAACTTACATAGGCGAGCACTTAAATTGACACTTGAAAGAGTTAAAGTTATAGGAGGTGTGAAGCTCTCTTTTGATGAAGTTGCTGCTTATCTTAAGAAAGCAGACATTCTTGCGGAAAAAGTCAAAGCCGAGGATCCCAGCAACGACGAAATTGTTGCGCATGTGCCTACTTATAGAATAGACATAAGTAGAGATGTGGATGTCATTGAAGAAGTTCTTATAGGGTATGGTTACAACAATATTGAAGCTAAAGAGCCAGAAGTGTGGCAAGACGGTTCATTGCTAGACAGATGGGAGAAAGAAAGGAATGCCATGCTCAGAATGGGCTTTTGGGAGATTTTTGGCTACTACCTTGTAAGTGCATCTCTTCAGGAGAAGCTTGGCTTAGACCAAATAAAAGTGGTTGCTTCAGCTACACAAGAACATAACAGCTTAAGGCGCTCTACACTTTTAACGCTCCTCATGGCCGAAGAAAAGAACAAGATGGTTAAGTTGCCACATAAATTTTTTGAATCAGGAAAAATATATTTGCCCAATATAAAGAAGAAGCTCAATGAGTTGGGCTTTCTTGTTACAGATAAGGAAGTGAGTGTCGAGAGGGGCGTTGCCATAGTCAAGCGCTTCGCAAGAGAGCTGGGCTGCAACAACCTAGAGGTAAAAGAAGGTGCCTTTGAGCTTGAGCACTTCTTCATAAAAGGCAGGGTACACACCCTCTCTTTTTGCAAATACAAAGCCGTCGTGGGCGAGCTAAACCCTAACATCAATGAGATGTTCAACATAATAAATCCTATGCTAGCTGGCTTCATACGAAAGACAGAAGGAGAAAGTAAGAACTGATACGTGTAGGATAATACTATATGAGGTAATTAAGAAGGGAATGAATAAAGGCCGCGACACGTATTTTGAATTAAGCATTGGTATCTCCCTGATTTGGTCTTATTAAGGCTTAAGCCGTAAAAAAGTCCTCTAAGCTATTTTGTTTTACAGTGTCCTCCTTGCCGAATACACTATCTATCTCCTTTCTAACAAGGTCTATTCTTTGTTTTAAATATTTAGATAGGCCGAATTGTTGTATAAGTCTTTCTGTCAGCTTCAAGTACTTTTCTATACCGCCTTTATGGATGGTCAAAGTAAGGTTGCCACCACATTTTACGCATCTACCTGTGAGGGGTATACGCCTATATTTCTCGTTGCATCTTGTGCATCTGAATTGCTGCCTACCGTATTTGCGCAGATTGCCGTATATATCTGGTATGAAGTGGCTCTGTATGACGCGCAGGATTGCATCTTTCTCGTCTACCGCTCTTATCTTTTTCATGACTTCTAATTCTACCTCTGCCTTTTCCTCCATGCTCTTAAGAGTTGTATACCTGCTCTGGAGGGGACCGTCGTGGAGTCTAGCTCCAGCATGACTGAATTTTATTCCTCTGTAAGGGTTGCCTTCTTTTATCATGTCTATGACGAGCTTTACTTTCACTTTTCCTGGACTCTCTCCTCTATAGGCCGCTTCGTAAAAATCCCAATTGTAACTATCAACAACTTCCATGACATGTACTTCGTCATCTACTTCTTTTGGATTAATTATAACGTTTAGGACGAGGGGGGTATCCATCGTGCCGCCTCTTCCTGTGCCGAGATACCTCTTAGAAAAGTTTATCAGTGCATCCAAAAGGAGCATGATGCTGTCTTCGTCTCCATCTGTATTCCTGCGCTTGGCTGTGTGGAAGTAAGGATGACCATAACCTACCTTTGCCTTCGTAAATCCTATTATGCGGGCCACGTTGCCAGCTGAGGTGTGAGGGCTTAGCCCTATGACAAGCTTGCCGACTAAGTCTTCTTTTGTCTCGACGTTGTAGTATGGCTCCATACCATAAAGCTTAACAAGCATCTCGTCTACGAATTTCGCTGTATTGACGAGGTCTTTGGTTATAAATTCGCTTACGATAATATCTTGAGGAAAGAGCTCTACAATCTGCTCTTCGCTTCTGAGCTCTTCGCCATATACATCTTTTGTATAGCCGAGCTCTCTCAGCTTTTCAACACTTGTGCCAATGTCTTTAACGTAGAAGTGCGTAAGTGGCACGTCTGTGGCATCGAACCGAATAGTTCCATCTTTGAAAACCATGAGGCCATACTTTGCCCTAAGGAAACCTTTTTCTAACCTTTCAGGAATTTTCTCGTCGCTGATAAGGCCTTTAACACCAATTACAGCACTGCCATTACTCCCGTTTGTGCCACCAAGCCTTTCCTTCATCTTATCATAGAGCTCTATAAAATCTAAGCTTATTGTCTTAGGCTTTAATGCAACAGTCTCGACGTTGCAGAATGGGCAGACGGAGAAAGGCAAGACACGTTGGCACTTAGGGCATTTGTAAGCCATAGCTTCAATATTAAGTTGACGGCGCTTTCTCTCTTTCATCTTGTTGTAGAGGTCTGTCAAGCCACGGGTTGTCGTGCCAGTTGGAAAGAGCACGTTTACACTACCTTCAATCTCACGCATCTTCGCTTTTTCTGGCCGACCCATCCTTGCGCCTATATATGTGCCACCCTTGTCTCTCAAGTCTAAGCTTGACAGTCTCCTGAGCACCCACAGTGTTTTGCTTTCGTTGTAGATGTATGCGTGTTCCTTATCGAGCTCATTGATACTTTTTTGCTTTGCCTCCTCGACGAGTGCCTTTAGCTTCTCCAACTCATACTTCTCCAATGTTTCGTGCAGTATAGTCCACCACTTCTCTTCTAAGATGGCTTTTCCATCCTTATAATCATGTTCTATGCCAAGAAGCTCCAACATGCGCTTTTCTTTACTGTCTTTTTCAGCTTCTAGCGCATATGCAGGGACGCTTTCTCCATTTTCCTTCTCTACTGCTAGTTTTTTGGCCTTTGCATTCAAAAAGGTGTGCAATTCTATGAGCTCTTCTGGGCTTAGCTCGTCCCAATAGAGCAAAGCAGAGGGATGAAGAGCTATATTCTCATTTCTCGCCCATGCAAACGCTTCTTTAACATCCTTTGGATGGTTGCCCAGCTTTTCCCATAAACCTTTTTTCTTCATCTCAGCTTCCCATATCTCTTCTACATAGCCGGGATACATTAGCTCTGTGTTTGATTTTAGGAAGTCGCCGTAACTCACAAGTATGTCACCGAGATGTATGATTTCTTCAATTTCGCTCTTTAATTCTATGGCTTGCTGCCGCGTCTTTAACTGCTTGACGCTGCCGTCTTTTAGACCTACAATAGGCCCTTCTATGTCCTCGCTGCTTACGACGACCATACCCTTGCCCGGCTTTTCAACCTTCATCTGCGTGCCATAGGCTAGAAAGCCGCTCGTTATTTCCATCGTAGCGGGATGTATGGCCTTTGACATTATACCTGTGGTGAATGTGCGGCCGTATCTAAGCCTAAAGCCGCCCTTTTGCGACGGATGCGCTATGACAGGCCGGCCTGCTACAAGCCCATCGAGGTAAACATCTGCTTTGCTTTTTCCTCCTTTAACTGGCGCCAGCTCCTTTATGAATAGCCACTCATCTAAATTAAAGCGCTTGGCAAACTTGTGCACTTTTGCTGCCTTTTGAAGAAGGCCCTCACACACGACGAGTGCCACGCCCCCCCTTATCCTATTTGTGGAGACACGCGGCGCATCTCTATGGGCGCTTACCTCTTCTTTTTCGGTGGGATCGCCATCTATACAGACTGGGCTGCGCTTGAGCACTTCTCTTATGTGATTTTCATTGTGTGGGTAATATTGAAGCCTAGAGACGCGCGAGTGGTAAATTTGTATTTCCTCTACAACCCTCTCCTCTTCTTCGTCTGTTATCTCAAAGGCAGGTATGTCAAGCGTTCTTCTGGCCACGTCCGCTAGCAGAACAGTAAGGGCTGCTGTTGTGCCGCCGGCACTTCGTATGGGTCCTGCATAGTAAATGGCAACATATTTTTGCCCTCTAAATTCTTCTATTCTCACGCGTGATATGCCCTCTGTTGGAGCAACCAAAACACCTTCTGTTAAAATAGCTGTGCCTATCCTCACAGCCATCTCAATTCTCTCGTTGACGTCTCCTCTTACGAGTTGGCCTCTTGCTACTTCCTCGACGATTTTGAATGCCATCTCAACTCGGTCCAAGCCTTCTTTTTCAAGCTCTTCTATACGCTGTTTTATGCCCTTTATGCCAAGAAGCCCCTCGACTCTGCCAGCTACGTTTTCAGCTATCTTTATTTCAACTTCGTCGCTGGGGTCGAGATGTTTAACTCTGGCTTTTTGGGCAATAGCATAGGCTCTATCTGCTTCAGCCTTTAGCCTTTCGTAGTATTGTCTTGTCTCTTCATCCATTCTTTCCCTCTACAGTAGCAGGCCTGTTTACTTATACTTCTGTGTTCAAGTCTAGAATACCAAAACGCTTATCCTTGAAGTCATATATGGGGACTTTGCCCGGTGTAGGCACATGCCCTTGCTTTATCTGATATGGTGTCATACCTTGGAATGTGCCGGAGTTTATGAGCACTATACCTTTGTATTTGGCTTGTGCATTTCTGTGCACATGACCTGTATGAAATATGTGTGGGATTTCGTCTATAACCATATAATCTGCCTCGCCGGGTACAATGGGATTTGAGCCGTAAACAGGGCTAAGGTGTCGCCTGACAAGAATTTCTTTAAGCGTTTGCTCAATGTGTATATTATCCAAGCCGGGTATGCTCGACTTTACAGCGTCAAAAGACGTGCCGTGATATAGGAGGTGTTTGTAGCCTTCTATGGTGACAAATGAAGGGTTAGGTAGAGAGTGGATGTCGCGTGTGAACAGGCCTTTTTCCATGGGCTCCATAGGCTCGCCTCTCCTCACGGCGTCGTGGTTGCCTGGGATAACTACAACTTCTATATAGTCTGGCAGCTCATTCAGAAAGTGGTCGAACCTCTCATATTGCTTATAGATGTCTGTAATTGTAAGCTCCTTCTCTTGCCCGGGATATATACCAATACCATCAACGAGGTCTCCACCAATGATCACATACTTTATTCTGCCAGCAATTTCTTTCTTTTCAGCCGGCTCTTTAAGCCATTTAATGAGTCTGTAAAAGTACTTCTCGATTGTGAACCTGCTGCCTAGATGTGTGTCCGATATATAAAGAGCGGCAACTTCTTTTTCAACTGTTGGCTGCTCGACCCTTTCTCTTATGTCGGGCCATTCAAAATCGTCTACAATAAAGAGCTCGCCGTTGCTTGCAACCCGGCCATAAACTCTTATGACGTCGTCGTTTGCTATGCGCGCGGCTCTCTCTTTAAGCACCTCGTTATCCTTGCTTATAAGCGCGACTACCCTTCCTTCCAGGTCATCCAAGTAAAGAAGGACATGGCCTTTTTTGCTCTCTCTCTTTTCATATACCATACCCACTAAGACAAGCTCTTCACCATGAAAATGCTCCTTACGGACGCTGCTTGAAGTGATCTCTATACCTCTATAAGCTGGCCCAAAGAGACGTCTTATCTTTTTAAAGCGATCCTGAAACAGGGTGGTGAAGCCTTCTACACCTTCTCTACTTTTTACAAATTTTATGGAGCGCTCACTAACTCGTATGTCAGCTTCATACTCTCTTGCTACTGGCTTGAAAAAATCCTGCCTTCTGACCTCTACGCTTTTTGCATTCTCAACCTCTGCTTCAACAGCTTGCCTTTCTTCAACTCCTTCCATATGTTTCACATCACCTTTTGCATCTATGCCTTAACAGTCTCGATTTCTGACAGTATGTTGAAGAGCTTTACTCTTATGTGGCTTATGAGATTGGGATCTTCTGTGAGCCTCTCAATATTGTATGTAAGGTTAGACAGTTTAACAACTAAATCCCCCTCTTTGGAGCGGAGCTGAGCTACACCATCTTCCATAGCCTTCTTTACATTTTTTGGAGCTAGTGGATCGTTTGCCACATCTTCCATAAGGGAGATCAACGTGCTTAATCTTACCTTCTTTGCCATATTTCCACCCCTTTTTTCCGTGAGTATAAAGAGCCTCTTGCCAACTAGCAGCTATCCACTATTGACAAATTTCTGCTCCTTGTTTTATGAATCCAACCTTTTTTAACATTAACAGCTGTCGCTTAAAAAGTTAGGAAAGGTTGTTGTAAGTGAAGCTTGTTGGCAGCTCTCTTGCATCTTAGTATTTGCCTTTCTATTTGCTTTTCGGTTTTATTCATAGCCCTCTTAGAAAGCTTTAAATACATTGCAGACAATTCTTTATCATGGACAATGCGGGCAAGCCAAGGGGCCTTTTTTCTTCAAGTTTCATGCTTCTTTTTGTCGCTTTAATGGTTGTTTTTTCAGTTGGCTTTGCCCTCACGTGCAAGAATGTGCTTAAACCCGTTGTTTCCACTACTCTTTCTGTAAACGTCGAAGAATATCAGCTTAGCATGTATGTCATGGCAAGCTGTGCAGGTACTTTTTATTCTATAAGCTCAGCGCCTGTCGTGCTGCTCTTGGGTGGGGAAGGTTTGAAACTGCCGACTACAGACGGAAGCTTAGTCGATTGTACCGCCAGCAAGCCCTGTCTGTTTGCTGCTATAACCGATGAGCAAGGCAACTTAGCCGTAGATTACAGAGCGCTCTCGCTTTTCTGGAATGTGGACAAAGATGCCTTCAAAAGTGCTGCCGTTGTGGGTATTATACCTTATTATGACCCTAATGACTTTTGCAATGTCAAGCAGGCTTTGAATATAGACTCCGATAGCGATTGGGGCCGCTACGCTAATATAAAGACAGCCCCTACTTCGTTTAAAGACTTACCTACATTTCCGGCGGACAGCCTTGTGTATGGGCATTCCCTCACTGAATACAAAGATAAGGAAAAGTTGCCTGTAGCCAAGATGGTCGATGCAGCGGGCAATGAGTTGGAGGATTTTGCTCCCTCTTCAGCGGTTTATGGAATTAATCCTCCTCCTCCACCATCATCTTTGTCCTTTCAATCTACAAGCAGCGGAGGGAATGAGCTGACCTGGCCTCTTTTCATGTGTGCCAGCGTCTTTGGCCTTCTCTTAGCTGCTGCTTATGCCTCAGGCCAAGACATCTTTTTCTGGTTCACGCTGACGCCAACTGGGAAGAGAGGAGCTATGTATACGTCAGCAGCTAATGTCTCGCAGATAAAAAATCTTCAAGTTAATAAGGGCGCGCCTTTATGGATGAGGTGGGTGAGCCTTGGCTATACTGTAGGTAAGAGTGTGCTAGGAGCAGTACTAGGTTGGGTGGAATTTGGGCGACAAATAGGTGGGGGAGGTAAAGAAAAAGGAAAGAAAGGTAAGGCTAAACCACAGGCTAAAAAAGGCAAAACAGGGAAGAAGCCGGGTTCACCGGGTTCTTCTGGAGCAGGTAAAAAAGGTGGTAAGGTTAAGCTCACTAAGACAGCTGCGAAGGGTGGGGGTAAAAAGGAGGTTGCAGTAGCAGCTCCTCCTTCAGCATCTTCGGGCAGTCACTTCTCCTTTGGGGAAGCATTGGATGTTGCAGGAGGATCTCATGGAGGAGGTTTCCTTGGAGCGCTCATTGCAGGAGAAACAGTAGCTGAGCATCCTTTCAAAGTGATCACGGCGTTTCTTGGAGAAAAAACCAGGGATGCATTAAGCAATTTGGAACGGAAAGGCAATAACCTCTCCTTTTCCCAAAGGGTTGCCAAAGCAATTCTGAAGATTTTTGCATGGTTTATGGGTGTTGAAACAGTTCAGGATAAGATTAAAAAGACTCAAAAAGAGATTGATAAGAAGAAAAAAGAGGCCGAAAAGGCTTCTGGTAAGGTGGCTGCTAAGTTGAAAGTTTTAATAAAGGAGTTGCAACATAAATTGAACATTATAAAAAAGAGATGGCAACAAGGTAAATTAAGTGTTCAACAGGCCCAGAAGAAGCTGGCGCAGTTGAACAGCCTCATAAGCGTTCTAAACTTAGGCGAAAATTGTGGCTTAAATCTTGCTAATCCAGCTGTGGCTAGACTTGTCGACAGATATTTGAATTATCTGCAGTCTGGCCAGAGCGGAAAAGCCAAAAAGGCCTTTAATGAGCTGCTGAAGGCCTATGCATTTGCCAAGGCATTAGGCAATAAGATAAAAGCGCTCAAAGGGAAACTGAAAGACCTGCAAAATCAGCTTAAAGCAACACTTAACAACAAGAGGAGGGCAGAAGTCACAAAAAAGATCAAGCTCATTCAGCAACAGATCAGCGTATATACCAATTTGAAAGGACTTATCCTTAATGGCGTGGCACAAGGTAAAACACTCTCCAGTATCAAAAAAGAACTCTCTACTCAAATTGGTAATCTCAATCAGGGTGCAAAGAGGATGCGAAATGCCATCAAAACCCTTTCAAAAGGGAAGGTTCAGACACAAGAAAACTTGCAGAAGCTTGCTGGGCTGAACGAAAAATTACTCCAGCTAAAGAACCAGATCTCCTACATCTCTAGTATGCAACGAGCAATGAATGATACGGCATCAAATAAGCTGGCAGATGCTTTGCAAAAACCATTTGCACACCAGGTTGCTGTTGCTGGTTTATCTCAAGCTATAGGGAAGGCATCCACAAGTATACTCTATGATCTTCAGATGTTACAGTCAAAAAATCTGAACAAAGCCCAGAAGCAAAAACTCATTCAGAAGATAAAATCTGAGTGGAAGAATCTCTCTGCTATGTATGGCAAGAGAGAGGTAGAATTCAAATCCTTTATTCAATCAAGTGGTGGAGGGGCGGTTCTCAAGTCTTTAGGTGTGTCCAGTAAGGAAATTTCTTCCATGATGCCTTTAGCATTTGCCAAGGGCGAGCGTCAAGTTTACACTGCTTTAGCTGACGCTCTTTCAAGCAATAAAGTGTTAGCTAATGCATTGAATGCTAAGGATCTTAAAGCAGCGGGTGCAGCTGTCACCGCTTCTCAAGCAAAAGCTAAGCTTGCATTACTCCAAAACACAGAAAAACAAGTAAATGCTTTACTTGACAAGCTAAGCAACGCAAAAGATAAGACAAGAGAGGAGCTAAGTAGCGCTCAAAAGAACCTTCAAGAAGCAGAGAGACAATACTATGGTCTAAACAAAGTTATAAATGGGCAGCAAGCCATTGAATATTTTAACACCAATATCCATACTCTTCAAAGTCAGCTAGAGTCTCTTAGGGGAGAGATTAAAAGCGGAAAGCTTTCTGAAAAGGAGAAGGCACAAAAAGAGAAGGCTCTAGCTGAGAAAGAAAAAGAGCTCTCTGCAATGAAGGAGGGCTTAAGCAATGCAGAGAAGCTTGAAAGTGAAGGTATCATTGATGCTTCACCTCAAATTAAAAGTGCTGTTCATGAACTTAACCAACTTTCTTCTGAGGCTAAGTCTCTTCAAGGTAAGCTTAGCTATGTAAATAACCAACTAGCAGAGGTAAATAGGCAGCTAACTCAAAAAGGCCTTAAGCCTGCTGAACGTTTAGAGTTGCAGAGGAAGAAAGCACGTCTTGAGAAAGATAAAGAAAAATACACTGCTCAATCAGAGGAGCTTGCTAAAGAGTTCGAAAGTTCATTTGGAATCAGTGTAAAAGGCACCCCTTCTGAGGCATTAACCTCTTTAAGTGGCGAGGCAAATGATGAGTTGTCAATTTCTATAAATAATGCACTAAGCACATCTCCAACTATTGACAAAATACAGGATCTTCATCAGGATATTTCATCTTTGAGCAACAAGCTAAATGATTATAATCACGATCTTCTTCAAGCGGCTAGGGATGGTGATATAGATGAATTCAAGCGTGAAATGGCTACTACTGCAGACAAGCTCAATGTGCTAGGCAAAAGTGTTGTATCTATGCTCATCGGGAACATGGCAGAACTTTACATTAACTACCTTGCATCTAAAGCCGGTGTCGGTGCAAATAAAACATTCCAGGAGATAGCTCATGAAGTTAACTCTTTCCTTCAAATAAATCCACAATTTAAGTTGACAGATGATGCTATAAGGAAATATTCCAATTACATCTCATATGCTAAACACTCAAGCGGGGAATCCAGCTTTATCCAGCACTACAACAAAGGAAATAGTACAGTTCATGTTTCTGGGAAAGCTAATGTTAAACTTACTGGTTTGTCCGATGAGGAAGTAGAAAGCAATGCTGTTGATGCTAAAACATTTGGTTATTCTGTGAAGCAGGACAACAACAACATAGGAGTGCTCCTGTTTAAGCCTTCCAAGGGAGGAAAAGGCGAAGTCATCTTTAAATCTGCCGATGGAAAGGAGCACATTATAGAAAAGAATCTATCGAAAGCAGATTTTACTAGAAACAAGGAGCTTTATGCTGTACAAGCAGCAGTCTTGAGCAATCCTTCCTTAGCTAAGCTGCCGCTTACTCCAGAAGCAGTATATCATGTCAATGTTCCAGGCCAGAATGCTCAAATTCTATGGGATAAAGATACGGGCACAGTTTACGCAAACATAAATGGCAAAATAGAGGTTCTTCAGAAGGGAGTAAAAAAGTTCACTGCAGAGAAAGCCAAAGAAGCAACACTCTTGCTTCTTAAATCATCTGCACCCAAAGGTCTAAACATTGCTTCTCTAACTCCAGTGGTAGAAAAAACCAATCCATCCCAAGTTGTAGCTCTGTACGATTCCTCTTCAGGGGATTATTACTCTTATAAGCAAGGGAAGCTAGTAAAACTAAGTGAAGCAGATGAAGAGGCTTTAGACACAAAGTTGGAAAATGGACTTCTTGCATCCAGTCTACTTACTTCTTCAGCTGTTAAGACGGTTGGTGATACTGTGGCCACAGCCGAAGTGAATACATTTGAGCAGAAGGGGCAGACCTTTTATAAGATCCAAAACACGATAACTGGTGAAGTAGATGTTTATGGTATGAATGGTACAGTCGAGCGATTTTCAAATGAAGAAGAATTTTCAAATAAATTTAAAGATGTCTCTATGTCATCTCCTTCTACTACTGGGGAGTTAATTGAAACAGAGAAAGGAACAGCCATACTTGTGCTTTCCTCTACAGAAAAGGGAGGAAAAGCTACAGTTCTCTCATTAAGTAATAAGGGTGTTGAAGCTGTTACTAGGCCTATTCTAGCTGTGGATTCCAAAACCAATCCAACAGGAGGGGTCATAATTACTTCAGAAGGTGATGTGATACGAGGGGACATGTTTCAGCGTGTAAACGATGATACTGGTGAGCGAGAGTATACTCTTAATGCTGATAATGCATCTGTGGTTTTTAACGGTGATTCTTTTGATGTAGGGGGTATATCTGCTCATGAGTTTGAAGAGCTCCACTCTACTTTAGGCTTTGATGGGGCCAATCTTACATCCTTCTCGGGAGCAGGTTCTTTCTCTTTTGACTCTTTTGGTGGCCCTGATGTAAAGGGGGAGATAAACAACCAGTCTGTTAAGGTCTCTTCTGATGCTCCCGCTGTATATACTCAGGGCTCTCAACTGAATAGCATAACTATCGATATGGGAAGTAAAGGTCCAGAATACAATTTATCTTTTCTCTCGTGGGACGGCGTTTCTGAGGCCCAATTTAGGGTTGGAAAGGGAGAAGATTACACAGATAGTGTTGCTGCAATACAGTCCGCAGTAATTTATCAACCCTCTTCAGGAAAAATAGTGGTAAGGGATGTTGATCCTTCAACTGGAAGGATAGAAGAGAAAGCTGTGTCTGTTAATCAATACAAGCATCAGTTGCTGTCTGCATATCTAGGAATGAAGAGTGCTTATGAGAATCAAGAGAAGATAATTTCAGATCTCTCCCAGACATACCTTCCAGAAAAGCCCATTGAGATGCTGCCTAGTACTCCATCGCAGGAGAACTTGAAGGCCCAGAAAAGACAAGCTGAGATTGCAAGATATAGGATGGCAAATTATGAGGCAAAGCTTGGTGGTGTAGAGTACCTTGAAATTGCACAAAAAGACCCGCTTATCTCTGTTAATAAACAAGTTGATCTTAGCTCTAATAATCCTGTTGTAACTTCTATATCTACAGCTTATAACTCTATGAATGCTATAAAAGAGCATACAGCTAGATTAGTTCAATTGGAAAGCCAGAAACAGAGTGCTTTAAGCATAGAGGAGCAGCAAAAGCTGGGTAAGGAGATAAATCAAGAAAAGAATTACATCAAGTCATATGCTTCTGCATTAAGTTATTCTTATTCTGCATTAGATGCTTACTCTGGAAAAGGAGTGAATGATGCCCTTCATACAATCAAGCGTTTCAGTGATGATACAAAGGACATTTTGGACTCTCCAGATAGTTTAGGGGGTGATACTTCCTTTTTAGGTGCTTTGCACGATTCAGCGAGAAGAATTGGAACGTTGTATAAAAGAGCTGAGACCTTCTACAGCAAAGAGAATGATCTCCATATCGATAAAAACAAGCCGTTGCTTAAGAAGTTCAAACGTGCAGTAGATATCGGTGAAAAGCTTTATCAGGCTCATGAAGAAAAATACAGGGTTTTTGTGCCTGCTGAGAGCGAAACTGATAAAGTAAGCTTGACCTTTTATGGACTTGATACTGAAAAGTTACAGACGGTAGATATGAATGGTAAAAAGTATTTTGCAATCGATCCTTCAGAGATTCCCAACTCCATTAAACAGAAAGTAAAGGAAGTATACAATCGATATTCTGATCTTGAAAGCACTATTTCATCAAACGAAATACCCTTTTATCCAGTGTTAAAAAAGAGTCTTGGTAGGTATTCGCCTATATCCTATGACATTGCACTTAAGCCTTCCCCTTCAGTTTCACAAACACATTCAGAGACTCATGAAGAGGAGCACATAGAACAGACGGAACCTACTAACCCCAAATCAAAAGATATCCTTTATAGAAAGGCTAAAACAAACAAGGGTAAAAAAGTATGAGATGTTGTATTAATACTGCTTAATCCCTCCTCTTATACATAATGCTTAAAAATAGGCACCTTCCATTTAAATGCAATGGGCCAGGGATTTGTTCTAGCAGGCGAATACGCTACAGTTACTTTGCTCTTCTCATTTATTGGGTTGCTTTATGTCATAATTGTATTTTTGTCCAAAAAGGTGTTGGGCCTTAAAGGTGCTGAAGAAAAGTTTCATCTAGAACTTAAGTCTTTAACTATGGGTATTGTTGTTGGTATAGCCGTTTCAATATTTGTCGCGGCGTTTCAGCCAATATACAACGCGACTATCAAAGGTGAAATAAATTCAAGTCTTGATAATTACACTTCAAATGCTGTGGATGTGATTAAGCAGCTAGGGTATCTTTACACTGATTATACAGATCTTGCCGCTCTCTCAATAGGGTATTCTATAACTCATATTGTAAGCTATTCGAGAGGACACTCTAATTACTTTTACAGCTTATACAATTTAGCGAGCCTTGCATCTGCCTTTGCCTTAAGGATTTCATCCATGGTGGTTTATATGGCCACTTTATACAATTTTATGAAATTCTCTATGTGGCTTTCTCAAGTGAGCCTTCTCCCAGTAGGCATAGCTTTGCGTTTGTTTCCTCCACTGAAACGTGTTGGCTCAACTCTCTTGGCTGTGGGTTTGGGTTTGTATGTCATTTATCCCATCTCTATGTATATCGCTTTGCCTTTGGGCTATTCTTTATCTTCCTTATCTAGTCAGGCAAGTGCTTCTTTAAGTGCTTTACGCTCTACAGTATCTTCAGTTACTAGTTTGACAAAATCTCCTAAAAGCTTGCTCGAGTGGCTCATGGGTGTAGATTATTCCACCAACTATCTTACTCTTCCTGGAGGAGAGGGACTAACGCCTGTGGGTGGTGAGGCCTTTGTAGTAATTACAAATCTTTTAGGTAGTTCAATAAAAACAGGCGAAATTATATATCATTTTATATCTACAAGTAAGGATAGGATAAAGACTACAAAGCAAGGTATTTCTGCTTTGAATGCTGTATTGCCTTATGCCTCTTCTTCAGTTATTGCCACGATTTTTGTGGCTTTTTTAGTGGTTTTTTCTGTTCTGGCGGGTATAAGAAGCCTTGCAATTGCTTTAGGAGGTGAGTTCTTCCTATATGGTGTCCAATCACGCGTATAAGAGTAAATACATTATATATGCTGTGCTCTTTCTTATGGTCATGCCAGCGTTAGCTAACGCTGCGGGGGAAACTGTAGGCCAGGAGCAAACTACAGAATATAATTCAATGGCAGCTTTGTTCCAGGCATTGTATCAACCCATAATTTTTACTCTTTTTGTTATAGATATTTTGATAATTGCCATACTCTACTTTTACGGGCGAACTGTGAATGAAGCTAAAATCTTGTACAACACAAGGACAGAATTTTGGCAGCTTACTTTAACACTTGTTCTCTTTCTTTCTTATGCTTCTCTTTATGTGGGTGTTGAAGGCTTGTTTTCATCTCTCTTACCTACAGGTTATCCGGATATGAACACATATATAATTCATGAGATGCATTCGTATGAAACATATCTTAGAGGCGCAATAACCGCTTCCGCAAAAGATGCTTTAAATTACCAGATAGAAGGGGCTGCACTTTCTTCTATTCATGTCATGTTACCTTATTCACTTCCTGCAATAATAGGTGATGCGGCTGTGGAAGCAGGATGGTGTGCCGCTGTCGGCCTTTTAGCTCTTCCTGCGTGGGGAACAGCCTTTGTTAATTGTATTTGGAGTGCAACCAAGAATTATTTTGGGATAGGTAGTACTAATAACATGCTCACTAAAGTTTTGGGAGAGAAAGCAGGAGGTATTGTATCTGGTGTGTTAGGTGGCTTCATGGCAAAGGGTGTTACAGTATTCTTCCCAGCACATTATGACAAAGCCATATATGCCGCTATGCTTTCTGATGAAATAAGCTCCTTTGCATCCTTTGCTGAAAATACGGTTATCCCTATCAGGATAATTACGGAATTCTTGCTGTCTGATTTTATTGAGGCACTCCTTCCTATAGCTATCTTGCTTAGACTTGTGCCATGGACACGCTCTGCTGGAAATATGCTTTTCACGCTTGGCTTTTCAGTTGGTATTATCTTCCCCTTTTTTACAGCCTTCTTCTTTTATAGTTACAGCAGCGTGAAAGGAGGTATGCTCAACGAATTTTGCAGTATGCTTATGGGTAGCTCTACTGTTGGTAGTCATTTTGTGTTTGGACCATTCCTAGACTGTGTTGGAGAGGAAAGGCCTTACTCTGCTCCTGCATTGGCAGCATACTATCCACTTTTATCCTTTGGGCCAACGTTGGCATTAGCGATTGCACTTACATTTGCCAGAAACTTCAACAAGCTCTTCGATTACTTTGAGAGGTGAGTGAATGGATAAGCCACATTTCCAATTTTTGGTTACAATTGCGATTATCCTGGCATTCTTGATTTCTGCATCTGCAGGGGATAATCCCCAAGCTCAGTACTACTTATTTAACGAATCCAGCAATCTATCTGGCAAGCTTAATGCCACCCTGACTTCGGCCTTTGGGGTTAATTCCATCATTGTGGATGCTGTGGCACATTGGCAGAAATATACAATTATGGCACTCATATCCTCTCTCTTTCTCATAGCTATAATGTTTACGGTTGGGAAAGCATTGAACAGCCAATACGTTCTTATGTATGCTAACATGGATGCCCGCGAGTGGGCAGCTTCTTTTGCCATTTACCTTCTATTCATAGCAAGCGTGGCTTTTCTTAACACGTTTTTTATGACAAAAGGCTGGTCTCAGACATCTAATAGTGGCACCAATGCATTCATTGATGATCTTGTCACTTATTTCAGTAAGGGGCAATCTTCCTTAATTAGTGAGTATGCGAATTATGTAAAGAAGTTGTCGGATGTGTATGTCAATGGAGGGGGTATAACACAGAGCTTTGGCATACCCTACTCCCTTATAGGTAATCCCACATATACTTGGACATCCGATCCAGGTCAGCAGGCAAAGCTTGTGCTTTACTCCAAGATTCTCCAACACATCACAAGCATTTATTCAAAGTTCGTTGGAATTAAGATTTTCTTCCTCAATTATCTCATCCCTCTATCCCTTTTGATCATTCCTCTGGGCATTTTCCTAAGAAGCTTCTCCTTTACGAAGCGTTTTGGAGCTACGCTTCTTGCTTTGGGCATTACAGGTTATATCGTTTTTCCAGTTCTTTTACATTTCTTGTTGTTTGTAGCGGGCTATGTCCCAGCAGTGGTGCCCTCTGGTTCTCAAAATGATATAGCTAAGTGCTCTCCAGCTTGTTTTGAGCAACCTCCGACCGTTATAAAGGCAAGTGGCGGCTCTTATTCGACAGTTAACACGTCTAAATTAGAAGAGGAAATCTTGAGTAGTAGTGACAAGGCCCCTTTTGAAAACACAAACTTTGTTGCATTCGACGATTTAGTACAAGGGCGGCGTTCAGATCTTTCGTTGACAGTAAATGGGCATGCATACAGCCTTTACTCGTGCGATAACACCTCCGCGTTTGGAAGTGGATATACATGCCCCCAAATGTGCCGCATCATTCCATTTCCTGAACAATTCAGTGATTGTAGAAAGTTCGCCTATCAGTGCAAGCGCTTATATGATAAGACAGGAGGAGCTTGTTTTAAGACGCTTCCTCAAAGAGACTACGATCCGGATTATTCTCAGTTAACAAAAGTGCCTGTTTTGGTGATGAATAATTCAGATTCTGCTCATCCCCATCTTTCTGTAATTAATGAGGATCCTATAAAAGCGGCCGTTGAGCATGCCTGCGCTTATATTGAGCCCCTTTATCTCCCTTCAAATATCCAGCTTGTAGATGATTCTGGAGAGAAGCTCTCTAATTGGGACGATACTACTTATCAGAAAGCTCATGGTAATGAGAGCTTCTGTCCATCTGTCTATAGAGAGGTTGATTTATACTTTCCCAGCTCCGGAAAGCCGCAAATTTCATATCCTGGAGCTGGAAAGTTTGGATGCGATGATTTATACTCAAGCGCTATAAACTTGGGGGGTATAAGCTTGCCCTCTTCGTGGACCGGCACATGGAAGAATAAGCTTAGGAAAATTGTATTTAATGCTAAGCTTAGAGGATTGTTTGCTAACTCTTCAGATCCTATGTGGCTTTATGTGAACGTGACGGATTATAAAAAACAAACGTATACTTCTACCAAGTGTGAGGACGAAGGACACAAGTGTAAATCTGTTACTAAGAAAAAAGTTTGCACTCCACCATTCGGTTGTTCCTACATCTATTACATTTCTGGAACAGTATGTGTTGTAGGAGGGAGGTATGTTCAGACTATTGATGGTGAGTACTACGTGTGTGGAGGGTGTGGTGATTACTACACGTTCTCATGCAAGGAAGGAAGCGGAACAACTCATAAGAAAGAAGAAATTAACTACACGCTTTTTTCAGCGCCTGAAAGCGCTTATCCCAATGCAGAATCTTTATCTGACTACATGTCTGAAGAGGATTTATTCTTAAATACTACAAACTGGCCAAGTTCTGGCTATGTTAATGAAGATACCCTGCTCACTGCCAAATTGCATAACATAGATAACCTTAAGGGTGGAGTATATGTATTGTCTGAAAGCTATTATATAAGCAGTGTGCCATCTGAAATGAACAAAGAAATATACGATTTTGTCAACAGCATAAAACTTGCTTTGCCCATCTATGTGCGTAGCGAAGGTTGTAATAAGATTGCAGCTGTTCCAAAGGAAGCGCTTCTCTTGCCTTACATGCCTGA
>WAMF01000002.1 GCA_015522475.1 Microcaldota archaeon
AAGAATAAAAGGGCACCCCCCACAAAAACTATAAGTTTCAGCCTTTCATCCATGTTTCTCACTCGCTTTTTAAGTTTTTAAACCTTGGGGTTTTTGCTTCTCAAACTTTCAGGCGTTTGCATGTCATTTTATGCATTCAATCTACTATATACAGATGCATTGAGAAAAGCCTTTTAAACAAAAGGGCGTAAACCTAGAGTAATGTTTAAGGGAAGCGCGAGGCTCATAAGGCCCATCTCTCTGCTATTTGTGCTTATCTTATTGCAGCCCGTTATTTTTCCTGCAGCTCAGCCCGAGCAGCTTACTCAATGTGCCAACATATCCGTGCCAGGCACCTACACACTCAAAACAGATCTTTCCTCTTCTTCAGTAGGCTCTCCAACAGGCTCTGGCGCGTGCCTCCATATTACAGCCTCTGATGTGAGGCTTCTGCTTGAAGGCCACAGTGTAAGCTCCATTTCTATAGAGAATGCTAAGGCCGTAAGTATAAAAGGAGGTTTTGTGGAAAGCTTGCTTATAAACAACAGTGCACTTTTCTTGAATCTTTCTTTGGCTCATCTTCAGGCTGAGAGAAGCAACATAAAAGGCAGTCTCCAAATCAACGGAGTTCGTGCGGATAAGCCACTTGTATCTCTGGAGCAGAGCAACGCTTCTCTACATTTAAATGTAAGCACCATCTCAACATCCCATCCCAATGCACACCTCTTCTACATAGAGCGAAGCTCAGCTTATTTTTATGGAGCCGTTTATTCTGTTTTGGGTAGTTCAACCATCTTTGACGTAGAAAACTCGAATGTCTCTTTCACAGCCTTTTCTTTATATAACGTTTTTGAAAATGGCATATCATTCTCTGCGTACTCATCTAAGCTAGACTTCTCAAATGTATACGTGAGCACATCTTACCTTACTGTTTTCGACTTAACAAACAGCACTCTACACGCGACGGATAGTTCATTTAACGACTTGGATGTTCTGTACATCAAGGGCGCAGCTAACACGACTATAAAAGGCAAGCATGCGTACGTTGAGGTCGTGGACAGCAGGAATGTTCAAATAAGCACTATAAGCTCTGGTCTTTCAATCGTTAACAGCTCCAACATAGTTGTAAACTTTTCGTATGTATACAGTCGTGCAGATATCATTCACTCCAAGAATGTAAGTGTGGTGGGCAGCCATTTTTCACACTATGGCTCTTTGGGCATTTATGACAGTAAAGATATCAAAGTCTTGGAAAACCTCTTTTGCTCTTCGGCTAAGCCTTTCGTAGAAGTAGAGAACAGCTCCAACGTCGTTGTAAATCACAACTTCTACAATGGCGTCTATGAGCTTTACAAATCCTCTCAGCTAGTAGACAAAAGTGGAGACGATGTAGCAGATGGTGGCCCATATTACCCTCTAGGAAAAAGGGCTATTTTCATAAGAGGGGCTTATGATTACTCTCCTATATTAGCGCGTGCAGAGGGTTGTATTCTTTACCCTGCTTCTGGCAAAAGGGCCCGTGTTGAACTTACATATCGCTACGATTGCCAAAAGGGCACAATCTACGCCTTCACACGGAATATGGGCGTGCCTCTAGCTGCAAAAATAGCTCTTGTGGCTAATACTCCCCCTTTCACACACGCAGAGATCTTTGCCTCAAAAGGTATTGCTAAGTTTAACGTTTCGAAAGGCGCCGCTTATTCCCTTTCAGCTGAAGCTGTTGGCTTGGATTCTGCACGCATAACAATTATATTGCCAGACAATTGCAGCACTAATGGGAGCCATGCTCAGCCGTCTGTGAGTGAAGATCGTATTATGATTGAATACCTCGGCCAACTTAACAGTACTTTGGCAACCCCTCTTTTGAACGGGGCTAATCTAAGTTGCGAGGCACTCGCGAAGCTGAACCTGTCGTGCAACAAACCCCTTGCCCACATGAATTTATCTTCTGCTCAACCCATAGTCTTGCGCGCGCTTTATATCAACGGTACGCCCTACAAAGAAGAGAAAGTTATTGCAAATACACCTTATGGCAGGCTTCCACTTCCTACGAACGAAGAGGGCTTATTTCTGCTGAAGCCTTTGACAGGCGGGAACTACTCCTTTTCTTTGTCCCATGGATTCCTCGTTACCGCGCCTCTCTTACAAGTCCCAAAAACTGCGGTTTTATATACAAAGTTCGCATCTCTCAGCCTTTCCAAGACGGAGCGCGTTAGCATTTTAGCGTATGGCCAAGCGCCGTCACAGCTTTTTGTGTATAAGGCGCTCGAATTAAAAGGCGTAAAGAACTCTTCAAACTCCGCGAACAATTCAAAAGGGCAGAGGGATGTGCTTGTCTTTAATGAGACACTCCGAGGTGGCATTGTCATAACGCTGCAAAAAGGGAATTACACTTTCAAAGCTATCTCGTCAAAACCCATATTAGAATTCGACGTGAATGTAGAGAATAAAACAAAGCCTCTTTTTTCTCTTTCACCCTTGTTCTGGGAGATTATTTCTGTCCTTGGATTAGCAGCACTCTTTGTCTATGTCAGAAGGCCGCGTGAGAATCTCTGCTATGTTATTGTTAAAAAAATCTCACTTCCTGGGGCTGCTCAGCTTCTCTTCCATGATTACTATGGCAGGGCCATAAAGGGCGGGCTCGTTAAGGTTTTCAAGGACGGCGAGAAGATAGCAGAGGGCTGGACAGACGAAAAGGGCAGCTTTTCTTTTATGTTTAAAGGTAAGGGCACATATTCCACGACGCTCAAAGGTTGGGTTGTCAAAAATCCTATAATAAAGAGGGCCAAAGAATAAGGAAACAGAGAATATAGGGTATGATAAAAATACATAGTAGGAAGACAAGGAAGGGCCTCTGGAACGTTGGGTTGGAATGCATTAATCACATCAGGCGTAAAAAACAAGAGTGTGCAAAAAGAAGAGAAACTAAAAGGATTTTGTTTTTGCTTCAGCTCGGATAGTTTATACCCATATTCTGCATAATCTCTTCTTGTGTGCAAACTTTGCCTTCTATTTTGAATAGATCTACATTGTAGGTTTCTGTGTTGCACTTCACATTTTCTGTGCTGCTTCCTTGGATGGCGCTTATGTCTACAGATGTGTCTGCCTCGTTTTCTTTGTATTCGTCCATGTAGTCGTAGTCAATTGTTTCATTGCTTTCTTCCTTAATCCAAACGCAACTTGACATTGTTCCGGGAAGGTGACCAAAGGCCTCTAAACTTAGGTATACGGCTGTATAAACAGTCTGTCCCTTCTGCCATTCCTTTTCTATTACATATCCTTCCTCTTTCCCGCTCTTGTTGGTGTATGCTGCTACATAGTAGGTGTTTTCTTTGGGATCAAAGTATGTATACACGTCTAACTTCTCCTGTTTTCCTTGCGCATCTGTGATTGTTTCTGTGCAATGCAACATTTTATGCTGAAGGGCGAGAGCTGCTAAGCTATTAGGAGCGAAGTTCTGCTGAGCTGTGTTTTGGCTTGTTTCTGCTTGCCCGTTGTCATTTGCTTGACTTGAAGAGCTAGAGTTAGAAGGACTGGATGTGTTTACCTGGTTGCCGGAAGTTCCTATTTGCGGGGCTCCTTGCGCTTGTCCGCTTTGGCTAGAAGAGCTTTGGTTGCTAGATGGCTGGTTTTGACCTTGCATGCATCCCGCTAAAAGCAATGCAGCTACAACTATAAGAAGGCCAAACACTTTTCTTACATTACTCATTGTATCACCATCTTATTATCATCCTCTAGTTTTTTAAAGACCGTGGGAGATGCCTAAATGCCCTAATATGTCTAATGGCTTAAGAAGCATAAATGTATTGAGAGGTGGGAATATGGGGAAAGAAAATGAAGGGAGCAATGAAGGCCGAGAATCCCTTAAAGAGAAAGGCC
>WAMF01000003.1 GCA_015522475.1 Microcaldota archaeon
GAGAAGCTCAACCAAGCTTGGAAGCAAACCTGCAAGATCATACTGGGAGGTGGGGTAGGCGAGTTGGGCGAGTATGAAGAGCTGCTCAGCTGGGCTGTTAAAGGGGATTTGGTCTCTAAACCCTCAGCTTTAAGCGGGAAAGAGACGTTTGTTCCTTATTATTATGAAAAGCTGCCCGTAGCTAAGCTTAGTGAGATAGACACTGCTAAGGATAAGCTGAGAAGGATTAAGCTCGGCATAAACGAGATAAAGGACATAGATACTATTGTTGAGAGGCTGAAGGAAGAATTCCTATACGTGGGAAGTACTGTGTTAGGGAAGAGCTTTTCTGTGGAGAGGAGTAGTGGAGTCGTTGATAGTCAGCACGTGTTGAACAGTTATGATGTTATGAACTCTAAGTTTGTGGCTTATAGCGCTCATATACGGAGTCCCTCCTACGTCTTCGGCTCTAGAATCGTGGGGACAGGCCAGTTTGTGGTCCTCTCCCTAGATGTGGGTGGAGACCACATCCTCCGCGCCTTCGAGGCTTATGAGATTGAAGATTCCTCAGATGTTTATTATTCAGCGGACTGTCATGGTTGTCAAGACATATTCTTTTCATTCTTCCAGAACGGCCTTCGATACGGCATAGGAAACCTAGCATTGAGCCCAGATAAGTACAAACGTATCAAGGAAAAGCTGTTGGAAGACATTAGAGAAAACTTGAAGGCTGGAAAACACGTTCGCTTCTTTGATTTGGTGCCAGAAAAGCAGGATTATGGGGTAGATATTAAGTCATTACCAAACATAAAGAACACAAGCAATTTCGACAAGGAGAAAATAAACAAAGCATTCAGAAAAACCGCTAAGCTCCTTTTGAATAAGGATTTAGAGGGCAATATGGATGAGTACGTGGCCTTCCTCACAAAAGATACACCATACTACTCGGAAACTGGAGAAAAGCCCATCCGTCTTTCACCTATTATAAAAGCACCTATATATCTCAGCGGGTTTCATGAGGGGCTTTTTCCAGAGAGAGCCTTCAAGGGTATGGTCCACTTAAATGAGGGATACGGTATTGGTCGTCTCCATTTAGACGAAAGAGAGGTAAAGGATATAACCCTTAGAGATGTAAAACGCCTTCGCATTACACTTTCTCCTATATTTGCCTATGCTTTAGACTACATTGATCCATACACAAGATATTATGATGAAGCTTCCACGATATTCTACAAAGCTATGTATGTATATCGCTCTTCGTTCGTAGCGTTTTCTAAGTATACTGCTTTTAGTGCGCGTGTGGGTGAAGGGAGCTATCAATTCGGTTCAGCTCTAACCCTAAGAAGTGAATTCGGCATAAATGTATACAATGGATGGAATGTCAAGCGTGGTTTCGAAGTAGACAGTATAGCATATAGCAGCGACATTTACTTCAGCCATAACTGCGAGGGCAGCTCAGACGTCATGTTCTGCTTTAACGGGAAAGGGCAGCGAAATAGTATTGGCCACAATCAGCTGCCGAGAGAGAAGTATTTGGAAGTGAAGGCCGCTCTGTTGGAGCAGATATGGAGCGAGCTCAACACGAAGAAGGACTTCCGCTATGGCATTTATTCGCTGGTGAGGGAAGAATGAAGGCCTAGTAGGCTTAGACTGCATTGTAAAAGCCAAAGGTCAAAAGGCAGAGAGGAAAAGTTTATATACTCTATTACACAATAGAGGGACTATTTAAGTGTCAATAGTGGTGTGGGTGCGTTAGATGGTAGAAAAGCTCATAAAGGACGTGCGTGAAATAGGCTTCTACAAAGAAGCTATCGAAGAGAAGGATATAGAAGAGCTTTTAGACAATATAAGTAGACACCATCTGCCATTTTTGGGCATATTCAACTTAGGGTGGCTCTTCTATAGGTTTCCAAAGATTTTCATAAAGAAAGTAGGAAACACCTTCCATATGTACATCGAGAACAGAAAGGAAGTGAAGAGAATATCTCATTTGCTCTTTCCTTTTCGTCTAGGAACGCCAGAAGAGGTTCAGTTCTTAAAAGGGAGGGGAATCCCGGGCTTCACATTTGCTTCCGGTAACTTCGTCGAATTTATGCTAAAGGGAGGCTTTGAAGAACTCCACCTTAGGGTCCATAAGGTGCTTGGTAGATACATTATGAAAGGCGTTGCCATAAATGAGGAAGACCAGCACAAAACGATTTTCTTTGCAGATCTTGTTAAATTCCTAAAGTTCAATCTTTTGGAGCACCCCTCTATATACATTGAAATTTTGCAGCCTCTTCTGAAGAGCTTTGGGCTTAAATCAAACGAGCCCCTCTTCCAAACAGAAGACATATCTATAGGCTTAGATAACTTCGATCCTACTCAGCACACACTAGTTGTTGGCGAAAGCGGTAGTGGTAAGTCTGTCTTCCTTATGATGTACATACTAGCGCTTCTCCATAAATACGGACCGAATATACGCCTTATTGTCATAGACCCACACGGTGAATTCAAGAAAAAGCTTCACATCAATGGTGAATTCGTCGTAGATTATATCGGCGCATATATAGATCCAGTAGAGTTGCCCTCTGCCAACGAGTCCCCTATGTACGCTCAGCTTATAACCCAGCTCATCATGAGCACCCTCGGGAGCAACAACAAGTATGCCGAGAGAGTTGCATTCCACAGTGTGTATCTTCTCCTGTCTATTGGCAAGCTAGATTTGGCAAACCTAAAAGCGCTTCTCGTGGATGAACTTAAGAGAGGCGAATTCTTAGCTGAAACAGATAAAGAAGAATTGAAGGTCTTCTTTGACAATGAATACAACGATATATACACTTCTCACTTCAACGAAGCCATTTTACCTGTTATAAACTTCATAAGCGAATACCTTCTCCACATGAGCAAGGAAGGCAAACAAGTATCCATAACAGACTTGCTAAAAAAGCACCGCCTAGTTGTAATTTCGTTTGATCCAAACAGATTCAGCAAGAACATGATTAAATTCCTCTCGGGCAGTATAATGAATGCTATGTACATAGAGGCTATAACAGGCAAGATCAGCATTCCCACCCTTCTGATCGTGGATGAATTTCCCCGCGTAGCAAACCCTGTATTAACGAATATATTGGCGGAAACGCGCAAGTTTAACCTCTTTGCTGTGTTAGCAACGCAGTATTTAAGCCAGCTCCCAAAGGACATTCTTGACGCGGTCATAAGCAACGTGCGCAACATTGTAGCGTTTAAGCTCCACAAAAAGGACGCTGAACTCTTAAGCGGGGCCATGAACATGAAGATAGAAGAGTACTTCCTCAAAAATAGAAGCACAACAGAGCTAGAGATGGAGCGCGTGGAGCTCTTCGTAAGACTACACACGCGAGAGGCTGTTGTTAGACTCTTCGACGGCGAAAAATACTTTGACCCCATGGTTGTGAAAACAGTAGATGCCAACAATTGGTTTAAGTACATGAATCAGATCAGTGCTAGTGTCGAGACTTTGGAAGAGGCTAGCAAAACAAGCGTAGCAAAAGGAACGGCGAAAAAAAGAAAGACCAGCAGAAACAAGAAAGGGAATGGTGAAGATGAAGCCCAACTAGAAGAAAGCGAGGCTGAAGAAAATCCCTTCAAAAAACACACACCTAAAGAAGACAAATAATTGAGAAAGCAGAGATGTGAGCATATAGATAAGATAACTAGACGAAAACACGAAGAAATGACGGAGCCCATATTTTTATAAGTTGTATCGCCTCTAGTTTATGGTGCAATCCGTGAAGCTGAACATTCCTTTCTATAGAGACAGCGGAGATGGCAATTGCCTCCAAGCCTCAATGGCTTCCTTATTAGAATACTTAACAGGCAAAAAACAGGATTTGGCTCTTTTAGATAAGCTCACGCACAGAAAAAAAGGTAAGTGGATGATGACGACGCAGGGTGTCAAAGCGCTGGTGGAGATGGGCTTAGACGTGAAATATTACACAAAGGTAGATTTGGAGCCCTTCTTAAGGGGCTCTGCTTACATTCGCGAGCGCTTTCCTAAAATGGCCGATTTCCTCATGGAAAAGCTCGATGAGAAGGAGATGGTAGAGAGCACAAGGTACGTCATTGAAAGGGGGCTTTATGTAAAAAAACAACTGACTTTAAGTGAGATTGAGGTGTTTATAAAGGCAAGAAAGGGAGTCATTCTCCTTATAGACGCAAACATCATTAATGGCAGAGCGCCATATCATGGCCATTACGTAACAGTAACTGGCTTCGACGACCTTTATGTTTATTATCATGACTCATCTATAGGACCAAATAGAAAAGCCGAGAAAACTATCTTAGAAAAAGCCTGGCACTCCCCATACACAGATAGTGACACGATCGTCGTTGGTAAGAAGGGCAATAGATAAACTTAAAAATCTACTCAGAGAGAGTTGAGTGGGGTATTATGGGAGGAAGTACTACAACAATCAAAAAAGCGAGTGTAGTGAATCAGCGACAGCTCTACACTTTAAGCCTCGCCATAGGAAAGCAAGTAGTTGCATGGGGAGAAGAAAGTGGTATAAAAATAAACAAAATTACCCAACGCCAGCTTGCACGCATAATTAGGTTAGCAATTCTGCATCCTCGACGGATTTATACATTAACTTTTAAAGACAAAGCAAATGCAGAGAATATGGCAGAAACATTAAGCAGGTTTGGATTTGTAGTTGAGGATATAGGATGGAACCCTATTAAGAGACAACATGAGTTGCATTTTAAATCCAACGGATTCCATTTGAGGGCATTGAAAAGACTAATTGCAGCCGCGAGAAATGCAGAAATATCCTATTCAAGAAAAGAATATGAAAAAGTATTACCAAAAAGCAGAGTTAAAAGATATTGGTTACCCCTCTATATGTTCTTAAGCATGTATTTAAGCCCAGATCACAGTAGGGGCTTGCGTTTGGCAATCGAAAACAAAAAAGGCAATTTTAAGATAACCTCTGTAAAAATAAGCAAAAATAGCACAATCATACACTTCCACTATAAAAGCATTACAGAAGATGGTTATCCAAAAGACAACACTGGCTATGCTACTTTTCCTTCTCCTCTACAGGAATGAATATTTTGCCCTTTCGCTTGAACTTCATGATAATCACTCTGCAATTAGGTGGCCTGCATTTATACAATTTATGCACATACCTTTTTATCTCCGACCTTGGCCGCATATAAACGTAGAGCATATCTGTAGGTTTCGTCAGTGGATGAGAAAAAGGGTTTATATCAGAAGTTAAAGGACGAACATTCAACAGCATGTCCCTATCAAATAATAAATGCACACTATTTGGCTTAGCATGTTCTGAAGAATAGAAGGATCCTAAAATGAAAAGGACATAGGAGTCTTTGAATAGATGAAAAGTGTTTGGAACCATAATCTTTAGAAATTCTTTCCAGGGCATTGTATGAGGTGGTTTCATCAAGTGTTGAGGAAGAGGATCGCTTATATAGAGTGTACTTTTATAATCAAATAAAGTCATAGCATGCTGAAGAATATCTACTCCATTATCAGGAACAACTACTCGCTTTCCATTCATGTATACATAGTCTTTTGTACCCACACTCCAACCCACAATTATAGATCTATAACCCGCTACGGATAAGAGAGTAGCTAATATTGCAGACCTTGTATAACAAAAACCCTCTCGAAGTTTAAGAGCTGCATCTATGTTAAAGACCTGCCTCTTTAAGGTATAAGAAGTGGGAAATCTGCCCGGCTTTGGCTTTCGGAAGGTAGTAAGATCATTAACAAGGGCATAAATATCTTGCAGAGTTTTCAGATGGTTATATCTATCTAAATATTTCTCAACCAAAGGCGTCTTCTTAAAGGGAATTACATTAAACACATCGTCATTCGCATCTGTATATACAATCTGAGACTGCCAGGGTTTTGGTGAAACATGCATCTCTTTTTTGGTATCAACTCTGGCTAAAGGTGACACCTCTAAAGACAATAGAAGCATAACACCTGCAGCAATTTTCCCTAAAACATGGGTTCTTCTCCCTCTTTTCTTAGGGGACTTATCTTCAACACTTTTGACATTCTTGAACTTAGTGAATGGCTTCTGCATATACAAATAAGTGATAGAATATGTTTAAAATAGTATCGCATTAAAGGAGCGTATCCTTCTAGCTTCTATAGTTTATTAACCTTATATATCTATTACTGGTCCACTATTCACTTATCCATACGCTTTTCTCTTCTTCGTTGTAAAAGTGCCTAGCAGCTGCTTTCAACACAGCAAAGTAGAGCTCTTCTGAACTCATGGCTGCGCTTATGTCCGTAAATCTAGAAAGAAATGTTTCTGTTATGCTGTCAAACAAAACCCTTTCTTCTTCTGTTAGTTCTTCGCTGTTTGATAGCTCAATTGAAGCAAGTTGCTCCTTGACGTAATTGAGGCCTTTCTCAGGAATCGCATATATAAGCTCATCTGTGAGCTTTTGATACTCTTCAGGATCTGAGATTATTCTTCTCTCTTCTTTGATGATCATAGAGGTTGTTGCCTTGATGACAGATTCGTCGAATTCTTCGGGCTCATTTTGTCCCCTATCATTATCGCCTTCATCAGCCTGCTCTAGCATTTCTGGCATTGCGTAATAATGTCTATTCTCTGGTATAATGAAAAGCTTTGCTAGTTCAGGTAGTATTATCGTTCGTATATAGTCTCCTTGATCTTTCATAATTGCTCGCGTCTTGTTATCAAAGTTGTTGTACATCTTTTGTGTTATCGTATCCAGGTCCGCGGCAAGTTTTGAGTCTGGATTTATGCCTTTAATCCTCTCCTTGAGTGCAAAAACTTTGGCACTTATTTTTCTTTTAGCTACTTCTGGATCCACTTCACCCAATATAAGTTGCTTGCCTATCTTCCCAATCTCTTTGAGCCTCTTAGTATACTCCCTTAAAGTAATTGGAGGTCTGTGAGATGTATCAACAAGAGGCTCAGGAGGTTCCTTTTTATTGAATAAAGGCCTTTTAGAAATTGGAGGGGGTGTAATTCGACCCAGCGCTTTTTGATCCACATTTTCCTGACTTGCACCTTCCGCATACTGGGAGAATATCTCTTTAACAGCTTCAAAAACCCTTTTCCTTTCATCTTCAAATGGCCACTCATATTGGAATTGCTTTAGCCTGTTCTTCAACCAGTTTTTCACATCTGCGTGTCCCCCTGAAACAGCAATAGCATTCTTTGCCGCATCCTTGAGCTGTCCCTTGAAGTAATCCAAAACATTCTCATCTATATGACTTTTAGTAAAAGCACGTGGAATCTCAAGTGAAAGTATTTTATCAATTTCTTCTATGAAAAGCGATGCCTTTGTGACATCGGGCCTCTCTGCTTCCCTAGCTTGCCTTTCTTTTTCAGCTTTCCCCTCCTTGATCTTTTTCTCTACCTCTTTAAATTCTTCTGAGAGTTCTTCTCCAAGTTCTTCCAAGGACATTTCTTCCTCCCATCTAGCGATATCTTCATCTGTAATTGGAGGCATGGCTTGCTCTTCTTCCTCCTTCTTTAGCTGTTCATTTAGCTTCTTAGCTTCTTCTTCCTCCCTCTTAATCTCCTCCTCTATGTCCTTTACTTGAACATATAAATTCATAAGTTGAGAGGTCAGCTCAGCTACAATAGTCTCAAGGTTCTGCCTATCAAAGGAGCTTATCTTACTCCAAACAGACTTTTTAATCTCCTTGTGCATAGATGTACTTTTGGAGACACCTTTAAGTTCTAAAGGGTATAATATAGTTTCTAGAAGGTCATTCTCTATCCTGAAGTTCTTAAGGAATATGAAGAATGACTTAATCTGATCCTTTGCATCCTCAAAGTAGTATGTGGACAAATTGCTCTTCTCTAAATCCTCTTTAATTTCGCTGGTGGCTTCCTTTATGGATGTAAAAATGGAATCTACGTTGTCCAAAAGTGCAACATATAGCCAATGCAATCCGTCGATGTAAAACTCCTTCGTTTCTTTTAAATGCTTTAAATCTTCCCTCGAGATGACATTCTCTGAGAATTGTGTTATAGATTTAGATATTGTTGATGAAGCCTTCTCTTTTTCTATTAAAAAAGAGTGTCTTGAATTATAAAGAACCACTGAAAATAGCAATTCTGCAAATTTATGATAAAAAAGTCTCCTTAGTCTTTTAAATGAGGTTAACTCTTTCTTAAGGTTCTCTTGAGAATTATGGGCTGGAATCTTCATCTTTTTTAAGGCAGTTACCCACATCTCTATACTTGCAGCGGCATCCATCATTTTCATAGTGATTTGATGTTGGGAAGTAAGTGTAGAATAAGGTTTGGACGTTTGGGTTGTGCTATCAATATTAGAGAGCAAAACAAGCAAGGTTTCAATAGATTTGTTAATATCTTTTAAGCTTTCTCTCCCCAATGCTTGAAGGTTCTTTTCCTCTTTGGGTATCTCAGTTAAGACTTCTAAATAATAGTAAGCAAGCACTGCTTTTATCTCTTGAGAGGGAATCTTCGAAATACTAATAGAGTTCTGGTTGAAAGCATTTAATAGGTACTTATATAGGTACATCTTATCAATTCGCAATCCATTTTTCTTTGCCTTGAGAGGAAGCTCATAAAGCCTATCAAAAATGTTGAATACAGAATTTGCCGGGATAGTTTTCATGAACCAAGATGTGTGTACTTCTTGGATTTCACCTTTAGCCTTGTAAAATTGCGAAGACGAAGAGCTGAGGGAAGAATCTGTCTCACTCCCGGAAAATACATTTTGGCTTATAAAATTTATAGCTTCGTCAACTGCCTCCTTATATATTGTTTCCCATTTTACTTCATATAAGTTTTCCTCTCCTGGTGCAGAAGGAGTGGCGTATCCTTCATACACATCACGTATGAGTTCTGTAAGAGTTTCCAAAAGGAAGTTTATTCTAATAGGTAGAGGAAGCTTCTTCGTTTTTTTCTTCCACCATGCAGAGAAGCCCAACTCGAACCTCTTATCATTCCCTGAGAAGAATAACCCAGTAAAATTAGAATCTCTACCTAAAAATAAGAGCTTAAGAAGAGTAGTTTTGGCTCTCTCATATTCTCTATTGGGTAAAAAAGCAACGGCCTTTGCCTTTTTCAGTTCAGTTTGGTCCTCTTGGGGATTTATATCTGCTATTGCTTTCTCCAAAGAAACACCTTTCTCGGCTAAAAATTCTGCAAGTTCTTCTGGTCCTAAGAATAGCTCATGAGCATAAACCCCGCTCTTAGGTGGATTACCATGTAGACTCTTAACAACCTTATCATACCAGCGCTTAGCTCTCTTTGCCAATGGGCTCTCCCGAGTAGATTTGTCCAACTTCCGTTCAGACTGAAAAGAAGGCAATTCTGACGTGTGCTTAGCAGAAAGATCTTTTTGAAGGTTTGTGATTACCCTTTCAAAGAACCCCCTATTATGAATAGCCATACTACCTTTGAATTCCTCTACAATAGCGGCTTGCACAAGATTGATGAATTCCTTATTAGACATGCCCTGCTTAAACCTGACGAGCTCTCTAGCAAGTGCCTCTGGAGTTGGTTGTCCTGGAGCTCCTAAGCGGTTAGCTGCTTGCCTTAATTTTTCCCTTATTGCGCTGAATTTAGCATCGCGCATATTAAATTCCATGTTAGTAATGTATGCATATAAGTGTTTTTAAATGTTTGCTAGTGGAGAACCTTAAGAAGAAGTCGTCAAAACAACATATAGGATGTACTTTAGGACATAACTTTTAAAATTACATCAAGAGAACTTATAAACGCCCAAATTTTTCGATTGAGCCTTTTTTCTAAAAAGGCTCATGGGGCTGCCCGGATTTGAACCGGGATCACCACCGCCCGAAGGTGGCATGCTACCAGGTTACACCACAGCCCCGAAGATAAAAGGCAGGCCGAGGCCAGTAAACACTCAAACCTTAAACACCCATCTTAAGCCAGCAGGTAAAGCATCGCCCAACCCGCGCCTAATCCCATTATCAGCTCCAAGCCCCTAGTTTACTACCGGTGCCTGCCATGGTCGTTTCACACCCTTTATATATGCACAAAAACGTTTAAATAGCGCGACATGAGTAAGCCAAGAAGGGCTAAGCCAAAGGCCCAAAGTGTTACCTTCCTATACAATGCCAATGTTTGAGGCAGACCCTTCCCAAAGAACAAAATGCCCGCTGCATAGGAAAGCATGCCTAGAACAATGACAAGCGTAATAAGCGCGACTATAGAAGAGAGCTCAAGCATAAAGAGCCAAAGGGCTAAAGCAAGCCCTGCTATAAAGGACGTTAAAGCCAAATAAATGGCATTTTTCTTACCGACAAGAGCTGGCAAGGTCTTCGCCTTTCGAGCCTTAACGTCTCCTTCTACGTCCTCAACATCCTTCACAATCTCTCGACTGAGACCCAATAGAAAAGCTATTCCCCCAAGAAGAAATAACTCGACATTCTGCGCCCCGACTATGGCAGAGGCAAAGAAAAAAGGCACAGCCATAGAAAGTGCTATGAATGCGTTGCCTAGGAAAGGCATGTTTTTGAGACGGGCATCGTAGAGATAAGCTAAGAATGCAAAGAAAGCGGCTATTGCAAAAGCAGTGCTCCCAAGAGGATACGCGAGTAAAACACCTAAGACGAGAAAAAACCATCCTAAGAGCCAGGCAGCTTTAACAGAGATCTCGCCATTGACAAGAGGGCGCTCTTCTCTGCCGTTTAACTTGTCTGCTTCTACGTCGTAAACGTCGTTCAATGCAAAAGCCCCCATCTCTATAAATAAAGGCGAGAGAAGCGATAAAAGCAGCAAATGGAGAAGTGGAAAAGAGCCAAGAATAGCAAAAGCCAAAAATACAGCCAAGCTCAGCATAAGCCCGTGGCCTAACCTAAACAGACGCCAATAAGCGGAGAGTGGGCCTTTCCTTTCATCTGCCTTTCCTATTGCAGTTATGACAGTATTCCCCTCAGCTTTATAGCCTTTACCCTTCTGTGATTTCTTTGTAGAGCTCATCTGTATCAACATCCAAAGCCACATACTTCTTAAAAAACTGTGTGATATGCTCGAGGTCGCGCCTCAGGAATACATGGGCCTTCGGGTGCTCGAGAACGACGCCTTGGGCAAAATCTATGAGATAGGGCTTTTCTCCCAATAGAATATTGAACTCGCTGAGATCGCCATGCACCAAACCAGCCCTATAAAGCTTCTTTACATCGTCGACAATAGAGAAAAAATCTGCCTCTTCGAGCTCTTTACCCACTTTATATAAGGGGGGATAGGACAAGCCATCTCTGCCTAAAAAAGACATGACAAGCACATTTTTTACTTGATAGATGGGCAAAGGGGCTCTTACATGGGCTTTCTCTGCTATGGCCAGATTCTTGAATTCCTTCTTCGTAAACGCGTACACGACGTCAGAGAGCTTCTTCTTAACAAGGGGGAAACGTGGGTCGCCTTCTATATATTCCATCCTATGAATAAATGAA
Organism: Microcaldota archaeon; assembly: GCA_015522475.1. Lineage (GTDB taxonomy): Archaea > Micrarchaeota > Micrarchaeia > Anstonellales > J096 > J096. Next base: position 11,414 of record WAMF01000003.1, read on the forward strand.
GAGGTTTCAATCTTGTATATCTTGACTACTACAAATGCACCGTCGGGTGTTGTTGCCCTGTAGACATTGGCCTCTTTGCCAGTAGATACAGGAAAATCCACGTGGTCTATGATACCTTTCTTCAACACTTTAACAAGTGCAAGAAGAGACCGCCTGTCGAATACATTATTCTCTATCTTCCAGCGTTCTCTCTTTTCTTCACTCATAGTTTGCCCTCACGCTTTTACTTCTTTATCGTTTATGTTATTACGCTATTATACTATACTCTGCGACGATCTTCCGTTCAACCCTAAAACCTCTTATTTGTCCTACTTTACAAACCAAACCAATAAAATGACACACCATTGACCAAAAGCTGACCAAAAGCCAAACTAGCGACATGCAAAGCAAGCCCTTATCAAACAACCCTTTAAAGAGGTCAGAAATCCTCTAAATAACCTCTCTTCTTTAACCATTCAACCTCAAGAGGCCTGTATCTCCAGAGTATGTCACCTTTACTCTCGCCCTCCACAGTCCAAGGCTTTACTATAACATAATCGTTTTCCCTTACCCACACACGTCGTTTAAGCCTGCCGGGCACTCTACAGACACGCTCTTTACCATCTTCGCAAAGACAGGCGAAACGCGCGCCTCCAAGCTCTGCTGTAACAATGGCAAACATCTCCCCGTCTCTCTGCCGAGGCAGCTTAACTCGCTTAATCTCTTCCACTTGTCCCGCAGAGTTATTTTGCCTTCTCATTTTTTTAGAGGCCTCCTTGCACCGCATGCTTCACATACGAGGTAATGCACACCCTCAATATTAACGATTTTTGTATCTGGCTTGCCACACTCATGGCACAACACATAGTAATCAACGAAGAGTTCCATTTTCTTCTGAAAGAGGCCTCGTTTCACGCGCTTCTGCAGTATTAAGCGCTTCCCCTCTATACGCGCAGGAGCACCAAACTCCCTACTTATAAACTTAGCCACAAGCTCAGGCTCTCTCCTCACCTTCTCGCAAAACGTCGAAAAATTCCTGAATACGGTTCTGTTGCCTTCGACGGTTACATCAACTACGGGCATCTGGAAACGCTCAGCACTTCCCTTACGCTTGCTTGAGAGCTCCTTGTAGAGCTCATCCAGCATAAAGTCATAAGACGGCAAAGAAGAGTTGGATGCTGCAGAAGATGGAATAGCAGAGTTGGAGCTAACCTTAGCAGCCTTGACAGTAGCTTTTCCCTTCTTGGATGAATGTGATGAGCTAGCGACATGGCTAACCTTCTTTTTTGACGACATAGCCTTCCTTTCTATAAGAGGGTTTTTAAAAGTTATGGCATCACATACTTGCGGTGAGAATATGAAAGCAGAAGCGCCATCTTCGATGGAAGGTGTAGGTGTCAGCACGTTCAAGACGGGCACTACGACAGTAGGTATAACAGCTAAAGACGCTGTGATTCTTGGGGCAGATAAGCGTGTGACGATGGGTAACTATATACATAGCAGGGAAATCACGAAGATTATTCCCTTTGCAGAACATCTCGCTATGACGTTATCCGGCTCGGTTGGTGACAACCAAATGCTAGGTAGATGGATGGCCATGGAAGCCCGAAGATATGAGCTGGAGAACGGCGAGATTATCTCTCCAAACGCGGCAGCCACAATGCTCGCCAATATACTCTCGAGCCATAGGTATTATCCCTTCTGGGTTATGAACCTCCTAGCAGGATACTATAAAGGGAAGGCCTATTTATACAGTATAGATATGATCGGCGGTGTGACACTGGAAAAAGTGACTAGCAGCGGCTCGGGCAGCCTCATAGCCTTTGGTATCTTGGACGAAGGCTACAAAGAAAACATGAACTGGAAAGATGCTGTTAAATTAGCTGTGAGGGCCATAAACTCGGCCATGAATAGAGACTCTGCAAGCGGAGATGGTGTGAATATACTCGTAATAGATGAGAAAGGCTACAGGTTTTTGTCAAAGGAAGAAATAGAAAAGATTACAAAAGAGAAAGTAGCAGCGAAGTAGCACGTGAGCATCAAAAGGCTTAGCCAAGCTTATCAAATCTATTCTACGCTACGGGCACCTTAATCTTTCTTTGCCCTCTTTGTTTTATTCTTTTTGTTTTACTCACTTCAGTTAAGCGCGGCTCGGCCTTTTCCATATCCCCTTTATTACCTTTTTTGCTTTATTACCTTTTTTCGTTTTCCTCCGCTTTTTCTTCATTCTCCTTTCGGCCTTCTTTCCTATCCCATTTTCTCTTCCAGCTATCACAAGGCTATCGCAAGGCCATTAAGAGAAGATTAAGGTTTTTTAGCCAACACGACGCTTTCCCTAACGCGATAAGTCTTGCCTTTTATCCTTGTCTTTCTCACAAGGCCCACCACAATTTTTACATCTTCGAAGCTCAGCGACTCTGCCATCTCAGCTACATGCTCATCCACTGCAATATGCTCGGCGTTTATGACGGCGTTGCTCACATTGTAAGCCACGACAGCCTTAGGAGTGAGCACTCTGTAAAATTCTTTCCAAACCTGTTGTGTAGCGGTGAAATAAGCGTTGGCAGCCATCTCTTTGTACTGACCAAAACTGCCCTTTATGCAAATGAATGAAGGAAACAAGCGCTTTCTGACGAGAGAGGTCACGCGCTCATCTAAATAAAGGAGAGAAAGCTCTAATCCATAAATCTTTGAATAGTCTACATTGTTGAGATAAGGTGGAGAGGTTATTATTGCATCGACAGTCTTGTCTGCTAAAGGCATGGCTCGCGCATCACCTAATTCAGCTCTCTGCTCAGCACAGCGTTTCCCCGCTTTTTTTATGTCTACCGACATGCGCTTAGCCGCACGTTTTAGGGCTGAAAAGACATCCATGGCATGCTTTCTCTTGCTTATCTTAAGGACACCGCCGTCTTTAATCACAAGAGATGTCAACGGAACAATGGAAAGCACAGCTAACAAAAAAAGGTCACGTATGCGCTGCTCTTCTATACTCTCCAGCCAGCGTCGAAGAAATAAGAGCTTCTCTGCATTCTTCCTCGGAAACGCCTTCTTAGGTGGGAAGAGCTCAAACTTCCACGCGCCCATCTCAGCCTTGCTTGGCTCTTTATAGGCCAGCTTCGCTGCCTTCACATATTCAAGCAGTTTTGCCCCATCTTCATCTTCATAGCTTCTTGTCTTCACTTCGCTCACAAAAACAGAAAGTGGCGAAACATCCAAGCCTATAGCCTTTTTGCATTCCTCATCAGCAGCTAGCAGCGTCGTTCCACTGCCCATAAAAGGATCGAGAACTAGTTCTGCTTTTTTGGCGTAGCGCTCTAAAAACCAATGAACCAATTGAGGCGAAAAGCCCTCCTTGTAGTGAAACCACCTATAAATAGGAAGTCTATCTGCTTCCTTAAACGTAAAGTACCTGCCTAGAGAAAGTTCGTTTACCAATTCCACATACTTTGTATTCAGAAGAGCCTTTTTAAGTGTTTGCAACCCGTTTGGAAAGGCCACAAGCCCCTCAAGAGCTACTACGATTTACCGCGATTTACTTCACGACATATCTTCATACACACTCTACCCTTTGCTTACTTTACCTAAACCTTTACCTAGGCGAAGAGCAATGGTTATCCTATAGAGGCGCTTGCCTTCCTTCTGTGTGTGCAGCTTCCTGCTGAGCTTATAATCCTTTATGCGTTTATCGGCCAAAAATTGAATTAAAACTTTGGACGAGCCCACGTATATGTCCATGCCTTCTTTTTTCTCGTCTGTCTTAGTTATAAACGTCTTGCCCCTTGCGTATCTGATGAATTCGTTCGCGAGTTTTCTTTGCTTATACCTATCGCCCCTCAACTGAAACACAGCTTCATAATAACCGCCGTGCTCTCTAGAGCAGGAAGGGCAGAGCACCTTCTCTATTTTAACCTGGAGAGGAAAAGTGTATTCGAACTCTTTGCCGCCGTTTCCTTCGACAAACACATGAACTTTGCCTTCATCTAAGTCATAGAAGGCCCGCTTAAACTCCCCCTTGACCTTCGAGGCCACGTATGCCTCGAGCTCCTCTCTGCTCATATGCTGCCACTTGCCACCGACGAAGAATTTATGGCAAGCCCTACACTGCTTTATAGTTATGGGTTTAGGCAACTTAACAACTGGATTATAGCAAGAGCTGCACAGAAGGCCTATCTCTGCTGGCCTCTTTCCACACTTTATACAAACATCAACCACGAAGAGAAAGGCATGCGAAAGCTTAAAAAAGGGCTCTCTCAAAAGGCGTTGGTGTAAGCATGCCAAGAGTAAAAAAGAAAGGGTCAAATAAGAAGGCCAAAACAGTAGTGAAAGGGGCTAAGGCCAAGAAGAGTAAAAAAAGCAGCGTCGTTACTTATGGCGGTTATAACTACATAGACAAGAACTATAAACCTAGTAAAGAGGACTTTGTCGTCTGGATGTGGATGAAAGGAGAGAAGCCACTTCCTATATTGGCTGAAGCTGTAGCAGCCGAAAGCTCCGTCGGCACATTCACAAAAATAAAGACAATGAATAAGCGAGTATTCACGCATTACAGAGCGCATGTATTCGAAGTTTTGCCAGTTCAAGACAACGCTGGCTTTGTAAAAATAGCTTACCCCTTTGAACACTTCGACGCCAAAAATCTTCTCCAATTCGAAGCAAGTGTCTTAGGAAACATTTTTGGTATGCTCGAGCTTGACGAGCTTTACGTTATAGACATCGCCTTTCCCAAAAAATTCCAGCGCTACTTCTCTGGCCCAATAGGCTTGAATGCCATAAGAAAATACTTGGGCACAGACAAAAACAAGAGACCCCACGTCGGCACAATCGTAAAGCCCAAAGTTGGCCTAACACCCAAGGAGTTTGCCCACGTCGCCTATGAGGCATATATAGGTGGCCTTGACCTCGTCAAAGATGATGAGAACTTAGTGGATCAGCCCTTCTGCCCTTGGAAGAAGCGCTTCGACGAGGTTTATGCAGCTCTAGACAAAGTAGAAACAAAGACGGGCGAGAAGAAACTCTATGCCACAAATATATCTGACATAAGCCTCGAGAGAATGTTGGATAGGCTTGACTACGTAGCTGAGAGCGGCGCCAAAATGATAATGTTAGATGTATTCGTAGCTGGGCCTGCAGTTGTTAAAATGATAGCAGAGGAAGCCCATAGGAAAGGCCTTTTCGTGCATGCACACAGAGCTGGATACGCAGCTATGCACAGAGGACGCTACGGCTATTCATTCGGCATATTGGCAAAGCTATATAGGCTACTCGGTGTGGATCAGCTACACGTCGGCACTGGCGTTGGCAAGATGGACGGCAGCCCTACACTCATACGTCATTTCGGCAGCATTGTCCGCGACAGAAAGCTGAAAGAGAGCTGGTTCCCATTCAGCTTATCTATGGAGTATGAAAAACACGTGGCGAAGACATTCCCTGTAGCTAGTGGTGGTCTTCATGCAGGTTTAGTAGAAGGCGTCGTTGAGATATTTGGCACAGACGTCATAATACAAGCGGGTGGCGGCGTCCATGGACATCCTCGAGGTACAAGAGCAGGAGCTGAATCTCTAAGAGCAGCGGCAGAAGCAGCAGCAAAGGGCATAAGCATAAAAACGGCTGCCAAGCGAAACAAAGCCTTAAAGGAAGCCATCGACCACTTTGGTTTTGTGCCTAGAGAACACGTAAGGGCTATGTTGAATTTTGGCTCAAGAAATAAGAAAACGCTCGAAGCCATGATAAGGAAGGGTGGCTACGACGTGGCGAGAATGTTTGATAAAACGCTGGATCCAAGAGGAGATTAAAGGCATAGGCACTTAGATGTAGTAAATGTGGATGAATAGAAAACAGGAAGAAAATAGGATAGAGAAAATAAAGTATAGATAAACGAGTGCCTTTTTCTTTTTTTATTACTTTCAGCCCTTCAATCCTTCTTCATTTCTTTACCTCTTTACCTAGGGCCTTTTCCTTCCCGTTTCCTTTTTCTTGCTTTTCTCTTCTTTCTACTTCTTTCTCGACTCTTTGAAAAACTCCCAAAAGGCGAAGAGCTTGTATACGAGCAAGGCCGTAGCATAAGAAAATTGAGGCAAGTCTTTGCACGGCTTATGCTCCACAACATCTCCTGCTATAACAGTGTTGGACGAAAAAAGCTCTTCTAAGCGGCCATAAAGCTCGCGCCACGTCAGGCCAAAGGGTTCTGGATTGGAGGTGCAGGGCATAGCCGCCAGTTCTAGCACATCCACATCTATAGATAAATAGATGCGCTTACCCTTAGGCAGCTCATCTACGCGTATGCCTTCTGCGCTTATATAGGCAGCCTCATCTTCGCTCACACTTCTTATTCCAATTAGATAAGTATCTATTTTCCTCTTTTCTCTCAGGCGTCTCAGCCACGTCGCGTGAGCAAGGCGCTCGCCGTTGTAAACATCGTAGGCATCTGCATGAGCATCGAATACAACCAAGGCATCGGCATCCTTAAGAAAAGGCAGAGCACTGTAATAAGAAATGGTGTGCTCTCCCCCTAAAAAAACAGCCTTTTTCCCCTTTAGATTGGGCAAAACAGCAGCAACAGCACTCTTTATATACGAGTCGTTGTCTTCTATGCTGCTTTCTTGATCTGCCGCTTCATATGGGCATCTATAGGTTGCCACGCCTTGCTTAGCGGGATTTACGCGCAGCTTGTAGTCGTAGGGCTCAATGTTAAGGCTAGCACATAGTATAGCATCTGGCCCCTCCTTCGTCCCTTTAAGATAAGCAGTCGTGGCTTCATAAGGGCAACTGACAACAGCATATCTTGCTTTCTCTTGAATGGCTTTTGGCATATCCATGAAATCTATGTTAGTCTTGGTTATCCTTCACACCCCCATACTCTTCACACTGAAGTGCAACTTGCCTTTGCTTTTTAGCTCATCCACGATTTGGCTGAGCAGCTTGGCTTTTATTGAGAGATACTTTTCCTTCTCAAGGGCTAAGTTGCCTATAGTATAGCGCGCGCCTTTTAAATGCTGAGAGAACATGACTTCTGTGCTTCCATCTATGTCGTGGCTGAAGTAGATATCACTGCTGTTGGAGCAGCGGTCTGCTCCAACAGTACGCTGTAAGTTCTCGTTTACATCGCTGTTTATGATGAAGGAAGAGTTGGTGGTGAAAAAGCTGCCGAAGATGTAGCTGGAGGAAGGACTGCCTATGTAGTTATAAGCCGCTACTTTATTGTCCATTGCATGCATATAATAAGCAACATCCCTTGATATATGTGCAGCTGGAACATCGCACACGTTATAGCTTTTATATCTAAGGCTTTGGCATATGTATGCAATGCTTCCTATCCGTTCCATAATAGTTCCTAAAGAAAGAATGTCATTAAGTTCAAGATGAACCTTTGCTGCATACTCTACCTCTGCTTGGACAATAATCCTCTTTTTTATATTCGATTTCCATAAGTTGTGATAGAGGACTTTATAAAATACAGCAGTTCTCCCTGAAGGAGTTGTGGTACGTAAAGGTTCTCCAACTCTTTTTTGACGCAAATAATCCTCTAGCTCGCTCAATTCAAAGGGTTCGCCCAAGAGAATCGTCGTCGTTTTTTTGAATCCCTCTTTAATGGGTTCAAGTGTACACTTCTCACTTTCCACAGCTTCTTTTTTGATTCCTTCTAAAGGTAGCAGTTGGGCGGAGCTTCCTTCAACAAGTTCAATAGTGGAGGGAAAACGCTTATCTTTGATTAATTTGTCTCTTATTTGCTCCAGGAGCCCTTTCTTAACTTGCAGATATTTCTCCTTTGATAGTTGAAGATTGCCTATAACATAGCGTTTTCCTATTTGATTGAATGAAAACATAACCTCATTACTATCGAAGATGTAATGGCTAAAGTAAATGTCTGAAACGTTTGCAAAATAGTACGCGCCTACCCCCCTAGTTATATTAGCTCCATAAGATGATCGTATAGAAAATTTATATTCTAAGCCATTTCCACTCCCAAAGACATACTTACTGCCATCTCTCATCCATAATGTGTAAGCTATGTAGCTTGACCCTGTTATGCCATATGACCTATATACAAATGTGGAATTAAATACGGAATCACTTTCTTCGACCCATGCACTTCTTCCCAGTACAACACTCGCTCGATAGTACCATCTTTCTTTCCATGCATCTAGAATGGTATCAATATCTTTTATCTCATCTATTGAAAGGGGTTCAATTTTTTTATTTTTTAGTAGGTCGTATTCGGCAAATTTAACATCCTTCTTATAAAAAGGGGCAAAAATATAAACTTCCTTATCTGTTAACTTTGACTCAACAGCCTTTCTCCACGCGCCATATTCAGGAGAATAATATTCCTTGAATATTTCTTTCAGCCAAGGCTTATATTCGCTCAACTCGCCTACCTCATCCCCTAGCACGATCTTACAGGTCTGCTTCCACGCTTGGTTGAGCTTTTCATACAACTCACTCATTAACCTCACCTTTACATCACTCACCTTTGCAAAATCTTAATCTTAACTCCATTAGTTATTTGTATTACCTCTTCCTGCATCCTCTAAATTCCTGTTTGAGAAGGTATTAAAACCTTCGCCATAGAGCACGTCTATGTTTTTCTTGCCGTTGGCTATTTCCTCCTGTATCCCCACTTTCACAATGTACTTGCCATCAGATATAAGGAAAGCTTTGGAGAAGCCCTGTTCATGAATGGGTTGAGCAAAAGGCGTGCTTTCAAACGCTATCTTAGGAACAATGTTCCAGCGCTTCTCGCCATATACAACAAAGAGCATATCTCTGAATAAAACAAATGCCACGCCTTTATCTAGGAAAAGTTTGGCTCTACCTGCGCCTTTTGTTTTAAACACGCTTTTATGTGCAACACCGTCTTGTATGCTTGCATAACTTTGCCCTTCCTCGTCGTACATGAAAAAGCTATCGTCTCTGCAAGCAGTTTGCACGGATTTCTGCCTGTCGTTAGGAGAAGCCAACGAAGGCATATTCTCAAGCTTAAGTGTTCTCGTCTCTATAGAAAACTCTTTATTTAAGAGAACTTTCACAAAAATGAGGTAGCCCTGCTTCTTCTCCCATATAAAGAAGCTAAGCTCATCCTGTGCATCTCTGCCTTTAAAGAGCTCACCGCTGAACTCGTCCGCTTTTATATTTAGACGCTTTGGACTTATCAAGTATATAAGGTCACCTATTCTAAGCTGCACGAGGCCCTCTTCCATGACAACCTTGCCTCTCTTGAACGTGAGCTCTTGCGACAATTGAGCAAGGCTTTCTCCAACTTCCTTGGCCTGCTTACTGCCTTCGGCGTCGCGCGCCCTTTTAGAGCTTCCCATAATCTCTCCCATAAAAGTAGGCCTTTAGCGTGATGAGCCTTAGCTCGATGTACGAAGCACCATCATCATCTTCAGCATACGCTTTGCCTCCATCTGCACGCGGCTTAAGTGGCTCAGATGCAAGAGCCGTGTAGACAGTAGCTGTGTGGCGAGGCATGTGGTTTGCATGGGGAGTTAAAACGGCCAACTTGCCCCCCTCTTCTAACTCTGTTTTATACGCGCTATGCACTTCTGTCTCTCTTCTGAGCGTTCTTTTTCTCTTCTTCCCTTTGTATGCATTTTTCACGCTTTCCAAATTCATGTTTGAGGCATGTGAAGAAACGACTGTTGTGCTTTTTTCTTTTGCCTTTTCTGACGGGCTTTGCTTCTCAAGAACCTTTTTCATTCCCTCCCTCATATCAAGCCTTGCCTTCATAGGCGTCTCGCTCTGTTTATAGGCAAAAGTGCTAGAGGTTATTATATCGAGCCTTTGCTTTTCTCTCTGCTTCATTCTTTGTTTTGTGTTCTGCTGCATGTTTCGCTTAGGCTGGAAAGAGACAGAGGGAGTATCTCCTCCATCTCTATCCCAGTCTTCTTGTGGATAGTCAGCATTCGTAGCAGTTAAAGGTAAAGATAAAGATAAACCTTTTTCGTAACAGGTGCATGGCTCGTCAGATGAGGCATCTGGGTTATATGTTGAAGCAGAAGATAAAGGCTCAAGCAGAGGCTGTAGAAAGCCATTAAACACTGTAGAGAGAGCCAGCATACTACTCTCTCTTATACTTCCCATGTGCCGCTTTTCATAGAGGTTTGCAAATGAAGCTCTGCTTTTTGGCCTTATATAAATGAGCCTTCTTTTAGAGCGTTTCAGCTTGAGAAGGAGTTTTCTCTTCTTGGCAGAGATGGCGAATGTGAAGTTAACAGAGAGAAGCAAAAGGGCCTTCTTCCCATTGAATGAAGTGGGTAAGTAGAACACAGCATTCTTTGCAAAGCTGGCGCTGTCACAGGGCAACTCGTCCTTCTTTTTTGCGTCTATATATGAAAAGAGACGCTTGCCCGAGAGAGCCGCATGAAGAATGTGGGCAAACTGCTTCCTATGCTTCTCGTCTGTTATGAAGGAGAACATATTTTGGCCGACGAATTCCTCTTTTTCTTTGACCTTCGCTTCCTTGCCCGTTTCCTCCTCCCACATCTTGGCATTCTTAGCCGCTTGATTGTTGGCATAGAGCACAGTAGCATCTTCACCTACAACAAAGCTCGTTATATGCACAGTTTGAAGCTCATCCTCGTCTAGGCCATCGAAGCTCAGCGATACAGTTTCCTCGCCAACGTTAACGTCTACACGTCTCTCATAGTAAAGCGTATCTATGCTGGAAGACAGTTTTTCTTTCTCGTCGAGCTCTTGAAGCTCAACATTCACCTTAAAGCGCTCAAATTCCATCTTAGCTCTGCCGTTGAAAGGGTTGAGCTTCTTCTGCCTAGAAAATGACGACGAGATAGCTCTTTTGAAGCTCGTAAAGAAGTGCTTAATAGATGGAGCCATTAGTCAGCCCTCCGTATGACATTGTTCTCATAATCGTAGTCAAACAAAGCGGCATAAGTTCCCCACATTACTATGAAGTGGAGGTCATCCTTGTCAAGCGTCCCCTTAAAGCCCGCTTTGTGTAGAGCTGCCTTAAGCTCAGCTACGCTCATACTCTCCCGCTCTTTAAGCTCGCTTAGAATAGCTGCAAAGACGGGCAGGGCGCTTATCTTCTTAGCCAAAAGCTTCTTTCTCTCGTGGGGTGTCTTCTTAAGAAGGGCTTTGCCCTCCTGAGTTAAGCTGGCTAGTTGCCCTTTCAACTTCAAAAAGCCCAGCATCTCAGCCGCTTCTATGACGGGCTGAAGCTTGTCAAACTCTACACCTGTAAAGTTGTGAATCTCGTCGACAGGCATTCCGTCCTTGTAGTCGTGTATAAGCTCTAACAAGCCAAGCACTTCAATGATATCTGCAGAGGGTATCCTATCCATCATTCCACCTTATACTTGCTCAAACTTCCCAAACCTTACTTCCAATTTGCCCAGGTTATTAAAGCGCGGCGCCACAGCCATGCAACCGTAGAGGCAAAAGCCACGCTTCCTAGACCTATCATCATTCATTCTATTCAACCTTCACTTGAGCAGGATTACTTAAGCAGGAACTCGTAAACCTCGTCAACGTATGCTTGGAAGGTCTCACTTTTTAAATCACGTGGGAAGGGCAAATTTATGGCTAGCTTACCCTTCATCTCTCCGTTCTCGCCGCCGAGGATAACTACTTCATGAGCTAAGCTCACAACGTCTTCAACACTGTTTGTAGAGAAGACTATGCCCTCTGTGGGCTGCTCTTCTAATATGCGGAGGAGCTCTTCCTTAAGGGCTATTGTTGAGAGTGGATCAAGGTTGTCGAAAGGACTATCCATTAACAGCACGACAGGATCAACAGCTAAAGCGCGAGCTAAGCTGGCTTTAACTTTCAAGCTTCTCGAGAGCTCAAAGGGAAAAACCTCTTCATAACCGGCTAAGCCCACCAAGCCCAAGGCAGAAGAGATCCGTGCCTTCTCCATCTTCTCATCCATGTGAAGATGCTCGAGAGCTAAGCGTATATTCTCCTCTATTGTAAGCCAAGGAAGTAAAGCTGGCTCCTCGAACGTCATCGTTATGATGTCTTGATGAGGAGCCTTATTGAATAGAAAGTGAATGCTGCCTCTATCCGGCTTTTCTAGGCCTGTGAGCGTGCGTAAGAGCGTTGTCTTCCCACTCTCGGAGGGGCCAACGACACCAATAATCCTATTCCTATGAAGGGTAAAACTGACCTCTTGGAATATCCACTCTCTCTCGCCCTTGCCTTCTTCATAGCGCTTTCCCAGATTTTTAACGACGAGGATACGCTCCCTGTGCTTTATGGCCTTACCCATGCTCCCCTCCCGATATCGCAGATGCCTTCTTCATTATAGGCCTCCAGAAGAATATGTTTATAAGGGGAATCACTATACCCACGCTCAAAGACGCCAATACAAGAAGGGGCATGCTACCCGTCTCGTACAATGCCTTGTCCATCAGAGAGCCTATACCCAAAACGCTTTTTACACCTTGGGGCGTCGGCAAGTATTCAGCAACGATTATGGCATTCCATCCTCCACCTATCGCGCTCATAGAACCCACGACGACAGCTGGTAGGATGCCAAGCATAACGACTTTTATAAGGTAGGTTTGGAAGGGCAGCTTGAACTGCCTCTTCACGTCGTGTGTAAAAGCAGGCAGAGACCTCAACCCCCCATATATGTTGAAGAAAAGATACCACTCCATGCCCGTCATGAGCAATACGATAGCAGAGATCTCCATACTATGCGTAAATTGAAGAAGAACGACGATGAGAAAGGGGAAAAGAGCCGTAACAGGTATGGAGGCAAAGATTTCAAAAAGAGGCACGACGACAGAAGCAGCCTTTTCATTCTCGTAGAGATAATAGGCGACGGGCAACGTCCATAGAAGCGAAAAGAGGAAAGCTAAGATGATTCTGCCAAACGACAAGAGAAAGGCTGGCACAACTTGAGAAGCACTTGGAGGAAGTGCTTGAAAAGCATTCCACACCGCTTTAAGTGAACCCGCGACAAACAGAACAAAAATCACGACGAGGCTTACCTCAACCAATGGCACCGCCACTCTAAAAGCCGCGTCAAGCGGAAAGCGACGGACCGTGTAATATATGGAGGCCCATATCCTCTTAAGCATACCTAATAGAATACTCTTGCCCCTAGCCAAATGGGAAAAGATGTAATCGTATATATTCCATTCGCGCTTGCCAGAAAAGAGGAGAGATAGGCTAGCCAAAAGGGGCTTCCATATAAAGAAATTCATCAATATGACGAGAAGCGTGACAGCACCTATGCCAATGAAGACAAGAGGGTAGTTGCCTTTCACGGCGTTTTCCATTAGAAGAGAACCTATGCCTTTCAGCTTGTATGTCTCCGTTCCCACAGTTATAATCTCCGTAGCTATAAGAAAGTACCAGCCGTTTGCCCATGAAACGACGGAATTAGGTATAACCTCTTTTAGACTGTAGGGTATGAAGTATCTGAAAAGCTTGGCCGTTGTATCCGAGCGATAGAGGCGCATAACATCCCTGAAGCGCTTGGGAAAGGAGAGAAATGCCTCGTAAACACCGAATATAATGTTCCAAACCATGCTCGTGAATATGAGAAAAACGACGGCAACCTCAGGCCCGACCCAATGGGGCAAGTAGTGGATAAAAATATAAAGGGCTATGGGGAAGAACGTCAAGATAGGCACAGATTGAAGTATGTCTATGAATGGAAAGAGGAGCTTCTCCAACATTTTGTTTTTGTAGAGCACATAGCCTACTGAGTAGGCAACAGCTATAGAAACAATGTAGGCAGCGAACATTCTACCGAATGAAAGAAGGAGCTCCACAAGCACAACTCTGCTTGACAGAAAACCTTTATAAACCCGCTTTTCCATATATAGACATGGCAACTAGGGAGAGGACAAGGGTTGCTTTCAAAACAAAGAAAAAAAGAAAAAGCAACATTTCTCCAAAGGCAAAGCGTAAACCAAATTTAGTAAAAAACTTAAAACAACCTAATAGAAAGTTTAATGAGTTTAATGAAATAACTGCTGGATTTTTAAGCCGTGCAGGGCATAAAGTTTTAGAAGTAAAAAAGGAACCACTCTATAAGCGATATGTCGATTTGTCTAACAACAGAGAGTTCAACAAGAAGTTTTTGGAAACATTGGAATATGTTAAAGATCAGTTTGATAAAAATCTCAATATGAAGAATCTTTATAAGTTGTTTGCATAGGTGGTATTCATGAAAAAGGTAAAAGGTCCGTTTGCGGATTTTCCGCCCGAGGATAAGCGTAGATTGGTGCTCGTCTGGAAGAAGATGTCCCCCATAGACAGAGAGCACTTCATAAATCAAGTGGCATATGCCATGGCTATGTGGGGCATGGACAAAAAGGGTAAAGAGCTTGTGGCTCTTGTTATAGAGCGCATGCTCGAAGATGACTCTATAAACTTAGCGGACTTTGGCATTTACTTAAAGAAGCTTACAAATGAGGGCCTGCTCGACGTGTATAAGGATAAAGCAGACGCCATAAAAAAAGCCATTGTTCTCATAGATAGCTACAGATTAAAGTATGAGCTGCCCTTAAAACCCACAAAGATGTAAAAAGGATAGATGGGTTGAAGTGGTGGGAGAGTTTGAAGGATAAGAATCAGTAAGTCTTACTCAATAGCAATAAAGTGAAAGAACAAGTTAGAGAAAAGTGTTAATTCTCAGCGTGTTGATCTCCAACATTTCAGTGCTTAAACGCCTAGGCGTTTGATTTTTCACATGGCAGTGTTAAGCACTCGCTGCAAATCGGCCATTAAGCGTTTAAGACGTCTCTTCTAAAACACGGTGTGCTTCTTTTACAAGCTCATAGGGTCCACTCTCTATAATGCGGCCCTTTGCCATAAAATGGACTCTATCGGGTTTCATGTGCTCTAGGATGTGCAAGTTGTGTGTTATCAAAAGAAAGGCTGTGCCTTCCTCTTCTTTAAGACGTTTTGCAATGCCTTCGAATCGTTCGAGCGTCGGCGCGTCTAAGCCAGCATCGACCTCATCAAGTATGGCAAGTTTTGGCCTTACAAGCAAGAGTTGCAAGAGCTCCAGCTTTTTCTTTTCGCCGCCGGAAAAGCCCTTGTTTAGGCTTCGCTTAAGAAGAGCCTCGCTGATTTTGAGCTCCTTCATGCCTTCTTTCAAAATGTCGTCGAACGCTTCGCTTTTTGTTTCTTCAGCGTTCTCTTTGCCTTCTCTGCTCCCTTTACCAGCTCTGCTAGCGGGTCGGCTATTCTTGTAGAGCTCTTCAAGGAAACGCCTCACGTTTAACCCTTCTATAACGGGCGGATGTTGAAAGACAAGAAAAAGCCCCTCGAGGAAACGCTCTTCTGGCGAGAGGTGAGAAAGAGCTTTCCCATTGAATATAGCGGTGCCTTCAAGCTCGTACTTTGGATGCCCAGCCAAGGCGAAGGCAAGACTTGTCTTGCCTGAGCCGTTCGCACCTATGAGCGCATGGACGGAGCCTCTCTCTATAGAGAAGGAGACACCCTTAACTACATAGCTCTGTGTTTCTTTCAGCTTGACGTAAAGATCCCTCGCCTTTAACATGGTCTCGCCTAGAAAAGAAGAGGCGCAACCTAGCCGCCCTAGCCGCGAAAGAAGAAAGCGCCAAAGCCCTGGAGGCCAAGAGGGAGCTGTGAAAA
This sequence comes from Microcaldota archaeon, assembly GCA_015522475.1. Lineage (GTDB taxonomy): Archaea > Micrarchaeota > Micrarchaeia > Anstonellales > J096 > J096. The sequence goes on from WAMF01000003.1 coordinate 26,972, forward strand.
AAACAGAGTGAAAAGGCCCATGTGCTCTACGCTTACCCACGCAGAAGCACGTTTATAAGGATTGTAAAAGCATGTGTTAGCCGCTAGCATTATATATTAATAGGCAAAGCCCCTTTTAAAGCTTATCTCTACTCTTCTTTCCTCTTCTCTGCTTTCCTTTGCTCTCCTCTGGTGAGTCCAGCCTGCCTTTATTACTGGTCTAAAAAGGAAAAGCACTATCTTAACTGATAGCGGCATAGAGCCTTATCAGAGCTCCATAATACAGTTCTTAATACAGTTCTTCAGTTTCTCGAGCTCTTCATCAGTTCCTCAAGCTGTGCAGCCCATTCTACTATGTTCAGCTACTTATTCTATAACCACTGTATTGCCATTGTAATAAATTTTGATGCTCTGCATACCCGGACGTTTAAGCTTGTCTGTGTTGTGAAGAACAAGAGGTGCATTAACATATTTTGCAAACTCGCTACTGCTGCTTTGCACGACAAGCATGCTACCCCCTGCCTTTGAATCAACGCGCAGAGTCTTGACGCCCTTAGGCACATTTACATAGAGAGCAATGTAGCTTGAATTGCCTGAAAATGCCACCATGTTGGCGGCGCTTGCCAATGTATCTGCATAGTTGTCCATGAATGTATTTTGGGACATGATGACGCTGCCTTTAGCCTGAGTATAAACGTAGAAAAGAATGGGGATGAAAATGGCCAAAACAAAACCCACAACCACAAGCAACTCAAAGGAGACCTGACCTTTACGCTGCCCTTCAAGGCCTTTGGGATTGCCAACCCCCACGAGCATATTTATAGAGGTATTGTATGCTTTCTCATCAGATTCCTTGAATTCCTTCACTCTCCTCACTCTCATTACCCCTCTCCATATTCTTCTATAACCTCAACGATGCTCTCGCCTTTCTTTTTAGAGAGCTCTTTTATTTTTCCGGCAGCCCTTTCCAACGTATCCATAAGCCTATTGACAGCGGGCATAATATCATAATCTTCGTCGTGGAATCTGTAGCGGCGACCGTTAAGCTCAACAGTCAGATCAAGCCTATACACACTCTTACCCTCTTTTATACGCAGATAAGCATGGCCCACCTCAAACATCTTTGCGAGCTTTGCCAAAATTCTGGAGAGCTCCTCCTTTATGTCGTCGTATAATATGCCCTCGTCTTCTGGCAAGCCCGAGATAATAATTTGAGGTCCTTCTGTCATTGCCTTTAAGACAAGAGCAAGAACATCTCTCACAGGTATGACACCCAGAGGTCTGATGCCTTTGGCTGGGTTTTCGACGACGGCAAACGAACTCCCTGTCTCAGCCAGCTTTTTAACAACGTCCACGAGGCACTCTGTCGGTGCTACCAAAACAAGCAATCGCTTGTTTACAAAATCACCTACTTTATACCTACTTCGCAAGCTCGCCTTTAGCTCAGGTGCAAAACGAAGAGGCATTAAATCAAACGTCGAAACCACACCTATAACCTTAGAGTGTTCTCTCACAACAAGATGGGAAACGGCAAGCTCCTTCATTAGAGCCCGCAGCCTACCAATTGTCTCATTTGAGCTTATTGTATACGGTGGCGTCTTCATAACAGTTTCTGCAGTCACGCGAGGCACAAGGTTCTGAGAGAGCAACTCCTCGAGAAGGTCACTCCTTTTTATGTAGCCTAAAGCTTGTCCCTTACTGTCGACAACGGGCAAAGCCCTAAAGTGATTTGTAGAGAACTTGTGAAGCAAATCCTCTAAACCCACATCCTCTTTAAGACGAGGGGCCTTTATAGCCACTCTACCAGCCTTGACCTGGGAAGTATCACCTAGAATACGCGAGAGATGCCTCTCGTCTATAATGCCATAGAGCTTCTTATCCTTAATCACACCAACGATATCCTCCACATGCTTAATTTTTGAGAGCGCTTTAGAAAGCGGATCTTTAAAGTCTACGAGGGGCAAATCGTGCAATTCTATCATGCTCTTGCCTTTAGGGCATAATGTTTTTAAAGGTCTTTGGCTCGCCTGCTAACATAATAAGCAGCCTGTGCTCGTCGGAATTCAGAATTTACTCATACTCAGGATATTCCAGAGCATATTAGAGGGGTTTGATTAGAGGTTGATTAGAGGGATTTGCTCGGAATTTATTGTGAATGCAATGACCTAAAGCTTAGATCACCCTTTCATGTTGGCGCCACTTGACCGCTCGAGTTATTGCTTGGGCCTGCTTCTGTGCCTACCTCTACACCTTCGACGCGCGATATGTTAAGCAACTGCCCATGATCGCTTAAAGTAACGTCATAGCCCCTTCCATCTTTCAGCCAAAGAACACGCCAGACGTTGCCTTTCTTTAGGACATAAGCTGTGGGCTTCTCCGATAGAACAAAGCTCCTCACAGCTTCAGTGCCATTCAAATTGACACTCGCGATTATTGCTTCCTCTTCGTAGGTAATGAAGCAACCTTCTTTGACATCCTTGCACATATTGCAATCTGTAACTACTTTGACAGGGTATTCTGGCATAAAACGGCCATCTGGATAGGTGTAGTAAACATGATAGCGTTTGGGACATACAGACGAATAGTTGTATGTAACTCTTACAACGAAAACTTCATCATTGCCCTTTTTCTCGAGCTGCACAATGTCAATCTTATCGGCATTCGGAAAACGGTAGGCCGCGTCTAGGAGGATAGCATCTTTAACAGAGCCTTTCTCTGCACTTACAGACGGTGTGGGACGGGCAAAGGCTAAGATAAGGAGAAGCGCAGCTAAAAAGAGAACAAAGATGGCTAAAGTGACGGCCTTTGCGACGTTTCGCATGAAACTATTGGGAAGAGACGGTTTTTAAATGTTCGTTTTAAGAAAAGGTTGGCTGTGATGACGAAGGTGATCTCTGAAGCTGGCGTCGATGGTTCGTCCATCGATGTTTTGGCAGTGATGAGTGATGGGCAGTCTGAGCCATAGTTGGCAAAGCACGAGTACAGTCAGCAAAGTGCAGAACGAAGGAGAGGCACAAAGCAAAGCAGAGAAAACCCCGAGACAACCCACTTGTCTTAAGCGGATCGGCACTCAATCAACTCCAATTAACCACAATTTCAGAGAAGATTTAAAAACCCCCTGCCTTCAAAGGCATGTGGTGAAAACATGAACGCAGAAGAGCTTTTAGACAATATCCATACCCAACGCATAAAGTGGGTACAGCTTCAATTTCCAGACGTAAACGGTACACTGAAAGCCAAAACTATAGGCGCGCAAACACTCACAGTGAATATGCTCAAGGAAGGCATTATTGAAGGTGATGTGGCAGGGCTCTTTTCTGAGTTTGGAGTCAACGACCTCATATTAGTGCCTAGAACAGAGACTTACGGCACGCTCCCATGGGGTGCAGAAACGGCTAGAATGCTGGCAAAGGTGAAAAAAGGCAAGGACGAGCGCTATTTGAAAGACAGCATGTATCCGCTCGAGAGAGCTCAAGCGGCCTTCGAGACGGCAGGCAAGGGAAGGCTAGCTGTAACTCAAGAGGTAAAGTTTTACTTCACCGACGGTATAACCATAGATACAACACCAGGCAGAGAAGCTATAACATTCAATTCGAAGGAGGCGAAGTGGAATCCAGCTGCACTTAAGTCTGCATCCGGCTTTGCATTTGCCACAGACCCGCAAGACGCGTATTCTCTCGTGAGGCAACAGATAGCAGATAGCTTGAACACAGCCTTTGCGTACGTCGTGAGTGGGCATAGCCACGGAAGCGTAGCTGCTCAACAAAAAATAAGCTTGGATCAGCTCTCTCCGCTCGAGGCAGCAGATGCTTTTGCCACGCTGAAGCTTGTGGCAAGAGCCGCAGGTATGGTAAATTTAGCTATTCCTACATTTATGGCCCTACCCTTCTCGGCTGATGACGGGGCTGTGCCTAATGGATACAGGTTAAGCTTCTCTTCCTACCTAAAAGGCAGCAACGTCTTCTACGACGCTACAGACAAGCACGGCTTAAGCCAACTAGCCTACTACTTTATAGGTGGTATCCTAGAGCATGCCGAAGCGCTCTCGCTCTTCACAAACCCCACGGTCAACTCTCACAAGAGGCTATGGGTCGAACCCAAGTACAGCTCAGCAGGTGTCGGCGACGCCCATAACAGCGTAGACATCAATCCTTCAAAGAGAGACTTCCACATAACACTGCAAAGCCCAGATCCCCTTGTCAATCCTTACTTAATGTTAGCAGCTGTCATTGCAGCTGGCGTCTACGGCATAAAGAAGAAAACACAAGCTGATATCTTATCAGACAGCCCGCTTGTCTTAAGCGAATCGACAAGGAAGAGACATCATGCGACAGAGCTGCCAAGAACAGTAAGTGATGCGGTCTCTGCTTTAGACAGTGACAACGAGTTCCTCAACGGCATCTTTTCCACAGACATTGTCTACGCCTACACAGAGCTGCGCGTCCATGAGAACAAAGAAGCGAACTTTAGGCCATCCACCTACGAATACATGAAGTACTTCCACTTCTAGAGAATTGAAAGGCGAAGCAGGAAGAGTAGATTTAGAAGGCATTTAGACGAGAATTTGGCGGAAAAGAAAGCAACGCGGTCTAAGATTTAGAGCCAAGCTTATCCAAAAGAGACAAATAAAGGCCTTCGACACGCTCGTTGTAAGTAGAGGCAAGCTCTTTGGCTTTCTCCTTCAACTCCTTTCTGTGTTCAAGACCATAAGCAAGTGCATCCATAAGCGTCGAGCCATCTTTGTACAAAAGAGCCTTATCGAGCTCCCCTACAAATTCAGAAGAGGGGCTATGTTCAGCCGCTACGACAGGATTGCCAGCAAACATATATTCGAGCGTAGGGAAGGGAAAGGCTTCATAACTAGGGACATCCACGAAGAGCTGGAGTTTTCTATAGGCTGAGATGCGTTCGGCAAATGGAAGTTTTTCAGCCTCTTTGACATCTGCATAGGATGAATTGCCGTTTATAGAGAACACTTTAACCTCCTTACCAAACCTATTAGCGATACTGTCCTTTCTAGAGAGCAAAATATCGAGCTCACTCGCCTTTTTAGACGAACCCACATAACCGATGTACTTGGGCTTAGCATTCTCCAAAGCAGGCTCTTGTATAGGCAAAGGAACAATGGAACTGCTGGAACTTCCCTTTATCACATCTTTCATAGCCTCCTTTGCAAAACTCGTCGGAAAGGCAACTTCATCGAAGAATGCATAGAACCATCGTGCATACTTTACAGCCATATCCTTAAATAGATGTGCAAGCTTGCCCTCGCCCTTGCCTTCCGACAAATGGAGAACACTCGTCACTGTAGCAACGCTGGGAATCTCTAAATCGCGGGCGCATGTAGCTGCAGCTAAGCCCATAGTCGCCACAGCAAAGTTGTGAATAGCGTCGATATTCAAACCAGAAACAATCTTCTTGGCTGAGAGAAAAGGTGAAAGAGACAGCCTAAACTGTGGATACTGTTTAAAATGGGCAGAAGTGAATGTAAAAACACCTTCCTCCTTGTTGGCTCTTGCCTTTTGCCTATTGGCTGCAGTGAACACGTAAACCTTATGACCCGCTTTCTCGTATATACGCCTTACAAGACGCACGCTGTGCGCTATGAAGTTGTCCTCGAGATAAAAGTCGGTAAACAAGCCTATGCGCATCGCTTTATTAGGATAGAGAATGTTTAAAAGGGGTGTAGGCCGATAACAGCATAGTAACATGACAAAGGCAAACATTTAAAAACATAACTTAGCACAAATAATGCACAAATGGCTGTAACTACTAAATTAAGTAAAGGAAGCAAACAGCAAAAATCGCCTAATTTAACATGGGCTAACTTGCTGCTTGACCATGAAGTCATGGAATATTCTCTGGAGTTTGGTAAAAGAGCCTATATGCACGAATTTTTTTGGCAGCACAGAAATAAGGGCTTTGGGTCAGGATTCATATTTCCTCGAATGACCTTCAAACAGTATTGTAACATTATTAAAAAAGATAAAGATAGAATTAATAAGATTGTAACTCCGGAGGTAAATCATGCTCAGTTACTACCCATATTCATAAAAAGCTTAAATCACTATACCAACCTAAAAAATCCCAATGGAAAGATAGTTCATGATGCCAAAACGTTTGTAAATTGGGTTAAAAATGAATATTCTACTAATAGATTAAGTGATTTAGCAAATGAAAACTATCCACTTTATTTCAATCTCCTTTATTTTCTCTATAAAAACCGGTCAATAATTAATATAGGGGATTATGAAGGAGAAAAATTACTCCGTGTGAATTCCATGTTGACTATGTTGGACGTGATGGAAACAATGGATAAATATGCCAAAAAAGAAAATTACGATGCTCTTTTAGGAGATATCTCAAAGCACATTGTGGACGTGCTTCTTAAAATATATTCTGGCCTAACTCCTCATAAAGAAACGTGGGCTAGAGGTATGTGGCCTTTCTTCTTTGTTATTAATCCTACAAGTGATTCTACAGCCAGGCTCTACTTTTCCATATATGTACCTGAAGAGTACAATAGTCAAATATATGACTCATTAGGTCGAGGACCTATACTCAAGCTTAAGGGAATTTATGGGGGAAATATATTAGCTAGTGAATTAAGAAAAGACCTTAGTTCTAAATGGCATGACTATGCTCCTCTCAAAATTGAAGCAGCTAAGAGTGGTAGATCATCTAAGGGTATACGAACTGAGTACATTATCAATAGAGATGTAATCTACCTGCAATTTAAAGTAGATGTGGGCAGGATTAAGAAAGTACGGCACTCTAAACCTCTTGGTAATATAGATTACTTTACTTTTGAGATAATATATTATCTGTTACTTTAATACCATCTGCTTTAAATGATTATTTGCCATAGTATCTTATGGCATTTAAACTCTCTCCTTCAGCTATAAATCTGTATTTAGATTGCCCTCATTGCTTTTGGCTCAGATATAAAAAGGGCATAAAGAGACCAACGGATGGCATGTTTCCGTCACTGCCTGGCAGCTTAGACATGCTCATAAAACTCCGCTTCGATTATTGCAGAGAAAGGGGTAAGCTGCCCGAGGAATTATCTGAGCTAAGAAAAAACAAAGAAGGCAAGAGAAGTAACGAGAGTGAAGAGAAACATTCTGAAGAGGCACATTCAGAGACCATAGCCAGAACAGATATGAGCACCTCAGAATTTAAGCTCTTTCCACATAAAGAAACACTCGAAGCATGGCGTGATTACAAAAGAGGTATCTCATGGACAGATGAAGAAGGCAATGTGCTTTACGGAGCTATCGACGACCTTCTTGTAAAGGATAGCCAGTTATTTATTCTCGATTACAAAACAAAAGGCGACGACAACATAAGGATATATGAGAGCTACAAGACTCAGCTCAGCCTCTACGCGCTCATATTAAGCAAGAACGGCTTAAATGTAGCAAATACGGGTTTTCTTCTCTTCTATTACCCTACAACCCTTGATAAAGAGGGCAACGTGAAGTTTAAGGCTTCTCTCCAAGAAGTAGATCTCGATATAAAAAAGGCTGAACGTCTATATAGAGAGGCTTTAGACGTATTGAAAAGAGACACGCCTCCTAAACCTTCGCCTTACTGCAGATTCTGCTCTTGGAGAAAGCAGACTATTGAGTTTGTGTTAGATGAGAAGTAGGTAAAAATGAAAGCACATGGAGAATTGCAAAACAGTGTCAAGGAGCGACTTAAAACTTTGAAAGCCTAGGTGGGCGAGCGTCCTCTCTTACTTCCACCTTTACCTCTACTGTTGCCACCCTTGCTATTACCTTTATCTCCACCATCATCGTTTTCGTTGTCTTCGCCAAAGTCGTCGTAGTCATCGTAGCCAGCATAGGGATTGTACTCATTTGCGCCCCATATGTCATCAATCAATTCGTAAAGAGACGTTCTCATGTTTTCGTTAGCATATTCTCTGCATGAAGCCGAAGAGAGCTCCTCCAACAAGGTAATTAAATAGTAGATGGGATCTATGAACTCCTCTGTGAGTGCCTCATCCGGCAGCCTGTAGAGTTTCTCACCGATTTTGAACAGGAGAAACTCTCTTCTGCAGTTTCCTCGAGCACAGCCCCAAGAGCTGCCTAAGACAAGGTTCATAGCATTAGAGAAGTCCTCTTCCCAATAAAGCTTCACAAAAAGCTTGGCAAAGCTCTCGAAGAAATGGTCCTTCTCAGTGATGCCTGCCACAGCATGAGTCAATTTCAAAACAGACATGTAATCATGCCTAAAAAGGCTTATAATCTCTGGTTTATCCCTAGCTGTGAATGCTTTACCCGCTGCTTCGAAATAGGCTAAAGGAACAGCGACACTGAAAAAGATGTACGGCTTAGCAACTTCGAGATAATCCATCTCATATTTGTCTTGAGAGAAAAACAGTTTTGTGAATAGCTGCACGAAGCCCAAGCCAGCTAAAGCAATATCCTGTGAATACAAATCTCGACTTTTATCTAGTTCGTTTGTGAATTCCAAGAGGCGTTCAAAATAGTAGTTAGTTGCTTCTCTGGGCTGCTCCTTCCAGAAGCTTAAGCCGAACTCTTCTATAAACTCGAGAGCCCTTAGCTGCCCATAAACATGCGCAGATATATGATCCACAAAGTCGAAGTGCATAAAAGCCTCGTGTATATCTAAAAGGTTTGGGATATCAAAGCGGTTCAGAAGATTATCGCCCTTTTTCAAAGTCTCCAAATCTCCATTCAAAGACAAGTAATCTGCCCAACGCTCAAGCCACACCGTTTCGCTGTATATAAGCTTGTACAACTTGAACTCCTCTGTATCGCTCACGTCTAAAGAAAGTTTCTTAATCTCGTCATTATATATATCTGTGTCTTCATCTCCCGCGTCTTCTTCAGATTCATCCTCTTCAAACTCATCCTCCTCTTCAACTCTGTTGCCGTTGTCAACCTTGTTGTGTACATCCTCATTTCCTCCTTCTTTTGAACTGAAGGTTTTTCCTTCCTGCCGTTCAGCTATATATTTAAGGTAGTTACTGAGGTGAGTAGCAAATTCTTCGAGCTTGTTGGGAAGACTCTTACTTAACAGATTAAATGGAAATGTGTCACGTAAACTTGATGTTAAATCGCTGAACTTATTGATAAGTTCTTCAAGAGGTGTTAAAGGCTTACCCCTTTCATCCGTGTAATCCACGTTGCCTTCACTGGTTTCAATGCCGTCATTGCCCTCAATGTAATCATCATCTAGTGCACCACCAGATTCTTCCTCAGACGCTGATATTATATTCAGTTCTTCTGCCTTTTCTGTCACTCCATCAGCGATTTTATGGACTTTACCTTCTGAAAACTTTGCTGAATCCTTGGGTTTGACGGTCTTTAGCTCCTCCAATGACTCAAGGTAAACAACAGCTCTAAGCATTTCCTTAACGGTCTTTGGTCTTATGCCTTTAGACAAAGCTTGCTCCAATGCATTCTCAATATGTGGCTTTTGCGAAGTCGCTTCGCTAGCTACAACGCGCGAAATGCACTTAAGGTCTGAGAAGTCACAAGGCTTTACTCCACGTCGAGTTTTCTTTCCTTTAAGAACTTTTTCTGTACGTCCTATCCATTTTCCGCGTTTGCTAGTCTGCTCATGCTCCATACCTAACTTTGATAGAAAAAGTTTAAAAAAGTGTTATTTAGAGCCCTCCTTATTCCAACACCCACATGAATTTATAGAGCGGACGTATAGAGGACGTAGACATAGAGTATATTAGTATAAGTATAATGGCATAGATAGAACCATAGAACATTGCAGAGAGACGTATAGGGAAGACGTCTAATACGAATCTCTTTAAACGTTTTCCCATATAAGCCACACATGGCAGCAAACATCTTTGAAGCAGAGCCTATAGAAGGCAAGAAGAAGCGATTTCTGACGGCTGCATTTCCCTATCCCAACAGCCCACAACACATAGGGCATGCAAGGACCTACAGCGTCGCGGATACTTATGCCAGGTACTTGCGTCATCTCGGCTACAACGTCTTGTTCCCCATGGCCTTCCACGTGACGGGTACACCTATCATAGCAATGGCCCAGCGTATAGCAGAGGGTGACAAGGGCGTTATCGACGTGCTTGTGAATATATACGGCATTCCCAAGGAGAAGCTGCCCGAGTTGACAGACCCTAAAAAGCTCGTCCTTTACTTCAGTCAAGAGATAGAGCAGGGTATGAAGGAGATGGGGTTCAGCATAGACTGGCGAAGAAAGTTTTACACCTTCGACCCCCATTTCAACAAGTTCATAGAATGGCAGTTCCACAAGTTGAAGAAAGCTGGCCTGTTGGTTAAAGGGAGTCATCCGGTAGCGTGGAGCCTCAAACTCAACTCAGCCGTTGGCAGTCACGACACAAAAGGAGATGTCGACCCAGAAATAGAGGAGGTCGTTGCCATAAAGTTTCCCTTTGAAGATGCTTACCTGTTAGCGACGACGTACAGGCCGGAGACACTCTTTGGTTTAACGAACATGTGGATAAACCCAGAAGGTGAGTATGTAAAAGTGCGCGATAAGAACAGTGGCGAGCCTTACTACATAAGCAGAGGTACTCTCGATAACTTCTCGGCTCAGCTGGACGTAGAGGTCGTGCAGGAGGGTATAAAGGGTGATTACTTCATAGGAAAGCAGTGTAAAAATCCCGCTAACGGAGAGGAAGTACCAATTTTCCCCGCTACGTTCGTCGATGTGGAGAGCGGAACGGGTATTGTCATGTCCGTTCCAGCTCACGCGCCCTTTGATTATGTAGCCCTTCGGGACCTCGGCAAGGAGGACATGATAAAGAAAATCATAGACGTGCCCGGCTACGATATACCCGCAAAGGACATCGTCGAGGAGATGCACATAATCAATCAGCAGGACCCCAAGCTTGAGCAGGCAACGAAGCGCGTCTACAAAGACGAGAACATGAAGGGCAAGATGCTTGTATGGAAGGAGGGTATGCCCGTAAAGGAGGCTAAGGAAGCCGTCAAAGAATGGCTCATCAACGACGGCAAAGCCCTCCGCTACTACATCATAGCCAACGGCCCGGTTTACAGCAGAGCCGGTGACAAAGTGGTGGTGAAGCTCGTTAAAGATCAGTGGTTCATAAACTACGGCGACAAACAGTGGAAAGAGAAAGCCTACAAGTGCCTCGACAGGATGAAGACCATTCCACCGGAAACAAAGCAGGAGCTCCGCAACACCATAGACTGGTTGGATAGGAAGGCGTGCACGCGAAGCAGAGGCCTTGGCACGAAGTTCCCCTTCGACGAGGGACAGATGATAGAGAGTCTAAGCGATTCCACTATCTACCCCGCTTTTTACACCATCAGCCACCTCATAAAGGAGTTTAGCCCAGAGGAGCTAACGGTTGAGTTCTTCGACTACATCTTCCTTGGAAAGGGTGAGCCCATTAATGAGAAACATGAGGCTATGAGGAAGAGCTTTACCTATTGGTATCCTGTCGACAGCAGGCACAGCGGCCCCGACTTGATAAGGAATCACCTCTCCTTTTACATAATGAACCACGTCGCCATCTTCCCAGAAGAGCTTTGGCCCAAGCAGATCGTCATAAACGGCTTTGTCTTAATGAATGGCAAGAAGATGAGTAAGAGCTTGGGCAACATTCTGCCGTTGAGGAAGGCCATAAAAGAACACGGAGCAGATATAATACGATTCAGCGTCGTTAGCGGCAGCGATTTGTTACAGGATACGAACTTCAACAGGCCGCTTGTTGAGGGTATAAAGCAACGTCTAGCCTTCTTCGACGACATGTTAAAGAAGAACTCTGGCAACGGCAACAGCTTTGCCGATAAATGGATAAGGGAGAGTGTGAAGGCCAAGCTCTCTACGCTTTTAGATGAGATAGAGCGCCTCGACCTGAGGGAGATAAGCAAAAAGTGGTTCTACGATTTCTACCACGAGTTGAAGTGGTACAGCGACGTTAAGAACGGAAAGGTGGAGCTCGATGACGTCTTCGACAAGTGGCTCATCGTTTTAGAACCCCTCCTGCCCTTCTTCGTTGCCGAGAGGAAAGGAGAGAAGGCTGTGTTTGAACCCCTGCCAAAGGCAGAGCCTTACGACGAGCGTGTCATAGCGGCCATGAACGTTGCCAGGGAGCTCTACTCCGATATAGCTAACCTTATCCACATGATGGAAGAAAAGGGCAAAGGGAAACCAACGAAGCTCACAGTAGTAATACCAGCTGTCTGGAAGTATGAGCTCTTCGAGAAGCTTAAAGCGGAGAAGGGCAACTTAAAGGCTGTTTACGCCGACGAAAGCTTGGCTCAGCACAAAGAGAAAATCGCGAGGATAACAAAGGCATTGAAGAGCAAGCTGTACAGCATTCCTGCTCTGCCTACAAGAGAGCTCTTCAAACAGGCATTAGAAGAAGCCGCTCATCTCTTCACTACATTCGGCGAGCTTCACATAGTCAGCGAAGGAGAATGCCAGCACGAAAAGGCTAAGGCCTCTCTGCCATTGAAGCCTGCAGTTATTCTCGAGTAGGCTAGGTAAAAGTAAGATAATTAGTAAAGAGTAGCTGGAGCTCGTAAAGTAGAATCTTTTCTTTTTTCATTAATTCTTTACAAAAAACATGGGGCAGTCAAAAGTAAAACATATATGTAATTGCACAACCAAAGCCCTAAAGAGATAATGTTTTAAAAAGTGTGATATCATATAAGTCCTTATGAAAATATTCAAAAAGCCACGTTTTTTCCACAGGCTTTCAAAGAAGAAAGAAAAACCTTTCCTAAACTTACCAGCAGGTATGGAGAAGCTGCCCGAGTTTAGACGTTTTTTCCTTTTAGTAGATCCATCTAACGTAAGTTACGATAACAGGGACGTCATTCGCGTTGACATAAAAGGCAGCAAAGCCTTCTTATACAACCTTATAATCAACCCGGGGCTCACGATAACACTCTTTAGAGAACTCACATATTTACTCCCACCCTCACATATATTCTTTGCTGTGGATGAAAAGGAAAACAAATATGTCTATGCGCCCTCTTCTGCTTTTCTCAGAGGAGTAAATAAGCAACTATCTCATTGGCATAGAATCTCTTTGCTGTCGCCCTACGCTTCATTAAAGGGATCTGTGAAGGCAGCGCTCTCCTTTTTAGATAAGGAGCACGTAATTGAAGACCAACAAGCATATCTAGAAAATATAACATTTGCTCTAACCCATCTCCTAAAAGAGCTTTCAGAAGTGGAAAAGGAAAAGGACAAAATCATTAGTGATTAGGCGCTTAGCACACCTAATTCCAATGCCCCGATTGAAGGATATAAGGTGCTGAGAACACTTTGCTACTTCCCCTTTCTACTCTACACGCTTAAACAAGAACAGCTCCTTGGGAATTGTTTTGACTTTACTCAATGTGGCGCCCAGCTCAAGCTCAGACACGCAGGGCTCATAGCCGAAGGATGAGAAGATTTTCGACGTAGAAGCAGGAAGAAGTGGCTTAAGCAGGGTGCTCACGTAGAGGAAGGCTTCAAGCGCCTGTCTTAAGATGGGCTCAGCCTCGCTTGGCTCGAGACGCCAGGGTTCTTTCTCGTTGAGATATGCGTTTATCGCCCCTACGCCATCCATAAAAACGTCGTTGGCATAAAAAGGCAAGAGACTTTCCACGTCGTTTGAAGCAGCTAGTTCCTCTATCTTTGCCTTAAGACTTTCAAGCTTAGCAAAGCACTCGTCCACGGCAAGTTTCCCTTCTTGTTCAATCTCAGCCTTGCCAGCTACACGATGCCATAATTTAACCAACCTATTTGCCAAGTTTCCATAATGCCCTAAGAGCTCGCTGTTGTGCGCCTCCTTGAATACTGCCCTTGAAAAATCGCCATCATCGCCAAAAGGTAACTTCGTGAGCAGATAGTAGCGGAGCGTGTCTGCACTGTACTTCTCAGCCATTTCAAGCGGATCTACGACATTGCCCAGACTTTTGCTCATCTTCTTGCCGTCGACAGTTAGGAAGCCATGGGCAATCTCCCTCTTAGGCAGAGCAAAACCCGCAGAGATAAGCATGGCCGGCCAGAGCACTGCATGAAACCATAATATATCTTTACCCATAAATTGAAGGTCTGGAGGCCAGAACTGCATCTTGTCGTCGAGCCCGCTCATATAATTAAGAAGAGCATCGAACCACACGTATGCAACATGTTCCTCATCGAAGGGCAAGCGTATGCCCCAACTCACTTGATTAACTGGACGAGATATGCATATATCTTTCAAATCTTTCATCTTGTTAAGGATCTCTTCCTTATATTTGGGAGGGAGAAATTGCGGGTTTTCTCTATAGTAAGCAAGTAGCTCGTCTCTATATTTAGCCATCCTAAAAAAGTATGCATCTATGCGCTTCTTCTCGACGGGCTTGTGGTGATAAGGGCAAAGCAACCCGGGTAAGAGCTCTTTCTCTGTATAGTAGCGCTCGCAAGATACACAATAATAACCCTCATAAACATCTTTGTAGATATCGCCCTTTTCATAGACTTTCATAAGAATTTCTCTGACGAGCTTTTCATGGCTTTTTTCAGTTGTGCGTATAAAGCGGTTGTAACTTATGCCCAGCCTTTTCCAAGCATCTTTGAAGCTAGAGGCCATCTCATCGACGAGTTGTTGAGGTGTCTCGCCTTTAGCTTCAGCAGCTTTCTGTATCTTCTCGCCATGCTCATCCACGCCCGTCAGGAAGTATGTGCCATAAGCGAGCTCTCTATACAAGCGGGCAAAAAAGTCTGCAACAATTGTCGTGTAAGCGCTGCCTATATGGGGGCGCGAGTTAGGATAATAGATAGGAGTTGTTATGAAACGTTTGGGCTTCGCCATGCTACTCTTCCTCTTCAGAAGCAGAGGCTAGGAAGTATTTGAGCTTAGCCCCTTCAAGTGTAAACTCTATTTTTAGAGGAGCCTCTGGCGAATTGATGTGCAGCGTGAGTATATCGCCTTTGCTTAATGGTTTTAGGAGATCGTCGAGGAACTTTATAGAATACATAGCATGTGTGGGCTTTTCCACTTCGAGGCTTATAACGTCTTCGCCCTTTTCAAACTCCTCTTTAACATGGCCAAAGCTGCTCTTGGCTTTAGCTGAGAAGGCATCGGGCGTCAGACCGAATGTAATGTAGTTGGAGACAATGGACGCATCCTTCAATATGTCTTTTAAAGCAGAAGCATCTATCTTCACAGAATTAACATATTCTAGAGGAATTTCTTTGTCAACGCTGTCGACAAGGTCCAAGAGAGGAGCTGAGAATGTACGCTTACTCTTAGGCCCTTTAAACACAATGCCCAGCTTATCTTCTTCGAGGCTCAAATAGAGCTTCTCGTTCTGCCTCGCGCGCTTCAATATGCTTTTCAAATAGTTTATGTCTAAAGCTAAGCGCTTCTCACCTTCAACTTCGTATTCGGAGAAATGCTCTTTAGGCATAAAGAAGGATATCATATAACTCTTGCCGGGATCCAAAGCGATAAGGCGCATTCCGTCCTTGTTTACTTTGAACGTACCTTCATCAATGATGTTCCAAACAACCTCCAATGCCTTGGCAAACGATTTTGCCGACGGATAAACTAACTTCATTTTAACACCTCTTCCTCCTTTAAATAAAAACATATAAAAACGCTAACCCTAGTTGGCCCCACTTTACCCTACCTTACTTTGCCTTACTTTATTTTGGGCCTCTCGTCCGTTTTTGCCCCTTCCCATAAGCTTGCAGTAAGTACATACGCTGTCTTCAGCAGAAGTAGGATAGCCACAGATCTTGCACTGCTTCCGCCACGAACGGTCTAGAGAGATGTGAGGACTAAGCCCAACCATGTATTTGAGCAATGAGGAAGGAAAGTTGCTTAGCTTGTGTCGCCTGCTTAGCTTTTCTACGTCATCAATAAAAGCTTTAATCCGAGCCTGAGAGTTCCCCTCTTTAAAGGGACATTCAGTTTCAACGATGGGAAGACCTTCCTTCTTCAGTACGTCTTTGAACGTCTCTATTTTAGCCTCTCTTACCCAAAATAAGGGCTTAAGGCGCGTGCATAGCTTTTCCTCTTCGTTGCCGGGGGCTATAGGTCCCTTTGTCGGCAACGTTACTCCACTCTGTGAGAAGATATTCCTAAAGAGAAAGCTAAGCTCATCGTCCATGTTGTGTCCCGTTGCTATGGCACCATCCTTGCCAAAGTGTTCCCAACAAAACTTATTCATAAGATAGCGCTTAATAACACCACAAGCAGCACAGATTTTAAAACGGCCCGCTCGTATCTCCTCCGCTTTCTCCTCGACGATTTTATGTAGTGGCTTTTCAGGCTTAACGACGTGGAGGGGTATATCTAACTTAGATGCAATAGCCTCAACAACCTCCCTACTCTTGGAAGAGAACGTCGGTATGCCCAGCTGAATGAAGAGAGCAGAGAGCTCATAGCCGAAGCGGTCCTTAAGTTGGGCTAAGAAATATGCCACAGTGGTCGAGTCTTTGCCCCCACTCAAAGCAACGGTTATGTGTTTGGGCATCTTATTTTGGGCTTCTAGTTTGTATAGGAAGCTCTGAACACGTCGTTTTATATGACGAGGCACATTCGTCTTCGAAGTGAACGGTCTTCTATGTCTTTTTAGCTGTCTTTTTGGCAGAGAAGGTGAAGATGGCACAGGTGAGGATAAAAGAGAGCTATTCTCAAAGAGCTTGTTGGCCTTGCTGCCTTCGTTATCTTTAGACATGCGGTTTGGACCTCCCTTCCTTCTTCACCGCGTCGACGAACGCCTTTATTTTTTCTACAGCGTGGTCTGATTCGAATGCCGTGCCTACTTGAATTATATCTGCGCCCGCCTTTATGACGTTGGCAGCTTCTTTGGGAGTCTTTATGCCACCACCAACGATGTAAGGTAGAGAGGTTGCTTTTCTCACGGCAGAGATCATCTCGAGAGGGATATGCTTATCTGGATTACTACCAGCGTCTGTGAGCACGTATTTAAAGCCCATCATTTCGGCAGCTGAAGCAAACGCAGCCGCCAACTTGGGCTTAGCCCTTGGGATTAAATCAACATCGCCGACCCAACCTACTGTTCCACCGGGCTCCACGACAATATATGCTAAAGGCAGAGTCTCTATATTCATACGCCTTATGAAGGGAGCTGAGAGCATTTGAGCCCTCGTTATCCAATAGGGATTGCGCGAATTGAGGAGACTCATGAAGTACATGGCATGGGCATAGGGAGTTACAGTGGCTATATTGCCCGGGAAAAGCACTACTGGCACATCAGTCTCCTCCCTTATGCGCTTAGCTGCCTTGTCTAGAAAAGGACCTTGGACACCCGTGCTCCCGCCTATGAGCACCACGTCGACGCCGGCCTTGTACGCGTTCTTTCCCATCTCTACAGCATCCTCGAGGGTCTTATAATCGAGGGGGTCTACTAGGGAAAAAAGCATAGCCTTATCTGTCTCTAGCTTCTCTCTAATGTAAGCATTCACGCTGCCTTTGAATGTCATAGTGGGCTAAGAAAGCAAAGAGTTTTAAAAGGTGTCTTGTTAAAGCAGGTTGTGATGAAACTACCGTACTCTGAATAGTGATGAGAAGGTCTTCGGCTGATAGATTTTTAAACAGTTAGACATATAGAGAGACAGAGAAGAGAGATAATAAGGAGATGGGAGTAAGTAAGGTACAATAGTAAAAAGAGCAAAAGTTAATAGAGGATTATAACAGCAAGAACGGCGAGAAATAGATAAGTTAGGTTATAAGCCCTGAGAAAGAACGCCTGCTCGTAGAGCGTCGTAAATAGATATGGGTAAAACACAGATAGAGTGTGTTTTAAGAATGCACTGATAGGCGCGCAAGCAGGAGATTGCTTTTTAAATATTTCTCTGCAGAAAGGAGCAGTTGTGGATGCTTCATCTGAAGCATGACGTAGGCCTTAAGGGTTACAAGGGAGAGGCAGTAGCTAATCCCTTGCCGATTCCTTCCTAAATTCGTCAGCAGAGATCAACTCCAGTTGATCCTGCTGGAGGACACTGCTATCGGAGTCCGACTAAGGCATGCAAGTCAAGGGTTGGCCTACCAGCCCTGGCGGACGGCTGAGTAACACGTAGTCAACCTACCCTAAGGACGGGGATAACCTCGGGAAACTGAGGCTAATACCCGATAGAAGATGGGTACTGGGATGTCCTATCTTCTAAATGGTGTAGGGGATTGGCCCTATTCCGCCTTAGGATGGGACTGCGGTGGATTATGGTTGTTGGTGAGGTAACGGCTCACCAAGCCGATAATCCATAGGGGCCATGAGAGTGGGAGCCCCCAGAAGGGTACTGAGACAAGGACCCTAGCCCTACGGGGTGCAGCAGCCGCGAAACCTCCGCAATGCGCGCAAGCGTGACGGGGGGACTCCGAGTGGTATGGGCTTCGCTCATACCTTTTCTGGAGTGTAGATAGCTCCAGGAATAAGGGTGTGGGCAAGACCGGTGGCAGCCGCCGCGGTAACACCGGCGCCTCGAGTGGTGTCCACGAATACTGGGCCTAAAGCGCCCGTAGCCGGTCCAATGAGTCCTCTGTGAAATGTTGAGGCTTAACTCCAACGCGTGCAGAGGATACTGTTGGACTTGGGAGCGGAAGAGGACAGGGGTACGCTCGGGCTAGCGGTTAAATGCGCTGAACCTGAGCGGACCACCAGCGGCGAAGGCGCCTGTCCAAGACGCGTCCGACGGTGAGGGGCGAAAGCTGGGGGAGCAAAGGGGATTAGAGACCCCCGTAGTCCCAGCCGTAAATGATGCCCACTAGGCGTCGCTATCGCTACGTGCGGTAGCGGTGTCGCAGCGAAGGCGTTAAGTGGGCCGCCTGGGGAGTACGGCCGCAAGGCTGAAACTTAAAGGAATTGGCGGGGGAGCACCACAAGGGGTGGATGCTACTGCTTAATCGGATGCAACGCCGAAAACCTCACCAGGGGAGACGGCAGGATGAAGGTCAGGCTAACGACCTTACCTGACGAGCCGAGAGGTGCTGCATGGCCATCGTCAGCTCGTGCTGTGAAGTGTCCGGTTAAGTCCGGCAACGAGCGAGACCCGTGCTCTTAGTTGCTAATTCCTGCTCCGGCAGGGATGCACACTAAGAGGACTGCCATCGTCAAGATGGAGGAAGGAGCGGGCGACGGTAGGTCTGTATGGCCCGAATCTCCTGGGCTGCAAGCGGCATACAATGGGCGGAACAACGGGCTGCGACTCCGTAAGGAGGAGCTAATCCTCAAATCCGCTCGAAGTTCGGATCGAGGGTTGAAACCCACCCTCGTGAAGGTGGAATCCCTAGTAATCGCGGGTCATCATCCCGCGGTGAATACGTCCCGGCTCCTTGCACACACCGCCCGTCAAGTCACCCAAGTGCGGCTTCGGTGAGGCCCTCTCGTTTCGGGAGGTTCGAACCGGGGCTGCGTGAGGGGGGCTAAGTCGTAACAAGGTATCCGTAGGGGGACCTGCGGATAGATCACCTCCAAAGAATTTGTGCAAGGGAGCTAGTCATTCTATTAACAAAGCTGCCTCTCCCTAACCAAACTTAAGGCCTACAACACAACTTTTTCCTTCTCTTGTTGGTTATACAACAAAGAAGTCGAGTTGCCGAGAATTCGGCCGCGCCTAATTAAGTAATCAAAGAAAAGACAATACAATAAAATGTTATTATAAGTTGGCAGCCCTAAACATTTTTAAACCTTTCTCACAACAATACGAGACATAAATGCTTTGAGCCCATTTGGCAAGGTGTGAAACATGATAGGAAAACTAAAAAGGAAGAAGTCGGAAGTTAGTGAGAAACAAGGCAGGCAGGGCAGGAAGGCCTTTAAGGCCATAGAGACGCTGTTGGATACGACAAGGGATGTAGCAAAGAAAGCAGCTAAGCCAGTATTGGGTGGATTGCTCGTAGTGGGCACAGCAGCGACGATAAGCAGCTGCGGACCTAAAAAAGAATACAAAACTATAAACAATTATTACAGCAACGAAACGACAGAATACAGCCTAGATATAACGGCGCCAACACAATACGGCAACGAAGCCACGCAAGAAGAGGAAAAGAAAGAAGAAAAATTCGAGAGTGCATATGCAAGAGATACTCTTTCCGCAGGAGATGTGCTGAACGTAAGTGACCTTGCTGTGAAATTCACGGGCACATCAGAGGAGGGAACAGCCTTTAACTACATCATAGGAACACCAGGCGAGATAGCAATAAACAGAGCAGAAGCTTATGCAGAAGTTAATGAGGGCGAGGACTATGAGCTTTCATTAGAAGGTAATAAAGGTGTTTACATTCATGCAATTGAGGGTATAGTCGAGGTGGTTCAACAGGGAAGAACAAAGCTTTCTATAACAGTCACAGAGGATTCAAACAGTGGAAGAATTTCAATGGGAGAGGAGCTCCCCGTAGATGGTTACTCCGTTCAAATAACAGACATAACAGCAGACAACCAAGTTATTATGCGTATTCAAGGAAACCAAGTGGAGAGATATGCAATGGCGGCCAGTCATAGCACAACATATGTAAGCTTAGCCTCGGACAAGGTTATGAAGATCTTAGTTGGAGATGTGGAAAAAGGATATACCCTTCAAAGTAGTTGGGCCGATATAGATGCCACACTTTACACAGCAAAGGAGACACCCTTTTTATACAAAGATGATACTTATCCTCTCAACGAAACCTATAGTGTAGTAATAAGAGGATTCACAACAGATGGAAATGCCGTCTACTCCATAGTCACAACAGAAGGAACTGTGAAGACAGTGGATAAAGAAGATTATACCTATGATACAACAATTTTAGATGGCAAAGAGTGGGATATAGCCACGGAATATACAACCATTCCAAAAAAAGAAGTTACAGGAGTAAAAACTTTCGTAAGAGTATTCCACGAAGACAAAGCTAATATAGGGGCAATAAAACCTGGTGAGACCTTGGACACGCCAAATTATTACATTGAGCTCGTAGATGTGAAAAACGACGACGGATATTATGCGAGCGTAAATATATACTCTAAAGAGACAGGCAAGAGAGTAGGATATGCGACAGTATACCGCGGAATACCTGTAGAGATGGCTGTAGATCCAAAAAACAGTAAGAAGCTCTTCATATATGTCTCCCAGCTTTCTTCGGGTTACCAAACAATTAGCAAATGGGCGCGCTTCTTCGTCGAGGAGGTCGATGAAAGCAACTAACTTTTTCTTTTTTACCGTCTTCCTATTTTTTCCATAGTAGGGCTCTTCGCTTATTTAAAAATCTTCTCGCGATTTCCGAGAACCTATTTAAAGCGTTTTCTTTCACCTCTTGGTGCAGCCCAAAGTACCTTTAAAAATTCAGCAAAAGTTTCACGAGTGACGAGCATACCTTCTGTTTTTGTCTCCTTCTCAGCCTCCACCAACCCTTCTTTTTCCCTAACAGATACGTTGTCCCACGTGACTTGAATAGGAATGGCCTTTCCATCCTTAACGGCAATCATATCACATTCTCTTTTCCCTCTATAATAGTTAAGTTCATAACCGGCCTTCAATAGTTCCAGGGCTGCCAGTGCCTCTAATTTCTTCCCCTTATCCCTGTTAGGGCGAATTAGTGTAATATATCCCACGTCTATAGGGTAAATCTTCCTAGGCATGTGCCTGCGGACCTTTATAGAATGCGTGAAAAAAGGAACATCTATAAAAGTATAAGCATTGAGAAATCCTTCGTAGATCTTCTCTGCTTTCTCGAAGGATATGTTAAGAGCTTTCCTCATAGCATTTACTGAAGCAGGATTGCCAACAGTATCTACGAGATACCGAAAAGCTTCCATAACGGTTGTGTACGATTCGTTTATCTCGTTGCTAACATCCCTGCTAACCACAGTATCGACGTATGACGAGAGTAAGGAGAGTTTCTTCTCTTTATCCTTCTCTTCTACAATGGCTGGGAAAAGGCCAAACTCTAAGGCGTCATCGATAAATCCCTCTAATTTTTGCCTAGCTCTAAAGGGTGTTTTCGCTCCCTTAATAACCTCTTGTATACTTAATGGATAAAGTTGAAACTCTATAGCCCTCCCTCCAAGGAGCGAGCCCACCTTCCCTCGAAGGAGATGTGCTGTGGAACCTGAGGTATAAATAGAGAAGCCTTCTCTATCTAATAGCACTCTTAATTGCGAGCCCCATTCCTCTGCCCTTTGCACTTCGTCTATAAAAATAATAGGATCATCGTCTTTACTCCATCGTATGTACGCGGCTATTAACTCTTCCAAGGTGTGTTCTCTCAGGTATATGTCTTCGAGGTTTATATATAACACTCCTTTCTTTTTCGTGAGTTGAGTAGCAAGAGAATAGATGAGTGTTGTCTTGCCAGCTCGCCTTGGCCCGACAACCATCTTAGCTATTCTATCGTTCGCAAATTTCAAGAGTTCTTCTTCAATATTCCTACGAATATAATGTGGCGGTAGTAAGCCTCCCTGCCCTTCCCACCATGGATTCCATAACTTTAACCTCTCTATAATATCCATAAGATATTGATGCTTGGAAACATTTAAAAACCTTCTCGCGATTTCCGAGAACCTATTTAAAGCTTTTTCTTCTTCTAGTATACTTTAGGCCTTAAAACCACCCACCAACGCAGTTCGCTTAAGAGATATATGAATACTTATAAGCCACAAATGACCTTTTTTCTGGAATGCCTTTTTGTTCCTTCTTCTATTGTTAAACTATTTTTGGCCTTTTAAGCTATCTTCTGCTCTAGGCCCTCTTATGTAATCATCGTAGGGGCTATCCTTGCGCTTGAGAAGCACGATGCGTGAAGGCGCGTGTTCGTTGTGCCACTCGTAATTGGGTAGAAACGATAGGAGTTTTTTGGCCCACTCTCTAACTTCTTCATGTGTGGGCATGTTTTCTATGCTTAGGCGCTGCCTGCTCTGCCCTAGGAACATGTACGCCTTTACTTCTATGTAATCTGCTTCGCTTTTATCGAAGAGATCCGCATAGGCCTTCATACACTCTTCGTCCTCACCGAAGTTAGCGTCGTTTATGCCCTTTATAAGTGTGTAGCGTATAACGCGGCGTGTTCTAAGTTTGGGTAGCACGTCGTGGAGCGTTCTTAGGAGGCGCTGCCACCCGTCTTCGTATATGGAGCGGTTCACGTACTTGAACATGCGTTCATTGCATGCGTCGACGCTTATATAGAGCTGAGTGGGCAAAGCATCCATCTCAGCCATTCTCTCAAAAACTTGAGGCTCTTGGCCATTACTAACGACAAATATGCTACGCACCTCTTTGTGTTTCCTCAACTCCAAGATGAGCTCTGGTAGAAGAGGATAGATAGTTGGCTCACCACTAAGGCTTATGGCCCAATGACTGGGAAAGAGATCATAGGCTTCGTGGAAGAGCTGCTTATCCACTGCTTTATTACCACCGAATCCACTAAGCAGCTTCTTCCTCACACGGACGGTCTCTTCTATAATTTCAGCTGGCTTATCCACTTCATCGGGCAAGAGGCTCGTTCTCGAATACCATTCATGAGGGCGCCAGCAGAATATACATGCCTGTTGGCACCATGCAGCCGCGGGCGAGATTTGGGCACAGCGGTGCGTATCTACGCCGTAAAAGATGTTTTTGTAGCACGTGCCTTCCTCCCTCAAGGCCTTTTTTGTCCATGAGCATATCTCTATAGCTGAGTGGTGGCCTATAATGCCGTAAACAGAGCTCCACTTGGCTAACTGCCGAGGGTTAAAGCTAACCTTGCCGTTGACGTAGCTTTCTTTTTCTCTTTTCTCTTGGTTCTCTCCAATCTTTATACGTGCCATATTACCACTAGCAAAGAAAACATGTATGCTTACTAATGCTAAAGTGTGACATACTCATCCGGCAGCTTGACCTTGTAAAGTTTCTCCACGGGCCTACGCCAAAAAAGGAAGCCCTCTAAAAAGCTCCTCTTCACGCCAGAAGGATGTTTATCGTAATCCTTAAACTCGACTGCTCTTTCTTGTATCCAAGAAGGTGCCAAATTGTAAGCTAGTTCACTCACTATGAGCTCGCCGCTCTTCGCCATGGCCTGCAGCTTCACAGCCACGTTTATGGGCTTCCCTATGAGGTCGTAGCTCAGCTTAAGCGAAGGGGAGCCGAGCTTTACAATACCCACTTCTCCAGCGTCTATACCCATACCATAT
Organism: Microcaldota archaeon; assembly: GCA_015522475.1. Taxonomy (GTDB): domain Archaea; phylum Micrarchaeota; class Micrarchaeia; order Anstonellales; family J096; genus J096. The sequence continues at coordinate 51,043 of WAMF01000003.1, forward strand.
GCCGTTTTTATGTCCCTATCTTTAGCATAGGGTAAGAAGTGTTTGTTCATAAACAAAGCGGTGCTTATAGCCAGAAGATAAGCCCTTTCTACAGATGTGGAAAGCTTAACCGTCGGAAAGAAAGCCAAAACCGCATCGCCCACGTATTTGAGCACATTTCCTCCACACGCCTCTGTGAGTCTTGCTATAGATGTAGAGAAATGTGATATGAGGAATGAAAGCTCCTCTGGACTTTTCTCGTGGCTGAGAGGTGTAAAGCCTCTTAGATCTATAGAGAAAAAAGCCGAATACATCTTCTTTTTGCCAGAAGACAAATAGAGCTTTCCCAATACGTCTTGTTCCGCTTCATTAGGAGGTGATAAAGGGGAGGGCTCGTTAGCAACCAAATGCTTTGCCACACCCTGCACAACATGTGGCATATCCTTTATACTCTTTACTTTAGCCTTTGGGTCGGTTATTACATTGCCATTTTTCACATCAGAATCGAGCGCCATGCTTCCCTTTTCAATGGAGCTATTAATAAGGCTTTTGTTGTTTATGGCTAGCGCAGCCATCACAGCTACTAAAAGGGCCGCGTGTAAAGCTTTATAAAGTTTCTCTATGGACTCCTAACCTATGCCCATCCCCACCGAAAGAAGATGTGAGAAGCATGAAAGTGAATCTCACATTCATTTCCTAAAAACGGGTTTTCTACCTCAAGAGGTACTACTCTATTTGATAGATGTTCTCGACATAGACCGGAGCTTCAAAAGTCATATGCTCGCCGGGCTAAAGCTATTCTCCCATCCATCCAGCACCGATGCTAGGGGATATATACTAGGCCATTTATATAGATGGGCCCTAAAGGATGCGTATTAAACAAGCTTTGAGTCCTTTGTAACACAAAACCGCTATCCTAAAGAACGGGCTCATTTGTATGCTATGGAGCAAATAATAGAGCTCTTATCCTCTACACAGAAATACCCCTTGCTTGCCGAAGACGAAGTATTCTCAAGCTATACAAGAGGTTTGGAAAAAATATGGTTTCCCATCTTCGAAAGCGCAGCAAAGGTAGCGTATATGAGAAATGAAGAGATCAGAGAATGCTGCCCTTTCCCGTATATAAGTGCTTTTTTTCGTATGTCTCTGAAGAGATAAGCGCTATAGAGAAGCACATCCACGCCCTAAGAGCTAAGCGTCTCTACACTCTTTTAGAAGAGAAAATTGAAGAGATGAAGGAAAATAGTAAAGGATCCATTCCTTATTTCTTCATAGAAATCATGGATAAAGATGTTAGCATCTTGCCGCCGCCACCTAAGCCTCTACCTCATATCCACTTCGTTGTGAGAAAGAGTTCTGATGCCCGCTTATGTTCTAAACATAAAGCCACTAGCAAAAGAAAAGAGAAAAGCTCAATTTGGCTTGGTTAAGACGCTTCATTAGATTCCGCCAAAAATTTGTGTTGTTTCCCTCAGGCTGTCTCTTCAAAACTATCTACCTCGTACACATAAACGTTCGTCGAGGGATCCTTCCAACAAGTCGGCTCCATACCCGCCTTTAAGCAGAGCTGAGCCAAAAAGTCCTCTTTTGATGGTAGTTGTTCCCATACTTGGGGCAAGAACGTAGCTCTATACAAGCCACGTTCTAAAATCACGCCATGTTTGCCAGGCTTAAGAAAGGCCAAAAGCTCTTCCCCCTGTTTATCGACGAGCTTTGGCAAGCTTAAGATAGAAATCTCTATTTTCACTCGAGGCAACTCTTCCTTGCTCAAAGGCCAAAATCGAGGGTCATTAAATGCAGCTGCATAGGCATTATCTATAACTGCGCGCCACACAGCCTTTATGGGTTCTATGTAGCCTATACATCCTCTTAACTCGCCGCCTTCAGTCAGCGTAACAAACACACCGCGCTTTGCTTGCCATACTTTTGGCACATCTACGGGATAAGGCAGCTCATCCCCCTTCAAGGCGTTCTCAATGGTCTGCCTCGCAAGACGAAGAAGCCACTTCTTATCCTTATCAGTATAAGCTTCATTCTGGGGCATAGCTTAAGATGAGCGCATAAGCATTTAAAAGCATCTAAGCTGCTGCTGAACTGACTGCTACTAATTCTTGAAATTTCAACTAGCTGCACAACCCCGCACCCTCAATCAAATACTAGATACTATTTAGAAGGTGCTTCGATAAAACGAAAACTTTTTCCATGCTTTCTTTTTGCACAACATCTTTTTGAGTTTAAAGTAGACAAACTCCTCGTCTCTTTGCACAACTTCTACAATAACATCGCCCGACTTCATATCTACGGAAGGGTCGTCAAGATTTGCTTGGTTAAGAAGAGCTAAAGCAAACAAACTTACATCCGAAGCAACGTTTGAACTTTCAAACTCCTCTAAAGATGTTATTGGCTTTGCCGTCGCCATTTTTTGAGAACGAATATTATTTTCAGACTCTGGTTTCCATCTGGTGAAGAGCTTGTGCCTATCACTTATTTTAAGGGCCCAAGGGGCCGCTGTAGTGAGAGGGCTTTTATTTAGGCCTTCTATTCTGTTTACTACTCTATTTACTAACTTACTTGGCTCTGGCCCCCTCTTTTCCTTAATAGCATTACCTTGATCTGCGCTTCTGTTTCTAATCATGTTATCTGCCATAGGCAGGCATTGTGTTAGAAAGTGTTTAAAAGCCTTTGGGCAAACAGGCGAACTAGTCGTAACTAGTAGTCATTTCTAAGATTTAATTTATGGTGCATATTTACAATTACAATTTATAGTGTAATCCATACTACACCTCTAATCTAGCCATTCATCTCTGTTTGTTCTGAATGCCGCGAACATTATGTTGTCGTTGTGGCGTATTAATTCTATTGGTAATTAATAACAGCTAATTTATGCCATTTATATCATGCCCCTTTACAATCTGCCGCAGAGCGCACATTTAAAAAATGTCGGGCACATGGCAGTGAATGGTGAAAACATGGTTGTTGTAGAGTTTGACGAATACAAAGGCAACAAGCTCATCGTGCTCAAGCGCGATGAAAACGATAAGTATCCTTTCAAGTTTGGCCTTGGGAAGGCAAGGCTCATAGTAGAAGCTTGTGAGGATATAAAGAAGTTTGTAGATGAGAGCGAGAGTGGAGTTGAAGGCCTCTAAAGACAAAAACAGGAGTCAGGAGTCAAAGGAGGAAGAGTAGAAGATAGTGTAAGCTTGTAAGCTCTGACCTCCCGTAGGCTCCCATTGAAGCTTATAAGCAGGGCAATTTTAGCTCCGCTTTTTGCCTCTCTTTGTTTTCTTTTTATTTGCCTTTTTGTTTTAACTCGTCAAGAAGTCTCTTTACGCGCTCCATGGTTATGCGTTCACCTTTTTCAAGAAGCTGTTCTGCTTTATTGGCTATGTTGTTCGCTTCTTCTGGCGTGGCGCCCAGTGAGAGAGCTAGGGTGCGCGCATGAAGCTTCATATGCCCTCTTTGAATGCCTGTTGTCGAAAGCGCGTATATGGCTGCAAAGTTATTTGCTAGGCCTATAGCTGCAATGATCTGAGCCAACGTGGCTGCATCCGGGTTGCCAAGAAGAGCTAAGCTAGCTTGTGCATGCGAGAGAACCTTTATGGCGCCGCCAACTGTGCCTACAGCTATTGGCACATCTATACTGCCTTTTAAACCTACATACTGGCCATGCTCCTCTGCAATCTCAAAGTGTGTGAAGGGCTTGCCTCCTTTGTACAAGCTGTATGTATGTGCAGCAGCTTCTATAGCACGCCAATCCTGACCTGTAGCTAAAGCCGCTGCATCCATGCCGTTCATAACGCCTTTGCTGTGCGTGGCTAAGCGGAAGATGTCGTTTACAGCTAATTCGTAACCGTCGAGGAATCGCTCAGCCTCTTCCCTGCTGATATGGAAGAGCGCTTCTACTTTAACACGTCGTTTTATAGAGAGGTTTGTGAGTATGCGGAGCCTTGCCTCCCCGCCTGTGATTTCCTCTAGAAGAGGTGCTAAACCCTCTGCTACTGTATTTACTGTGTTTGCTCCCATAGCAGAGGCTGTGTTTACGTCGAACACAAATAAAAGATAGTTCGCCCTTTTTGTCTCGAGGCGGCGGAGCTCAAAACCGCGCCAGCCGCCGCCGTACTTCTCCATATTCTTTGTTAGCTCTTTAGCTAGGCGCTCAATATCGTGCTGCCTTGCTTTGACTGCTTTGACTGCTTTATCTAAATCATCGACAACTAGTTGTATCTCACCCTGCATTATGGGCTCTGTTGCACTAGCCTTAAAACCCTCTGGCAGCGTGAGCTTGCTTGCTTTGTTAGCCGCTGCTATAACAGAGGGCTCCTCTATCATCATGGGTACGATGTAGTGCTTGCCGTTGAGCTTAAACGTCGTTACCAACCCTATGGGCAACGTCCCTATTCCCACGACATTTTCCACCATAGCATCCGCTTTGTCCAAAGAAAGCGGCGAGTAAAGCTTCTCGACCACGTCGTTGCCAAAAACTTTGGCTAAGACTTCCCTTCTTTCTTCCACGCTCTTTTTGTAGAATTTGTCAAAAAGCTCATACGGAATAGTCTTTTCCTCTTTTTCCTCATCGACCATTTTAATACCTCTTTCTACCTTTTTTGCTTCCTTCTGCTTCTCTCAACCTCTTCCCTATCCATACCTTGCCTTCAACTTAACAAGCCCTACCTTGCTAAGTTAATCACTAAGTTAATCGAAGGCATGTTCTACTTGGCCAATCTCTTCCAAGACCTTCTTAAGCCTTTCGCTATAGGCTTTGCTTATTATCGTAGATAGGGTTGTTTCGACGCCATCTCCTAGTATGTAACCATTGCCTTTCTTTGAGACGAGGCCAAGGTCTTTGAGCCTCTTTATATGATAATAGACGGTTTTCTCACTCATGCGGGGCTCGACTTTGTGGGCTATCTCCTCTATAGAAAGAGGCAGACCCATCTTAAGCCCGTCTACAAGCACGCCGAATACAGATACAATGCCTTGCCTGCTATCCTTCGGCGAGATTAGGCCTATAGAAAGCGCCAGCCACTTAAGGGCTTTCTCTCTAGACAACTTTACTTCTGTGGGCAAAGCAAGCTCTCTAAAACAGATCTCCGCCTTTATAAGCTCGTCCATGTTCTAAGAGTCTGTTGGAAAGGTTTTAATAGCATAGGGTAAAACGCGTGCTTGGCTTGGCTTCTCTTTGGCTTCCTCGCCTCTCTTCCAACACCTTATAGAAAAGAGGGTAAAAAGGAGGTCAAAATGAGCCCCTTAGCCTAAAGGAATCTCTTTGACCTGCTTTTCGCTTTGTGCTGAGCCCTCCTTGCTTTCATTAGAGTTGTTAGACGTTGTTGGAAAAGCCGTGCCGCTCGTTTGAGATGAAACGCTGCTTGCCTCGCTAGCATTCATCCACGACATGATAAACCCATCTATTTTTTCCTTCCACAGCTCAAAAGAGCCAACGGAGAGGTTTGTTGAATTGGGCAAAGTGGATGTCTCGTTGCACACAGCTTGCAAAGACGCCAAGGAAGGCTCTGGATAAAATGTGCTTAGCCGTCTGCACACATACTTACTTGATCCTTTTCCTTCTTCGCCTTTTTCTTCAGTTGAGTTGGCTGAGCTTTGATTCTGAGTACACAGCACAGCAAAAGCTCTCTTGCCAGCATAGAGGACTTCTAAGCGCGATGGTTGCAATGGGCTCTCGTTTACAGCATTCACAACCGGCTGCATGCCTTCCTGTGAAGACGAAAGAGGATATGCAAAGTATGTGACAGTCAGCAGCGTCATGTTATCCATGTTATGTAAGCAAGCCTCGTTTGTGTCATTGGTTGTTCTATCGACCAAAGCAGAAGCATTGCTCCAGCTGTCCCAGCTAAATGTATGGAGTTCTACACGCGAACCGTTGCACAAAAACGCGTAAAACCCTAGGTGCGGCAATTGAGCAGGAGATGCGTTGGCATAGCTGCCAGCAGCATCGAGGCATCTCTTTAGACTTAAGAGGAAAGATGCGGGTGTCGCCGATGTAGCTGCTGGGGTCGTCGAGGCATTTGAGAGATTAGAGCTGTTTGAGCTACTGCTTGAGTTATTTGCGCTGCCTATGTAAACAAGCTCTCCAGATTCGTTGTCCTCTTCGTAGTAGTAAAGCTTACCATCTATAACGACCGTCGTGTTTATGCTCTCATTCTCGCTGCTTGCGAGCTTTGTTGGTTCGCCGCTGCCCGAGGCATTGTATGTGGCGGCATGTGGAACATGATAAATGGTGTTCGACGTGGATTTGAGCTTAGCTGAGCCTGCTGACGTTGAGCCGTTATTTTGACTTTGAAAAATGCAGCCTGTCATGAAGAAGAGTAAAAGTAGACTAAGGAATATAAAGCCAAAAGCCTTGTTGAAACGCCTATTGAAACGCTCCTTCATCGTTTCATCATCCATTACTACCATTACTGCCAATACCTTGCTTTGTAAACACATGCTTTATATGCAACCGTCTTCGTCTGGCCGGGCGCTAGAGTAAAGCTCGTCTGCCAATGCTTAACTGTGTTGCCGTCCACGACGAAATAGGATTGAGAAGAAGCCCCTAATTTAACAAGCACGGGTTCTGTGTACTTACCGACGTTCCTAACTTCTACGCGCACGTCGCAGACCTCATAACTACCTTTGCCATCAGAGGCCGCTTCCTTTTTAACAAACGTAGACTTCAACGAATAAAGCACCTTCATGCTCTGGCCAACGTTTAGCATGCGAGATTCATTAATTGCTAGAGTTGGGAGTTGAGCGTATGCCTCAACAAGGCCATCCCTAAGAATAAGGAGCTGGCCTGTAGGCAGAGGGCTAGTTGCACTTATATTTAAGTAGAGAGCTGCCCTTCCTGAAGAGGGGCTGTCGCTGCTGTAAGGCGAGAAATCCAGCTCGTTTATAAGTGTGGTTTTTGGCTTCTCTATAGCGAGGGGCAACATAAGGGTTGTCTCGTTCACATAGAGCTCGCCCAGATCAAAAAAGTACGTCGTGGAAGCCTCTTGTGAAACAGGCAGTTCTTGTACGCCTTCTGTGTTTCCCACCTTTTCCATAGGAGCCGCGCCAACCATGCCAAGAGGATAATACCTATTGAAAGAAGGGAGTGTAATGCCGCCGTATGCAAGCACCGCTCTATACAACTTGCCCTTCAGAGCCTCTGGCAGTGTAAGCTTCGCCTCTGCATAAAAGGCTTGAGTGTCGCGATTGAGTGTATAGAGAGCTGCCCACCCACCATTGAAAAAGGAATAGGCAAGGGCCTTTTCATTGCCGCCTTTGTTTGCCTCCTTGACATAAAAACACGGCTTGCCCTGCTCAGAAAGTTGTTCTGCAGAGGCTAGCATGTCTTTCCTGAATATGTATGTCTTGTTGTCTCGTGTCTTTATCTTCACAAAGTCGCCCAAAGTAAGCTCACCCACAAAAGAGCTACCGTTTGTTAGTGTTACGCGGTATTGAGCTTTGCCACCTGCTTTGTTAAAGCCGCTCACATAGCCCTCGAAGAAACGTTGCACAAGGCTATTGCCATTGGGCAAGCAACGCCCCTCAGCAAGGGGCGAGATAAGCAAGGCTGAGCCAGCTGAACCCTGCGTGCTTGTATAGAGTATGAGCGTATCTTGCTGAGCAGAGACATTGTGCAAATCAAGGCTGAGCTCGCCGTTGTGCGAGAGAACTGTATTCTTAGCTCCTGCGTTGGAAGTGAGGCCGTTGAGAAAGCCTGCTTGCCCCAAGCCAGTTTGGCCTTGGGCTTGGTTCTGGGAAACGCAACCCGCCAAAAATAGCGCTATTAATAAAACACCGACGATAGACAAACGCATGTTAAGACGCATGTTGACACCTGAAGAAGAAGGGGCTGACAAGCTTATAAACTTAACGCCAGAATGTTGAGCCGTGAGGCAGTAAGCATGGATAGGAAAGCTTCTTTTGACTTCAAAACAACAGAAGAGATTGAAGTGCCGGCGAGGCTTATAGACCAAGTCATAGGCCAAGACGAGGCTGTAGACACAATAAAGCTGGCGGCGCAGCAAAAAAGGCACGTGCTTCTTATAGGGCCGCCGGGCACGGGTAAGAGCATGCTGGCTCAAGCCATGGCTGAGATCTTGCCTATAAAAGAGCTAGACGACATCTTAGTTTATCCAAACCCCGTCATGGAAAACGAGCCCCTCGTAAAAGCTGTGCCGACATATCCAACAAGAGAGTTCTTCCAAAAACACATCGAGTTCATACGGCTATACAAAAAGGACGAGCTCATGAAGATCTTCGAAGGGAAACTTTCTGTAAAGGACGCTGTAAAGTACTTGAAGGACGGGCTCGGCAGACGCATTGTGATGTATAAAGCACCAACTCCTCTTCAAAACAAGCCACACATTTCACCCATGCTGTACTTGGGCCTCTTCGCTGTTCTCGGCATTCTGCTCTTCTTCTTGCCTATAAGTGAGGCTACACGTTGGTACTTCACGGGTTTGGCCTTTGGCTTAGGTATATTGTACTTGCTATATCTATTCATAAGTTTGGGTGGAAGAGCCCAAGCAGCCATGCAACAAAATCAGATGAAGCCCAAACTCATCGTAGACAATACGGGCAAGACACGCGCGCCTTTTATAGACGCGACAGGCGCCAAAGCTGGCGCGCTTCTAGGAGATGTTAAGCATGACCCCTTGCAAAGTGGCGGCTTAGGCACGCCGGCCCATCTGCGCGTAGAAGCAGGAGCCATACACAAAGCCAACAACGGCGTTCTATTCATAGACGAGATAGCCAGCTTAAAGCTCAATTGGCAGCAAGAACTTCTAACAGCTATGCAGGAAAAGAAGTACAGCATAACGGGGCAAAGCGAGCTGAGCAGCGGAGCCCTTGTTAAAACGAAGCCTGTGCCTTCAGACTTCGTCTTAGTAGCTGCTGGCAATGAGGAAGATTTGACAAAGCTTCATCCAGCGTTAAGGAGCAGAATACGTGGTAATGGATACGAGGTTTATATGAACACTGTAATGGACGACACAGAAGAAAATAGGGCTAAGCTCGTCCAATTTGTAGCACAAGAAGTGAAGAAAGACGGCAAAATCCCTCATTTCACAAAAGCAGCTGTTCTGCAGATTATAGAGGAAGCGAAGCGCATGGCAGGAAGAAAGGGCAAGCTCACGCTAAATTTAAGAGAGCTCGGTGGTCTTATAAGGGCAGCAGGCGATATAGCGAGGAGGGAAAACGCCAGTTATGTCGAGCCCAGTCATATAAAGAAAGCAAAGAAGAAAGCCCGCCCCCTCGAATGGCAAATAGCAGATAGGTATGCAGAGCGTAAAAAGGAGTACCAAGTCATACTGACGAAAGGCTACAAAGTAGGAAGAGTCAATGGATTGGCCGTCTTAGGTAGCTCGAATAAAGGTATAGCCCTTCCTATAGTAGCTGAAGTGACACCGTCTGCAAGTGAAGTCGAAGGCAAGATTATAGCAACGGGTAAGCTCGGCGATATAGCTAAAGAAGCAGTCCAAAACATCTCGGCAGTCATAAAGAAGGCTCTGGGCGCAAACATAGCAAAGAACGACATACATATTCAATTTCTCCAAACATACGAGGGTGTAGAAGGAGACAGCGCCAGCATAAGCATAGCCGTGGCTGTCATATCTGCATTCACAGACGTACCTATAAGGCAAGATGTTGCTATGACAGGCTCTCTAGACGTGAGAGGCGAGGTGTTACCAGTCGGTGGTGTAAACGCCAAAATCGAGGCGGCTATCGACTTGGGCCTTAAAGAGGTTATCATTCCAGAAAAGAACGCCAAAGACGTCAGCGAGGCCTTGAAGAAGAAAATAAAAGTACATACGGCTAAAACCATCGATGAAGTTCTAGAAGTCGCGCTCAAGAACAGCAAGAAGAAAAAAGAAATTGTTAAGAGGTTCAAACGGGCTGAGAGATAAAACAAGTGGCGAAAGAATAGGAAGAGTAAAAATAGAAAAAAGAGGGTTGTGCTAAGCAAGCCTTTAGTGGTGCCATTTTTGGAACTCTTTAAACTTTCTAGCATCCCTTATTTCCTTGTCAAAATTAGCTTTGCCAGCTCCTCCCTTCTCATCACCATACCACTGCGCCCGTTTCTCTTCGCGTTTTTTTAGCCTGCGTATGCGGGAAGTGTTCTTTTTCCTATATTTGCCAATTGCCATAAGTGATAACTAAAGCAGAGAAGTGTTTAAAAATATATTCGGAAAGCACGAAGTTCTCTAAAGCTAGCTGAGAACAGCTAAAAGGATAAGGCAAAGGGTAAGAATAAAAACCCTTTGAAAGAAAAGGCTGGCATGGGACTTAAAAAGAAGGTCATGCTTCCCACAGCTACAGCAGGCATCTTCGGAGGAGCTATAAAGGAGGAAGCTGAAAGTCTATTTATGATGGATCCCAAGCTCTTGTTAGGGGGAGCGGTTGTTATAGCCCTGCTTATAAAGCTCCTGCACCTCGTCGTGGGCTGAGTAGGCAGCCAAAACAGCAGGTGGAACTACGACTATAGATGCGCACTGCCACGTGCAGGATTTTAAGAAAGAAGAGCAGGAGCGTATTCTGAAGCAGAGGGAAGTCATGCCCGTAATTGTAGGCTATAACAAAGAAGCGAATGAGAAAGCCTACGAGATCGCTAAGGAGCATCGCTTGCCTTATGTCCTTGGTATAGCCCCCCAGACAATTGTTGAGGAGGGCTTAGATAAGCTGGAGATGTGGAAGGAAGAGATAAGTGAAGCGAAGCCCTTTGCCATAGGCGAGATAGGCTTGGACTATAAATGGGGAAAAACAGAAGAGCAGAGAAAGGCTGAAAGGCAGGCCTTTGAAGAGCAGATGGAATTAGCTGAGAAGCTTCGTTTGCCCATTGTCATACATTGTAGGCAGTGTTGCGATGAGGTTGTCGAAGTTATAAAAGAGTTCGCATTCAAGGGCCGCGTCATGATGCATTCTTTTTCGTGCAAAGTAAAGCACGCTCATGCTCTCTTAGATTTCAACCCTCTCTTCAGCTTAAACACGTGGAAGAGCAAGGAGAAAAAAGCGCTAATAAAGGCATTTCCCATAGAATACCTAGCTGTTGAAACGGATTCACCCTACATTGCAAGGACGCCTCTAGCCGTTAAGAGCGTCATAGAAGAAATAGCTGAGTTGAAGGCTATGCCAAAAGAAGACGTCGAAGCAAGAACAGCCGAGAACGTCGCTACCTTCCTCGGTATAGAGAAGCGCCTCGGCAGGGTTTGGGAGGAATATGGGATAAAATGGGAATAAGGAAAGACTACCATCTACTTAAGGTTAACAGCAGTTCTTACCTTATATTTAAATGTGGGATGGAATTGTGTAGGTGGCTCTACGTTTATCTCTTCTTTCCCAAAGTAATTCGCATGTAAATATTCACTAAATCCTTTCCTGTTGCTTATACCTCCTGCTTTATCGCTTATGTAAAGGCTTAAGTCGTTTTTCTCTGCAAAGTCCTTAATCCTCTTCATGACTTCATCTATAAATTCATGCTTCTTTTCAGTGGATAAGCCTGAAGTAAAGCTTTCAGAAGGGTCAAAGCCTATGATGATAAGAGAGTCCTTGCCTTTTATATTCCTCACAATACTTAGCACAGCCCCTTTAATCTCATTATCTATGAATATCTTTATGACAAAGACCTCTTTCCTTATCATATCATAGGGATAATCCCCAAAACACGTGCCAGAATAGACACCTTGGAAGACATCTAAGAGCGTCTTCTTTGGTGTGAAAAACAGCACAACATCCCTACTAACAGCCTCTCTCTTCTCTTTTGTTTCCTTTATCTGTTTTTTTAAGTAGTTCATCTGCTCCAACAGTTTACTCTTACTCATAGCTGGCTCAAGGGCTTCCAGCTTAAAGTCATGCAAGGTATCTTGCAGAGGTGTGTTAAACTCCAAGAGAGTGTTAAACACGAGGGTTCTAAGCTCGGGTGTTACTTCTCCTCGTAGGTACTTTTCAAAATCCTCTTCATGGCCACTTCTGTTTATAGCTTTCCACACTAAATAGTTCAACAACCCCTCATCTATATCTCGCCTTTTAATAATCATTCTTAAGAGATTCTCCTCGGGGACTTTGCCTGCCTTATACTTTTCTAAAAAATTTTTGTCGATGTTTAATTCAGCTGCTAATTTCTCAATATCTTCGTGCTTTATTCTTTCCTTTATGCTTTCAAAATTTTCTTTAAGCTTTTCAATACCCTTCTCTAATTCTTCTCCATTCTCTATATAATCTCTATGAGTTTCTTTTAGGACGCTTATGAACTCTTTCTCCACATCCTCTGGGACCTTTAACTCAACGTTAACAGCCATGAACTTGAACGCATATCTCCTAGTCTCGGGTTTCACTTTGATAGGAGCAGAGAAGTCCTTTAACTTTTCTTCAATTTCTTTATAGAATTCACGCTTTGTTTTTCCTTCTGCAGAGATGTGCAAATAATCTGCTACACCTTTTATTTTCTCAAAATAGCCTTGGGGGTCTTTATCTATACTTAAATTTAAGCTCAATAATAGTCCTTCAAACAGTTCTGGCTTAGAGACTTCCTTTCCTTCCGCCAGCTCGTTAATGAACTCATTATACTCTTTAATAACAGCATTTACAAGCTTATCCATAGCTGCCCTTCTTCTTTCAGGTGTTTTTATGTTGTTTAAGACGTCTTTCTTTTCATCAAATCTAAGCATGAGAATAGGATACATCGCCACAGGAAGCTCTCTTAGCTTCTTAACACTTGCTTTTGATAGATAATTTAGAAGAGGCTCAAATTTGTCTGAGTATATTGTGAAGATTGTTAAGATTTGATTATAGTCTAACTTAGCATCTATAGCCTTTTTTCCTAGCTCAATGAACGCATTGAAACGCTCATCTGAGGTTATGAGCTTCTTAACTGCTGGGAATCCGAATTCCAAAATATACCAATAATCCACTCCTTTCTCAACAGCCTTTTTTCCTAGCTCAATGAACGCATTGAAACGCTCATCTGAGGTTATGAGCTTCTTAACTGCTGGGAATCCGAATCGCAAGATATACCAATAATCCACTCCTTTCTCAACAGCCTTTTTTCCTAGCTCAATGAACGCATTGAAACGCTCATCTGAGGTTATGAGCTCCGTAACTACTGGGAATGCCCGCAAGATAGCCCCATAATCCCCTCCTTTCTCAACAGCCTTTTTTCCTAGCTCAATGAACGCATTGAAACGCTCATCTGAGGTTATGAGCTCCGTAACTATTGGGAATACCCACAAGATACACAAGATAGCCCCATAATCCACTCCTTTCTCAACAGCCTTTTTTCCTAGCTCAAGCAGTGCTCTTTCCATTTTCAATTTTGTCAACTCATCCCCATCAATTCTTGTTGCAAGGTCGGATGCAACCTTTTCTATTCTTGATACCATCTCTGTTGTAAAGTCTCCCTTCATGTCTTGAATCTCTTTCCTAAGCTCATCAACGGTTTCTTTTGAGGACCCTTCCCCTGCTACCCCTCCTAAATTCCTCTTAGCTATAATGAACTCAAAATCCTCTTCGCCCAAATGACCTTCATGAACCTCCTTATATAATGTTTTCCATCCTCTTCGCTTGTAGAACAACATTAATTGTGAGACTTTATTCTTCATTCTTGCATGTGTGGCAATGTACTTCACACCCTTTTCCTCTAATTGCCTCTTGAAGTCATTTAGCATCTTAAGCGTCAGGTTTTTATCAAGAGAGGCAATGTCATCAATATAATATACCTTTCCCTCTTTAGCAGCTTCTTCCATATTTCTGAATTCAGCTTCTCCCACTTTCTTTTTTATTTGTGTTTTGTCGTAGCTGTCCAATTCATATCCCGCTTCATTTATAGGGTTAGCCACAATAAATGCCACGTACTTTCCATTCTTCTCTACAACAGTTACGAGAGAGTTTTCCTGAAACATCTCTTTAAATTCATCAAAATCTAATACAATATCTGGATTATCTTTGAAGGCTTTCTTTTCAACTTCATAAAGCTCTTTTAGCCTCTGTTTTAGTTCCGTTATATTCGTAACGATCCTGACGGCTTTATCTGATGTGTCTATGTTTGATATAGGAGTATTAAACCCTCCTTGCGGATTCCTTTTTTGAGCTGATGTAGCTCTTTCTCCTTTCTCTCCTTTAGGAACTTGCTTAACTTCACTAAAAAAGTCTTTAATCTTCATAATCATTCTCTTTGCCTCCTCAGAGTCCCCCTCATTTTTATCTCTTTTTTCCTCTAATCTCTTTTGTATTTTAGAAAGGGCGTAAAGCGTCTTGTAGCGGCCTTTTATGAAGTTTGCAGCTTCGGGAAACTCATGAGGGTCGAGGCTTTGTAAAAACGAGAAAAGCTCCTGTCGTGTGCGTTTATCCAACTCATCTAGCTTAATATTCTTCAAATTACAGGGAGGATCTTCTGGAAGTCCTTTCATAGCTAATTTAGTGTTGAAAAGCGTTTTTAAACATACTCTAGATCTATTTTCTCATCTTCTCCACCCTCCACACACTCAGCTTCTCCCAGTAGCCAGCAGGCTTTTCAGCGAGCTTTTGCCATCCTTTCTCTTTAAGTGCGCTGTGGAGTTCAGCCCATCTTTTATGAGCGCTCGAGACAAGTAAGAAGGCAGCGCCGCCTTCTTTCAAGTAATGGCCAACCTCTTCCATGTATCGCTCTATAATACCCTCGTCGTGCAGGGTTATGTCAAAGCTCTCGTCTTCTTCTTTGGAAAGATAAGGGGGGTTAAAGGCTATTGTAGAGTACTTATGCCCATCATCGTCGGGAATAGCATTAAAGAGATCTGAGCGTATAAAACACACATCCTCTATGCCGTGCTCTTTAGCGTTCCGCTCAGCTACGCTCAAAGCCTCTGCGCTTATATCCGCACACGTCGCTTTTTGGCCTTTAAGCCACGCGTAGTTTAAGCATACATAGCCTGAACCGCATCCAATCTCTAAAAGGTCGCCCTTGCCTTTTTCTAAAAGCGTTGCCAAGAGAAGCTCGCTGTCTTCTGCTGGCCAATAGACGCCGGTCCATGCTTTAACCGTTAGGCGTTTCTTAGCTCCATCAGAAGAGGAATTCTTGTGCATCATGTTCTCGCCGCCTGCCACGCCTGCCACATTTGCCACATTTGTCACAGCTGTCAGAAGCTGCCAAAGAATCGCTACTGTTGATTTGACTTGCCGCTTGCTGCATTGGAAGAGAAAAGCATCTTTCTAAACTCGTCTAGCACAACAATGGAAGACGTTATTATAATAACGAGGATAAGCTCACTTGGACTGAGGAAAGCTATGTCAAAGAATGCCCTTCCTACACTCGTATAGACGAAGAGAAGCTGAAGTAGACCCATTATAAGAAGTGTATAAATAAGAACTCTGTTCTTCAAAAGCTTCTCGTAGAAATGGGACTTCATGGAACGCGCGTTGAGGGCATTCCACAGTTGGAAGAAGACAATGCTGTTGAAGCTTAGGGCTAGAGCCTTCTTGTAATTGGGCATGGCATTGAAGAAAAGCAAGGCTGAAACAGTTCCCATATAGAGAGCTGAAAGAAGCACAACCGTTATGAACTCGCGGTCTATAAGCTTAAACCCTTTATCCCACTTCTCAAGCACCTCCTTCTTTATAGGCTCAAAACCTTGGGCAAGGGCTGGCGGCCCATCCATTATAAGATTAACCCAAAGGATTTGTAGAGGCAATAACGTAAAAGCCGTTAAAGCATTGCTAGCTGCTTCTACGAAACCGTAGAAGAGGAGCGTTATAGCAGCAAAGTTAGCCGTGAGCTGAAAGCGGAGGAAGCTCTTTATCTTCAGCAGCGTATTTCTGCCGAGCTCAATAGCTTTGAGCAACGTGCTGAAGTTGTCATCTAGTAAGACAATGTCTGCCACCTCTCTGCTTACAGTCGTGCCACTCTCGCCCATAACAACACCGACATGGGCCTTCTTTAAGGCCGGCGCGTCGTTAACACCATCGCCTGTTACAGCTACAACATGGCCATGCGTCACTAAAGCATCGACGATACGAAGCTTACCGTTGGGCGTAACCCTTGCTATAACTTTGTGCTTCATAACCGCTTTGTATAGAGAACCGTTGTCTAAATGAGAGAGGGCTTGCCATACAACCGCTGTGCCTTCTATACCCACTTCTTCAGCAACGGCTTGAGCAGTAAGTGGGTTGTCACCCGTAAGCATGACAACGGCTATACCCGCCTTTTTGAGCGCAGCTATTGTTTCCTTAGCACCTTTCTTCGGCGGGTCCGAGAGGACAAGAAGGGCCAAGACAGTAAGCTTTTCTCCTCTGCCCTTGGCAAACAGTAAAACCCTATGCTGCTTCTCTGCTTCCTTTCTCACCATAGCTTCTATCTTCGCCTTCCATTTAGGCGTTAGTGCATACTCCCTATCCCACAACACATGCGTCGCCCTATCAAGCACAACTTCGTGGGCACCCTTCATATAGACTGTGCCGTCTTCCATCTCAACAGCCATGTACTTGCGTTCAGATGAAAAAGGAATAACGTCCTTAATCGCTTTCTTCTTAGGCAACTCCCCTAGCTTGTAGGCCTCTTCTAATATAGCTACATCTACTTCGTTTCCGACAAAGCCCTTGTTTGTGTGCTTAGCCTCCGTCGGTATAAGCAAGGTATCAAAGAGAGATTTTATGCCCGGAAACCCATCCCTTTCATACTTACGGCCTCTATACCAAATCCTAATCAAGCGGACCTTGCCCTCTGTAATTGTGCCCGTTTTATCTGTGGCTACGACGTCCACTCTGCCTAATGAATCCACTGTCGAAAGCCGTCTTACAAGAGCGTTGGCCTTTGCCATCTCCTTCGTACTAAGCCCTAAGATAATAGTTAAGACGGTCGTCAAGCCCTCGGGAATAGCTGCTACAGCGAGAGTGACAGCCAAAAGAAAAAGCTCGACGAGATTAAAACCCTTAAGATAGCCAGCAGATATGAAAAGTAATATAATAACAACCGCTATTATTGATATCATCTTGCTTAGGTTGTTAACTTCTTTGTAAAGATGAGTCTCTTCTTCTTTGACCTCTGCCAAAGAGGTGCTTATACCCCCCACAACCGTGTCTTTACCCGTGGCTATTGCTACACCCTTTGCATTGCCTTTCAGGACATACGTGCCAGCGAAAAGCATGTTCTTCCTCTCTGCCAAGGGCACGTTTTTCTTCTTTATAGCACCAACCTGCTTGGCAACAGCCTTGCTTTCTCCCGTCAAAATGGATTCGTCCACTTCGAGATCGTTCGCTTCTAGCAAGTAAAGGTCACAAGGCACCTTCTGTCCTCCATGCAAAAGGACAATATCGCCCGGTACGATGTAACGCGTGCTTATGTATTTAGTAGAGCCATCTCTAATAATAATGGCTTTCTCATCCATATAGCGGTTGAGTTCTTCGACGCTCTCATCTGCCTTGTATTCTGTATAGGCGCCGAAAGCCACCGACAAAATGACTGCCAAAAAGATGCCCAAACCCTCGATGAGCTGACCCAAAAACAAGCTAACGATACCCGCTAAAATAAGCAGCCAAAGAACGGTATTGCGGAATTGGCTTATGATAACCTGCCAAAGGCTTGCCTTTTTTTCCTCGCCCAGCTTATTTTCACCATACTTGCGAAGCCGCTTTTCAACTTCGCGCCTCTTTAAGCCGTGCGTAGCATCTGTAGCAAGCTTAGCTAACACGTCTTTTTTCGAGAGCATGTAGAATGTGGGCTTCTTTGTATCTTTACTCTCAACCTTGCTTTTATTGCCGCCTTTGGCCTTATACTCCGCTTTTTCTCCCCTAGCCATTAAGTGGAAAGCTCAAGTAATCTTTATAAAATAGGGGGAGAACGTGAGAGGAAGGCAAGAAAATGAATAGAGAAGTCAAGTAAAGGCAAAACATGCTGGAGGTGTCACGTAAAACGCACCACGCTTTTAAACCCTTCTCAATAAAACCTACATATGTCCCCTCTGGATGGATCCAGCGTCGAAAAAGGCAAAAGCGCGGAGCAAACAATTAAGAACAGTGGAGCTAGAGAAAGAGAAGGTAAAACGGACAAGATTAGCGGCAAAGCTGGTAGTAAAGCCAACAGAGAAAGCAGCTCAAAAAGTAGCGGTGCATTCAAAGAGTACTCCGTAGCGGAATTTTTCAAGAAGAACAAACAGATGCTGGGTTTTTCGGGCAAGGTGAGAAGCTTAACAACAATTGTCCACGAATATGTGACAAACAGCCTTGACGCTTGTGAGGAAGCGGGCATACTTCCCAATATACGCGTCGAGGTGGAGCAGATAAGCCAAGATAGATACCGCGTCGTCGTAGCAGACAATGGTCCGGGCCTTCCCAAGCATCTCATAGGCAAAGCGCTGGCAAAGATGCTCACGGGCACAAAATTCCACAGATACATTCAGCAAAGAGGGCAACAAGGCATAGGCGCTGCAGGAGCTACACTCTATGCTCAACTCACGACAGGCAAGGGCATACACGTTATAAGTGGATACAGAGGCAAGATGATAAGCTGCGACGTCAGCATAGACTTTAAAGCAAACGAGCCGAAGGTGGAAAATCTTGAGGAGCAAGAGAGCAGCTTCCACGGCCTCATCGTCGAAGGCGAGTTTGCAGACGTAAAATACGATGCAAGCCAGTATGGCGTCCTCGAGTATCTTAAACGAACAGCCATAGCAAATCCTCATGCAACAATCCAGCTCATAGCCCCCAACGGCGAGCGCCACCTCTTCGAAAGGAGTGTCAATGAGTTGCCTAGGCGCGTGAGGGAAATCAAGCCCCACCCCTTAGGCATAAGTGCCCACGACTTATTGGATATAGCTGCAATAACACCAGCAACAAAGCTGGGCAGCATGTTGACGACAGAGCTCTCGCGTTTCTCTGCTGAAAAGCTAAGGCGGGTTGCTGAGCTAGCTGATGTAGACATGAACAAAAGCCCAAAAGATATGACTTGGTACGACGCTGAAAAGCTCGTCAAAGCCTTTAAGCAGCTCAAGTGGATAGCCCCACCCACAGACGTGTTAAGTCCTATAGGCAAGGAGCAAATCGAAAAGAGCTTATCCAACATACTCTTCCCTGAAATTATATCTGTAGTCGAGCGCTCGCCAAAGGTGTTGTGGGGGGGTGTTCCTTTCCAAGTAGAAGCTGCTATAGCCTTCGGCGGTAAGATATCACGTAAGGGCGAAATTATGCGCTTCGCAAACAAAGCCCCTCTTCTATTCGACGCCGCCGGTTGTGCTATAACGCAAGTCGTCAAGAACATCGACTGGGGACGCTACGGCCTAAAAAAATTCGACGAGGAGCCTATAGTCGTATTGGTTAACGTCGTCAGCACACACATTCCATATGTAAGCGCTGGAAAGCAGGCCATCTCATCAGAAAGCGAGCTCACAGACGAGATAAAAAATGCCATACAAGAAGCAGCTAGGGGTATCAAACTACACCTTGTCCACAAGAGAAAAGCGGCTGAGCTAGCAAAGAAGAAAAAGGCTTTCCTACGCTACGTCGGCCAAATAGCTGCAGACCTCTCGGCGCTGTCCGGCGCTTCGAAAGAGGAGATTGAAGAAAGGATTAAATACATCATAGAGCATAGATTTGATATGGGCAAAGGCAGAGAGCGAACAGAGGCTGAACTTGCCAGTGTAGAAGACGCGAATGAAAGAAAAGGTGCAGTCAGTGAAGGGAGTGACGATAGTAAAGGGAAGAAAGGTGAGATCGCAACGGACACAAGAAACACAACAGACGTAGCAGAAGGAATGTAAGAGGTGTGAGCATGGAAAAGGACACAGAAGGAGAGCCAAAAAAAGATGCCGAACCGAACAAAAGCAAGGGTAAAGCTGGCGAAATTGACGGCGATACCCTAGCTCTTCAGCGCCTAAAAGCACTCGGCCATAGGATGGTCGAAGAGATTGAACTGGGAGAAAGTCCTGCCTTTGAGACAGTAGTTAGAAGCAAAGGCAACGTTATATTCGACGAAGAAGGTGGATTCCTCAGACTCGGCCAAAAGAGAGAAAGGCGGCGCTTCCTCAACTTAAGCCAATCGAAGATTTTCATGCAGACGCTGGCTGTAGCTGCCAAAACCAAGAAGTTTATAGAGGAAGACTTGCACACAAGCATAAGAGGTCTCTACTACCAGCTCAAATTCACGATGGGCGAAGACCTTGATGAGAATCTCTTCGACGAGCAGAGTGAAAGCAACGCGCTCATAGAAGACCTGGAAGCGGCGCTAGGTGTCAAGAGAGAGGATCTTCACTTAACCACTGATAGGAAGGGTGTAATGGCAGGCCCCATTGTAATAAAAGACCACTTTGCCGGCGAGGACGTATACATAGATGGAAGAAAACAAGGCCGAAGCGGTTGGGCCATCCCCTCCGACGTAGACAACGACATGGAAATCGTAGAGCTAGATGCTAACTACGTCCTCGTAGTCGAAAAAGATGCCATGTGGCAGCGTCTGAACGAAGATAGGTTTTGGCAGAAAGAAAAGGCCATTCTCATAACACCAAAGGGCCAAAGCTCAAGAGGTGTAAGAAGGCTCATACGAAAATTGGCAGATAGGGGCTTGCCCATAATCGTGTTCACAGACAGCGACGCATGGGGTTGGTATATCTATTGGACAATAAAAACGGGCTCTATGAACCTTGCTTACTTAGGCAGGGATTTCTCCGTGCCGGAGGCGAAATTCGTCGGTGTGACAATGAGTGACATAGAGGAATACGACTTCTTAAAAAAACTCACAATAAAGGCAAAAGAAGTGGATGTGAAGAGGGCAAAGGACATGCTTAACTATCCCTGGATAAAAAAGCATCCAGAATGGGTGCACGAACTCAAACTCGTACTCAAGACAAAGAAAAAGTTGGAGCAAGATGCCCTCCAAGGCCCTAGACTCACATTTGTGGGCGACTACTTAAGGGAGAAAATACACGAAAAGAAATTTTTGCCTTAGAGGAAAGAAATGGAGGGAAAGATGGGTGTAAGGCAGAGAAGTAGAAGGCAGAATGGCGGGATTGTATATAGAGCAAAATAATGAAATGGAGGGGGTAAAATGGAAAACAAAAAAAGCAAAGCAAAAAACGAGGAGATGGATGACGAGTTGAGCTACGACGAAGTAAGAAAAGCCCTAATTAGCGTAGAGCGGCCTTCAAGCATCGCTCTCGCGAGATACGCTTTTTTCCTCGTGGGGCTGCTTAAAGATGTGGAGTTAAGAGAAGGGCAAAAAGAGCATAAGGAAAATAAAAAGGCAGAGCAAAAGGCAGAGCGAGACAACGAAGAGGAGAAACGCAAGCGCGAGATAATTCACCTCCTGAAAAAGCTGCGCAAAGAAATGATAAGACGTGGATTCTCGCGCGGCTTAGCCTTTCTTAGAGCTGGCAGGGAAGATGAAGATGTAGAAGGACAAGAAGCAAGCGATAGAGCAAAACATCTTCGCCTTTTTAGAGAAATTGCCCAACTGAAAAAAGCGGCTTTATCCACAGTAAAACTAGCTTTGTACAACGACGCGTTGAAAAAACACATCCACAACCCACTGCTTAAAAGACATCTGCCTCCAGCCGGCCAATACATCCCCTCACTTGTAAGCATGAGATACAATGCCATACTTGCATACAAGTATGTTTACAAACTACTCTCGTCGTACGGCGAGATTGTGAAGGCAAAGCGCTACCTCGTTGATGATATGGGTATTGGCTATTATGTGTCTGAAGAATACATTAAGCAATTCAAAGACGTGCACAGGATAAGAGAAGTAAAAAGGGTAAGGCGCACTCTACCTCTCATATCCAGCACATATATCCGGCGTCTGTTGGCAGTTTCTGCCGTAAGCGCGGCCTATGAAGATGTCAAAAGGAGGGAAAAAGAAGAGGAAGACAAAGAGCTTATTGAATACAACAAGATACTTCAAAAACACAACATCCTTCCCTATGTTGTGCTAGACGTTTACAATGGCTTCGACGAGGTCAAGGAGGAGCTTGTCAAAAAAGGCTTTGCAATGATTGATGATGGAGAGTTCATAACAAAGGCAAAAATATTGGACAAGATAAGAGCAAAGAAACGCGCATTTTACATGAATATGTTAACAAAGGCTAAAGCCTTGCTGAAAGACGAGCTGCTCGCAGCATGTGAAAAAGGCAGGCTGCCCTCTATGGTTAAAAAACCTACGCTTTCCCAATTAGCCATTCTTAAGGCGCTTAACCCTTCTATGAGCGACGAGGAGCTCAAGAAGTTCGAGCAAGACGGATGTGGCAGAAAAGGATAGCAAGTATTGCAATAAAAAAGTTAGATGCAAGCGCCTTGGATCGAGCATGCGCAAGTATAGACAAGTTGTGCAAGTCCACTGGCGTAAGGACACATGAAGGATTCAAGTTAAAAAAGCAAGTGAGTAAAGCGGGTGAGTAAATGTTGACGCTAAATATAAGCGGAGCTATGTTATGGCAGCTCGTCATACTGTTGCCGGGCATTCTTGTGGCTTTAGCGCTCTCTAAGGAGAAGTCTCTTCTTAATAGATTAATTGCGGGTTTGGGCCTTGGCTTTGTAGCTGTAGTCGCGTTCGGTGCGCTTATCACTGTCTTTAACATTCCATTCTCTATGTATATCGTATATGGTGTGCTCCTTGTGGAGTATGGCATAGCCGCATTTTTCCTGTACAAAAAATGGAATGATGTCACAGCGCTGTTTAACGAGTGGCAAGCAGGATTCAAAGAAGCCATTAAAAAGACAGATTGGAAATATTTTGGCATAGCTCTTGGCATAATACTTGTCCTTTATTACTCATATATCCTCCGTTTTACGACGGTCTCGCCAATTTATTACGAGTTAGACCCTTACTACTACTTATATATATCTACGCAGCTCCTCTCGCCATCAACAGGACATATTGTGCCTGCTCACGACACAACAGCGTGGTATCCTGTAATTAATGACTCTCATAGAGACATACCCGGCCTAGCATTTTATCAAGCGCTCTTTTTTGCATTGAATGAAGGGAAAGCGACGCTGACTGCACATCTTGATCTTTATAAGTTAGCATTCTACGCAAACTTCTATCCACCTCTCGTGGGGCTTTTGATGGCCGGCTTTGTGTATTTGGCATTCTCACGGCGTTTCTCTCCGGGAGCGGCACTCATGGCTGCAATTATAGTAGTAACGACGCCCAGTGTTCTCAATAAAACGCTTTCAGGTGTATTTGAGGCACAGCCTATGAGTTTCATGGCGCATACACTCTTTCTCATGCTCCTCTTTTTAGCTGTAGATGACGATGTTGTATATAGAGCACTTATATTCCTCGTTGGAGTTGTTTATACAATGGCGAGCACACAGGCAATAATAGGTGCGTTTGTCTTGCTAATTGCTGCCGGCCTTTACTTCGCGTTCTATAGAGAAAATGAAGGCTTTGAAAGAGCCATTGAATATGGCGCGTGGGGCTTAGCCCTAGGTGCTCTTTTAATGGTTGTGTGGACAAGCGCTTCGCTCTTAAGCATAGGACACTCTTTACCTCTCTTAGTTGGGCTTGGTGTAGGAGCGGCACTTTGGGGTTATAGGAATTACAAAAAGGACGTTCATGCAACAATTGAGGAAATAACCAAAAGATATGGCAACCTCGTTCTTTACACAATTTATGCAATTATACTGCTAGTGAGTATTGGAGTGATATGGCACATAGCCAAAGGGGGATTAAGTGTAGGTGAGTATCGCTATCCTCTCCAAAGAACCATTGCTGAGCAGCAGCCAACGGGCATGTCCCTCCAAGGAACGCTGGGATTTGTCGGCTACGAATTTATGAAAACGCAGAAGACCATGCAAGGCGTCCTCCTCAAAGAAAAGTTCCCCATATTGAGCACGCTTCTCTCCTATATAAGTGACATATTTGAGATCATATTTAAAGTGAGCCTAGCTCTGCTTGAAAAAACTGGAGCTGTCATTGTCTATGAGCCAAAAATTCCCAACCTCGGTTTTATTATATGGGGTGGCGCCCTCCTCTATGCCGTTTACTTAACATGGAAAGGCATAGCCAACCATTGGGAAGGTGAAGATGCCTTTGGCTTCATATTGGCCATCTTAGCAGTGGGCATAACGATCCCCGGATTTCTTAAAGCCAAGTACGTCGTGCATACAGCGTTCTTCCTCTCACTCTTTGGAGGATATAGTCTAGCTCTCCTCTACGATTGGACAAAAAGATGGCTTAGCAAGATGAAAGACGGCGAAACATACATGCTTATACTTTATGGTATTGCAGCTCTTCTCGTTGTGTTCGTGCTAGATGTGAATTTATATGGCAATGGCTTTAACATCCCTCTCCTCTATTACAGCGTCGTACAAAAACCAGCTTACAATCCGGCGATGTTTGCCCAAGCCTTTGGTGAATTCTGCCATTTGCCTTGTGGAGAAAACATAACAGTTCAACAGCTATGCTACACGAACCATTCGTTTAGCGCCATATGTAAATTTTATCCTGGTGAAACACCCCTAAACAAGGTCTGCCAAGACCCTAACGCTCAACACCTTTGCGCATTGGCTAGAGGCAACGTCTCCATAGCTGAGCAGTACTCAAGCAGAAACTGCGCCCTTTATTTCAGCCTTCATGCCAAACAAACAACTGAAGACAGCGTCGCCTTAACACGAGCCTGTGGCGTGACACTGCCAGAAGCATGGCTTTCATCCATGGACTGGCTTTATGAAAACACGCTAAAGAATGCAAGAATAACAAGCTGGTGGGACTATGGCCACTGGATAAACTACTGGGCCAGAAGAAACGCCGTCATAAGAAACGACCATCGTTCTCACTACATGATTGGAGAAGTGGCCTATGCATACATCATGGCGCCTATACAAGATTTCGACGCTATAACCGCCAAATTCCACTCGGATTATGCACTCTTTGACAGGGAAATCCTCTTCGGAGGACAAACCTTCGGCGGCAAATTTTACGCTCTGAACTACCTTGCATGTGCGGACAGAAACCTAACAACAGTCAAAAAAGGCCAGCTGCAGAGTCAATGTGAAATCGACAACCTATGGGAAGGCATATATGTCACAAACGAGGACTGCACAATCTCACCCATAACCGGCCAAAAAGGCAAAGTCGCTGTTTCATTTAGAGGAAGCCCACAATATGGCTACAAAAAGGCTTACTGTGTCGGCTTAGCACAAACATTAGAAGGGAAAATATTGGCGACGTACTACTTAAACAAAACAAACTCACACGGAGAGCTCGTTCTAAATAAAGCGTTCCTCTTGCCAGTGGGCCAAAACACATACATACTTATCTACACAAAGGACCCTGTTTGGTACGTGAACGGCACATATGCAAACGGATGGAGTGACAGAAAAGGTCGCTTCTATGACAGCATGGTTTACAGAGCTTATATACTAAACGAGCTACCCGGCTGGATAAAGGTTTACGACAACGGTTATGTCAAAATATACAAGAGGAACAGCTCAGCTGGCTCAACTAATCTAAACAACTCGACAAGCAACTCGGCCACATCGATAAGTTCAGCCAACTCAACCAATAATCAAGAGCCCCAAAGTCAATTACCACATGCCAACATAACTAGCAATGCAAGCAATGTATCGAGCCATGTGACGAATACTTCAAACATATCCACAAGTAACTTAAGCAACACATCTAATAAAACAAATTAGAGTAAAATAGGAACTTAACCTTAACCAGACAAGCAGAGATGAACCAAAAGAGATAGTCAAGAAGAAATTGTGAAGCGCCAATGTTAGAGCCGCTCACTGCTGTTTACTACGTTAGAACTTAGGTCAGAACCTAGATAACATCTCCATTTGTTCCCTTTTTATCCATTTTCCTCCTATTTCCAAATTAGTCCTAACCAGCATCTACTTTAAAGTGTACTCTGAAGTTTTGCTTATTTAAGATAACGCATGAGCGTATTCTGTTTTAAGCCCTCTCTTAATTGCTGTTCATCTATGCCTAGCTCTTTGAGTATCTTCATCACAGCTGGAAGAACTTGATTATTAATATAGTAGTCTGGATCGTAATCCTTGGCGAGCTCCACGGGCCAAGCTTTGTCCGAAATACTTTTGCCCTTCTTTGTTATGACATAGCCCACCATAATACCCCGTTTGAGAGGAAAGTGTTTGTATTCGGCCCATCTCTTTGCAGCCGTCAATTCTGGGCTCTTAGCTTCGTAATCTTTGGGGTCCTTCTTGAGCTGCGTGTATATAACCATCTCATCGACGGGAAACTCACCCTTCCGTATTTTTTCCAAAACATCTTGAACAATTTTCATGGCTTTCTCCTTCTTGCCCTTGCGAAGGATAGCCTCGAGAACGGCCTTTTGTGTATCACGAGCTATCTTCGCCCAATCCCTTCTGACAAGCTCAAATCCTTTGATTTTTATCTCGCCACTTTCAGAAAGCATAGCATACTTTTTCTTAGCACCTTTGCCCTCGTTTCTCTTGCTCACAAACAACGCACGCGTATAAAAATCTTCTAAATCCAACTCCATCTTGCCCGGCAGAATTTTGTTAACTTCATCGAGAAAAGCATACACATCTTCTTTCTTTTTGTTACCCATTAACAGGAAGACCGAATCTGTATCCACGTAAAGAACCTTAAAGCCACGCTTCTCAGCCATCTTCTCCGTTTCTTTTATATGATGTCTAGCCCACGCTGTTATACTCTCGGCACATTCTCTGCAGTACCATCTGCTCCTTGCATAGCCAAGGTAACCATAGAAGGAATTGCTCAAAATCTTGAGAGCCCTTACGCGGGCCTTTATGCGCTTATACCTCTTGCTGCCTTTATTTTTTGCCTCCAGCTTCTTCAAGAGGTCTTTAAGCTTACTTCTCTTATTGTACAACTCCTCTAGAACAGATGGTATAAGGCCTTTGGGCTTCTTCTTGAATGCATGTCCTTTTGGAGAAATCCATACCTCTCCCCCTTTTCCACTTTCCTCATGCTTTTCATGCTCTTCATGCTCAGCACGCCTACTTTTCTTTGACTTGCCCTTGCTTTCCGAGGAAACAAGTGTGAAGGGATCGACGTTGTATGAGACTATAATAGAAGGATACATGCTTCTAAAGTCGACTACAGCTATGTTTTCATAGACGCCAGGATCTGGAAGCTTGACGTATGCACCCTCAATGGGATTTGCAAAGCGCCTCGCTATCTCCGTCTCTATAGGCTTGGATGGAATGATGTGTTTGCGTTGAGCCGCATGATATATAAGCATGTCCTCGACGAGTTGGCCGGAGGTAGAGATGCTAGCATCGAATAGAGAAAGTGAAGCCAGCTTAGCAATTTCAAGCTCTAAAGGCAGGAGCTCCTCTGCCAGCTCAAACGTAGTTCTAGAATCGCCGAGAGCATATTTCCTCATTAGCTCAATGTCATTTTCATCCCATAATTCCCAAATCTCAGCCCTGTTGACCATAAACTTTTCCTTGCCAAACACCGCTTTATAGACCTCTGCTAGCGTCAATCTTTGAGCTTTTATGACACCTATTGTCGAAAAAAGCCTAACTGTTGGATAGAGGTCCCAATGCACAAGCCGCTTCAGAGAATAGGCCTCTATAAGACCATGATGCTGCTTTCTACCGTCAGCAAGTATATCCAGCTTAGCCCTAAGCCTCTTTGCTCTCTCACGTATATAAGGCAAATCAAAAACGGACGAGTTATAACCCACGAGCACATCTATGTCCTTCTCTTTTACTAAAGCATCGAAATGCTCGAGCATAGACGCTTCGTTGGGATAGGCGTTAGCTCCCTTTGTAGAAAAGAAGTGCTCCTCTTCCTTGTCTTTATATGTGATGATGATTATAGGGTCTTCCTCTGGATTAGAAATACCTCTTAAATTATAGGTCTCTATGTCGAAGGCTGCCATGTTCAAATCTAGCTCTTCCCTTGATCTTGCCTCCTTTATAGCGCTAACTACCCCTTTTTCCTCCTTCACTTTTATCTCGCTTAATGGAGGTATTTGCATATCAGCAACAAAGCGTTTCTTGAAAGGAATGTCATGTTCATAAGCTTTGAACTCTAAGGCTCTTTTTAAGGCGTGCTTTACTTTTATTATCTCTGCAGGCTTGTACGTGTAGACTTTCCACATAATGCGTTTCTCTGTGCCGAAGTAGCGTTCTGTCTGAGGACCAAGCTCAGCCGGCAGGTCAAGCTCTTCCAAGGCATGCTCGAGCCTTTCCTTAAACATGCCCAACTGCTCCTTCGACGGCTTGTCCCTCCATTCTTCCTCTGGAAGTGTTATCAGAAAATAGGGCTTCCACTCAAACTTAAGCTCCTTCTTGCCGTCCTTTCCTTTCACAAGAAGTGTAATGTACGTCTTATCGCTCTCTGTAGTATAGCCCACTTCGAGGAGCGTGTACGCCTTCATAACGGCTTAGGACCAACAAGAATTAAAAAGAAAGGGGTTCGCACTGCTCACAAACTTCTCTGGACCTTCTTTAGAAAAGAAGCTCTACTAAGAAGTGAACTTATATGTACTCAAACTTTCTTGATGAAGCTTCTTTGATGAAACTTTCTTCCTAAGAAAGTTTCAATGGGGCTGCCCGGATTTGAACCGGGGTCACAGGCTCCCAAAGCCCGCATGCTAACCAGGCTACACCACAGCCCCGCCCTCCAATATATATCCCAAAAATCTCGTGTAAAAGAACGCCTGCTTATAATTGGCGAAGGAAAACCTTTTTAAGCCATAGCTTCAAAATAGCACCATGGACACAAAGACTGCATTCTATATTTCGGCTGGTGTAGGCCTCTTGGGGGCTGTTTTAGCGTTTACAATTCAAGGCGGTGGACTAATGGCTATTTTGGGTGGCATAATAAGCGCCCTAGGAGCAGCAGGAGCTATGGCTATATACAAGTATGGCTACATGCTTATTCCCATGCTAACAAGCACTTCGAAAACGGTCGTCGTGACAACAGATGGCTATGAGATCCCCCCAACACAAGATGCAGTTGTCAAAAAAACAAAGGAAGGAGTATACTACGCTTCTGTATTCTTGACAATGAAGCTTTACCAATCAGCTGTAGAGATGACAGAGGAGCAGTTAAGAGCTTACAACAAAGCATTCGAGACAGCTATGGCAGGGTTCAAGGGCGTCGTCAAGATAGCGTATATGCTACATGCTGTCGACGTCTCGGACAAGAAAAGAGAGCTTGAAACAAAGAAGGCAGAGGCGCAGCTTCGCCTTCAGAGAGAGCGAGAAAAAACAGAGCCAGATCCTCTTCGTATAGAAAGATACGAAAGGGAAGTGATGTACTGGAATGCCCAAATAGATAAGCTCTCAAGAGGGCTTCGTCCAATGAGAGTTGTTCTCTATGCTATGACAACAGCTGCCGGTTTAACAAGAGAAGAGGCTCTAGCTAAGGCAAGAAACCAAGCTGCTGAATTGAGAACGCTGCTTTCCAACGCATTGAACTGTGAAGTGTATGTCTTAGCTGCAGACGACCTTATGCGCGTTTTAGAGTGGGAGAAGTTCATGCCCACAAGCGCCGAAGAGCTAGAAGAGAACCTAGAAACAGAAGGCTCATCCAACATGTAAGGACTGAGATGAGGATGAAAAAATGAGTAGAATACCCAAAGCGCCTCTTAAGGTTGTCGAAACGAACAACGTTGAAATTGGCAGAAGAAATATTCTTCACCATCCCCCTGAACCTCCACCCGAATTCCTTATGGAAGCAGCGGATAACGGCATATATGTGGGCAGGACCGACATATTGCATACGCCCTTCTTCTGGACACCGAAATATGTGACAAACCCCCATATCGCTATAGTTGGTATATCGGGTAGTGGTAAGTCTTATTTCATAAAAACATTCCTCATAAGAGCTAGCTTTGTGTGGAACAGCAACGCGATCATATTAGACTGGGCTGGCGAATACAAGGACTGGGTTTTGGAAACAGGTGGTAAAGTTGTCGCTTTAGGCAAGGGCAACTATCTCAACCTTCTTGACTTGGGTGGCATGCGACCATACGATAGAATCGAACAGGTTATGGCGACGCTCGGCTTGTTGACGGATGTGGGTAGATATCCAGAACAAAAAAGGCTCACAGAGGAAGCCATTGAAGAAGCATACGTACGCGCACGCTTCAAACTAGATTCAAATGAAACTAGAGATGAACTCGGCAATCCCCTACAGCCGCCAACGCTGAAAGACGTCGTGAAGATTTTGGAGGAAAAAAAGCAGCTCGGCACTTACGAATACCCATCTGAGCTGAACAATGCCATTTATAGGCTCAAGAAACTTACACGCGAGGGTGAAGACTACTTTGCCCAACAGAGCACAATAAGCTTAGACGACATAGTAACTAGTGGATTGGTTGATATAGACCTTACTGGCTTGCCTGACGAGCAAACGAGGGCTCTCGGCGCTTTAACGCTCATACAATTCATAAAAGAAAAGATGCGTCAAGAAGGTGCTCAGGAACAAGGAGCCATACGCCTCATAACCGTTTTGGATGAGGCATGGAAAATTGCCGGCGAAGAAAACAGCGACGTAGTCATGATTGTAAGGGAGGGTCGAAAATACAATTTCTCCCTCATTGTAGCAAGTCAGAACCCCACAGATATAAGTCAAGCTATATTCAGCAACGTCGGCACAACATTCATTCTCAAGACAAAGTTTGAAAATTATCTAGACTATCTACAAGGCTCTTTACGTTTCAGCAATTACTTAAGAAAAAAGATTATGGGTTTTGGTGTGGGGCAAGCCGCTATAAATATGGCCTTCCATGTGCCACTTCAGTTTTCGCAGACGTTTGTGATAAAGCACATAGAAGGTGAAGAGCCTATTAAAGATTACTTCATATCCTTTGAAGGTATTGAGGGGGTACCTATGGCATTTTCTATATCTATTAAGAAGAACGAATTTAGAGCTCGCCTTAGACGCTTCGGTCTATCAGATGAACACGTCGAGGCTATAACAAACGCCTTTGAAAAGGCTTACAGGCGTATGAACGTCGTAGATCTTGTCTTGCAGTTAGAACGTTACGGTGTGGACAGAAGGCAGATCGTAGACTTCTTAAAGGAGATGGGTGTCAACGACGCGACAGTCATAGATATATTCACAAAAGCAGACTTCAAACGAGAAGGCAAAAAAGGCAAGCCGACAAGGCTTCTCCTAAAAAAGAAGGGCAAGTGAGGTGTATGTATGCAAAATGGCAAAAATAGCAAAAACAAGGGAAAGCAGCCAAACCTATCTGCCCATCCTATAGCTATATCCGTCGACACAGGAGAGCCTATAAAGGAAGGCTACAGGATAAAAGATGATCCTATACTGAATGCGATAAAAGACTTAAAACGCATGCTGGGCACATACAAAGGCAACCTTTTGTACGTCTCAGAGGAAGGCAAAGCGCGTTTTGTAGAGAGAAGAAAGCGCTTCGAGAGGTATATGTTGGTCGCTGTCCTGTTTGCCGTTCTCATATACACAATAGGTGTCCTTCTTCCTCTTGTCTCAGGAGACTTTGGAAAAGCTCTGAACATGTTTATACCATCGACAGTTTTAACAATAGTTGTATTCTTTTTTGTCCTTCTTACATACGTTCCTTCTATAGAAGATGAGATAAGTCAAGTGCCTAAAAAGTACTTAGCGGATGTGTTTTTAGCTAAGGGAGGAAAAGAAGGAAAATTAGAAGAAAGCAAAGAAATAAAAAAGCAAGAGGAAGGGAAGGCAAAAAGAGCAAAGGCAAAAGCGAAGAGCAAAAGAAACGACACAAAAAGGAGGAAGCTAAAAGAGATAGAGAAGCAGGAAAAGCAAGGGAGCCCAAGAAAAAAGAGAAAGAGGGTATGATGTGTACGTAAAGCCCAAAAGAAAAAGAAGGTGAATATATGGCTGAAGATATGGAAATTGGCTCTATAGAGATAGTAACGCCTGGAGAGGCCAATATAGATGAACTTTACAACATAATCTCAGAATACAAGAATTTCTATGCTCTGAAGGAGAAAGACAAGGCTTACCTGGCAACTGTAGAAGAAGAAGACGTTTCGGGCAATCCTCGAAAATTCATAATCGTGGAACTCATGCCTTCGAAGATAATTGTTATATATACAATTGCTCCAGACGAAAGCCCATCTGTTAGGAAACTGGAGGTGTTCTCAAAAATCTTGCCTATGCTAGAGCCCATAATCCCAAAGTACAGACTGCCCATTTCTGCCTTGCTTTCTATACTTGACTCGGCTCTTTCCCAATTCCTCAAGAAGTTCACACGCGACGTGAGGGATGTAC
Source organism: Microcaldota archaeon (assembly GCA_015522475.1). Classification (GTDB taxonomy): domain Archaea; phylum Micrarchaeota; class Micrarchaeia; order Anstonellales; family J096; genus J096. The sequence goes on from WAMF01000003.1 coordinate 83,162, forward strand.
TCATAGACAACGATAGATTAAGAGAAAAAGTAAAGGAGCTACAATCACACCTAGAGATGGAAAGAAAAAATGTAAGGGAGCTCACCACAAAACTCTATGAGGTAAATTCTCTCCTATCAGAGGCTAAGATGAAGCTCAAAAAGTACGAGACACCCTCAGACGAAGTGCTCAAGCAGCTTGTAGTAGAATGGCTTAAAGAACACGATGGAGAAATTGATTTAGAAACGTTCTCTAAAGTTAAAAATGTGCCCATAGCGCGCGTCGAAGAAATTTTGACTAGACTTATAGAGGAAAAGGTAATAAAGCCTTTATGAAAGACGTGAGGGTATGACTCAAAAACATGAGGGGAGAGAGTGAAAAAGCGTTTCATAATACTATCTGAGCCCAAATATGCAAAGAAGTACAAGGTAATCAAAAAGCCCCTTCTGAAGCGCATAATGGAAAAGCTCAAACCCAAGAAAAAAAAGCAAAAGAAGGAAGTAAAAAAGGTTGAAGAAAAGGTGGAAATAAAAGGTATCGATGTTTTATTGGGTAAAGCGCTCCCCATCCTCATCTTAATATTTCTCATCGGTGTGGGCTATTACGAATATATACACTTATCAGCTCTCCTTCATGCAATCCCGCCAGCATCGCTAATTCCAGCCCAGCCAAAAGCTGTAAACATAAGTATAACGCAGACGTATCTGGCTGACTTCGGCACGAGAATAAGTAAACAACTCGCAGCTGTAGCATTTGTAAGTCTCAAAGACAATGCCTCTCTTACAGTAGGTGAACCTATAAAACCTGTAAGTGGGATAGTCTATGTTCTAGCAGACCGTTCCTATCCTCAAACAGAGGCGCTTACAAACGAAGTAGAAAGCACATTGATAAGAGAAGGCTTCAGTGTAACAGAATTGAGATCTGTCAATGAATTGAAGTTTGTAAAAAAAAGCAGTTTGGTGATAGTTATATACGACGTTCTTCCTTCTGGTCTAAAAGAGTGGTTCACACCTCTTTTAAACAACGACGTTGACATTTTATACGTTGGAGCTAATCCCCTTTCAGAATCTACAGGCACACTTTTTAAGAGCATAACAAATTTTTGGGAGTTGAAGGGTGTGAGAATTGTGCCCGCTAGCCTCTCATCTAAAGAACTCAACATAAGCAACATTCGTTATACAGTAGGCCATACCAGCCTAACTCTATACAATACTATACCCGCCTTCTCATTTAAGGACGAAAGTGGAAGGGGACGCTTTGTTCTCTTTACAGGAGCTGTAGGCGGATCAAACTTCTACAACTCTTGGAAATCTCCAAGCGATGCAGCTAGTGACATCGAAAAGGTTGTTAATGCACTCTACAATGCAACCTTCTCTAATCAACATATATCAAAATACAGATTAAGCAAGGGTGACCATGCTGTGTTTTTCACGCTGCCTTTAACAGAAGAGAGTTCATACATGCTCATAAAGGCTACGGCTAAAGGAAAACTCCCTTCATACAGAGTCGCAATCGTGGAAAAAGATTTCCCAGGCTCCGCATACTTTGAAGAGGCCTCGCCCATATTACCATACTCCATTTCTAAGAAGAAATCTGTTATAGAGTTTGTAGCTAACCCCTCTGATATGTATTCGTTCGTTAGGGTGAAGCTCCTTGTAACCAATGCCTCTGGCAACGTAATTGATGAGAAAGATGTAAACAAAGGTAACATACTTGCAGCCAACCAACTTATAGACGTAGACTATTACAACCCTGGTATAGATGAAGGCGGCTACATATTCGAATTCGATGACACAGACCTTCACAAAGTGTATGCAAAGACTTTTCTAGAAGTGGGCACTCTTAACATAAGGCTCGTGCCAGATTTCAAAGGCGCAACCATACATGTCTATTTTAGCGTAGCGGGCAGACCGAAGGTTATTGGAAAAGCCACGCTCACGTATTTGAAGAAAGGCAAGCCAGAAGCCTCTATGACGTTTACAAACGTCGACCACATAGATTGGGAGCTCAAAAGCTATTTCAACGGTCCTATACCTGTGGGCAAGTACAACTTCACAGTTACAGTACCAGGCTATGGCACAAAAACGTTTGAAGTGGTTAGAGAATCATCTGTAGGTATATCTCAATTAATGACTCCCCAAAACATAGCCATAATCATATTCTCTGTAATTATGTACGCTGTTGGCTACATAATGAAGAGGCATGAAGAGCTGCCCTACTCTATAGATGTGCCTGACTTTGCCCCTGTAGAATACGAAACAATTGAGATAACGGCTGAGCAGCTTCTCAAAGCGTTTGACTTGGTGAACGACTTCTACAAGTGGAAAAACACACCTCTAACGGTAAACGAGATAAAGAAGGGCATTCGCCTGGTTCTGGACAAAGAAGACCTTGTCCTCAACGACTTCAATGTGCAGATTGTGTTGGAAGCGCTCATAAAAGAAGGGAAAATCCTTCTCATCGACAAGTATTATTTGAAAAAGGATTGGCTGAATGAAGGTTTTACGGCTGAGCAGCTCATCATATTTAGACGTTTAAGAGATGCATGTATTGATTTGGCTATTCCTTTCAAGCCTCTATCAAAGAGACTTCCACATACAAAGTTAACGCTGCCTTGGCAAGAATTCTGGGTTTATATATACGCTCCTCTTCAGAGAGATGCCATAACGCGGGATATAATAAAGAGGGCTGTGAGCGAAGAGAATATAATGCCTGTCATACTCTTCTACGACACGAAATCGTTAGATGAATTCGACATTGTGCTCAGCGATGGCCGTGTGAAAAGCAGCCTAATAAAAGCCTATGTAGACAACGATATGGTTTACATATTCACAATCGAAGAGTTCATAAAGAAGCTCAAGCAGCTGAAGAGTTAGAGAAGAGAAACAATGAGAGAAACAGTTAGAAACATCCTTTTAATATCCCTACGTTGAGGCCTCGGAATGGAAGGGAAATTGGGAAAGGACTAAAATTTTACTGTTGAGGGGCTAGCTAAGCGCCTTTACTCAAGAAAGTTAAGAAAGCCTAGGAGCCTAAGAAAGAGGCCAAGCTTTCTTTGAGGAACCTAACAAACACGGGCGAGGGTCTTTCAAACCTGCTCGTGAATTCTGGATGGGCTTGGAGGCCAATGCCAAAGCCGAACTTTTTCCTATCGTATTCCATGGCTTCGATGAGGTCTTTATGTGTTGCAGATACTATAAGGCCATTGTCTTCGAAAGACAGTATGTATTTTGGATTGATCTCATAGCGATGCCTATGCCTCTCTATGGCTTTGTCCTTTCCATATATTTCGTGCAAGATTGTGCCTTCCTTTATGTCCATCTCATAATCGCCTAAGCGAAGTGTACCGCCTATCTGCTTTACATCTTTTTGATTGGGTTGGAGTATGACGGCGGGATCTTTGCAACTTTCTATTTCTTCACTGCAGGCATCTAGCCCCATAACATTCCTAGCAAACTCGACGGCCATGAGCTGCATGCCGAAGCATATGCCTAAAAAGGGCTTTTTGTTCTCCCTTGCAAACTGTATGGCCTTTATCTTCTCTTCGACACCCCTCTTACCAAAACCACCCGGGACGATGATGCCGTCGTATTGAGAAAGCTGTTCCACATTTCCTTTAATATCCTCTGCCTCAACAAACTCGATGCTGGGCTTTATACCAAGCTCAGCTGAAGCGTTTATGAGGGCTTCTCTAAGCGAGGCATATGAATCCACTTGCTTTGTATACTTGCCTACTATGGCGATCTTTCCTTTGTGCGGGCTAGTCTTCAGCTTATTCACGCGGCTTTCCCATGAGTCAAGCTCAGCTTTTCTGCATTCGAGTTTGAAGAAAGTCCTTATTGCTTCATACATACCTTCTTGTTCTAGCAAAAGGGGAAGCTCATAAACTGTGGAAAGTTCGTGGTCATTCATGACGTAATCGACGTTGCAGTACAGCTTTATCTTTTCCCTTGTCTCTTTATCTAAACGCTTGTTGGCCCTAGCCACAATAACCGACGGTTGTATGCCCATGCCTCTCAAAATTTGAGTGGCGTGCTGCGTAGGTTTTGTTTTAAGCTCTCCATATAAGTTTGGTAAATAAGTCAGCTGAACGAACATAACCTTTTCCTTCATACTAAGTTGGCGAAGCGCCTCTATAAAATAACTGTTCTCTATGTCACCGACTGTACCACCTACTTCTATAATGAGGAAATCGAGGTTATTTTTGTTGGCGTAGCTTACAATATGATCCTTTATCCAATTCGTGACGTGGGGCACAAATTGGACATCTCTGCCCAAGAATTTGCCTTCCCTTTCCCTTTCTATAATATCTTTGAATATACGGCCGCCTGTGATGGATGCATCCGCGTCGAGATCTATATTGAGGAAGCGTTCGTACGTGCCGAAGTCCATATCTACTTCCTTGCCGTCGCGGAGAACAAAGACCTCGCCGTGCCTAAAGGGATTCATTGTGCCACAGTCGACGTTTAGATAGCCATCAAATTTCATGGGCTTTACCTTGAATCCCCTCGACTGTAGGATTTTGCCTATAGAAGCTGTGAGAATGCCCTTGCCTAAACCTGACATTATAGAACCTAAGACAACAATGTAGTTTGGCATGGCTTAGATTGATACAGAGGTTTTAAATGCCTTGCCCCCTCAGACAAAAAAGGCGGTTAGATGCCTACGCTTTGTTATGCTACAGCACACAAAACAGCGCCTTTCCTAAGCCCTCTTAATCCTCCTACAGTCTTGCTTAAGCGTTTCCTTGTACGGGCAACTTGGCTGTTCTTTAAAAAACATTCCCCATCCAGGGGGAAGGCTTTATAAAGAACTGCTGCTGCCATCTAAAGTAGCTTATAAAACTTTCAGTAGTTGGCTAATGTAATCGCCAAAAATCCGGAAATTTGGTTAATATAGTTGCCACAATGCCGCATTACTTCCTAAGCAAAGGCACCATCGTAAAAGGCCTTTACTAAGCGTGGGAGAGCCTTGCTATAACCCCCTTCCAAAACAGCGAAGAAAGGAAGACCTAAGGCTTTGACGCGCTTGCCAATCTCAAAATAAGTATTCTCATCCTTTATGTTGAAGGGCAAAACAGGGTCTTCATGCCATGTATCAAAGCCTGCTGATACAGCCAGGACATCGGGCTTAAAGGCTCTTGCCTTTTCTAAAAGCTTATCTATATAAGCGAGAAACTCCTTATCGTCAACAGTGGAGGGCTCGACATCGAAAAGGAGGGCATTATTCGAATTCCACTTTCGCATAGGAAAGTAGCGCTTGGGGTCGCCATGAACAGAGCCGTAGAAAAAGGCGCTGTCGTCTTTGACGAGGAAGTGTGTGCCATCGCCGTAGTGGGCGTCGAAATCTAGGATAAAAACGCGCTTGGCCTTCTCCTCCTTGAGTAAATGCCTAGCTGCTATAACAATGTTGTTCAGATAGCAGAAGCCTCTTGCTTCATCCCTATAGGCATGATGTCCCGGAGGGCGTATAGCTGCAAAATCCTTCTTTTCAGCAGCCTCAACAGCGGCACATGCTGCATTGAATGCCTCTGGCATAAGAGCGGGTTGGAAGTTCAAGTCAGATGATAAGCCCTTCTTAGCTGTGCACATGTCCTTTAAATCATACAAATAAAGAAGCGAATGAACCTCTTTGATATATGACAATGCCTTCTTTTCATCCTTGCATTTTACTTCCAAGGCAGAAGGGAAAAGCTGTTTGATGCCCTGTATACGAGCAGGCACCTCTATGGGCGGGATGCCCTCATAACCTTCCAACGCAGAGATAAGCATGCTGTATTATCTAAGCCACACGTTATGAGATGATGGGCAGTTACAAACCTTTTGGGGAGACTTATTAACATTCAAAAAGAACCTTTATAGAGGATTATATAAGCTTTAAACCGTGCCAAAAGCACAACACCACCCAAAAACACAAAAAGGCCTAAAAAACACGCGGGTTAAGGTGGAAGACGAGATGCTGTCCTAAGCTGTGGCAGGACGAGATCCCAGGAAGCTTATTCATCTTCGTCGAAATCTTCCCAGTCTTCGTCGTCATCGTCCGAGTCGTCCCACTCGTCGTCTTCATCCCAGTCTTCGTCGTCATCTTGCATCCTAAAGATAGGCGCCGGGCCTACCATGTTCTCACCCGCTTAAACTCCATAGTTAATCTTTTTAAACCATGCTGCGACATTATATCATGGCAAGGCTCAAATTCACTCACAGGCTTATCCCTCTAAGGTTGGCCAGAGGGAACGACTCAAGTATCGACGTGGTTTTTCAAATAGAAAACCTTACAGATAAAGAGATGCTCCTTTCTATAGAAGGTAAGCTGCCCAAAAACGCACTCCTTGGGTTCGACCCTAACCTCGTCCACAAAAGGGCCATGAAGAAGCTCGGCACCCTCGAACCAGGAGAATATGTAGAAGCAAGCCTCCGCGTATACGGCGCTAGACAGACGAAGCCAGGAGATTACCCCATATTGCTTATAGTGAATGAGCACTATCAGGACTACACAAAAGTACTCGAGGAATACAAGCGCATGGGGACTATACGCGTCATATAGTAGAAGCATAAAAAAATATACCACAAAGGAAGGTAGAAGCAAGTATAGAGAGGGACACTATGACTAGAAGAAGAAGGACAAGTAAGAAGAGACCCTCATCAATAAGACAGCAAGATTCTCAAAAATTAAAAGTCGTGCATCCTATCCTTAAAGGAAAAACGTATGAAGCAAAGCCTGACTCAAACATTCATCTAGCTATTACACTCTTCTTTCTCATATATTTTGTAGGCATTGTGCTCTTTCACTTTTTAGAAGGTTGGAATTATATTGACTCTTCTTACTTCATCACAGCAACTGTCTTAACCATAGGTTACGGCGACATTGTGCCAAAGACACCTCTAGGCAAAATAGCTACAATCTTCTACGCTTGGTTGGGCATAGGTGTAGGCTTTTACATACTTGTTAGAATATCTGATTTAAGAAAGCGCTATATAGACAGAAACCTCGAGCGAATAGAGCGACGTATGGAAGAGCTCGTGGGAAAGAAAACATAAGGCCCAAATAAATAATGAGAGATTGAAGGAGTATAAAACTTATCTAAATAGCTATAGAGCAACACATATCAGTGCGGCCCAGCATGAGTTAAGCCCATATTCAAGCTTTCTTGCTTCCTGCTTTCTTGTCGCGGGACTTCGAATACGACGTCTTCCACACCTTTACTTTACTAAGACCTTCTAAAAGGCTCTTGCCTATTTCCTCTTCGTTGGCTTTAAACTCATCTGAAACCTTGCGTATGAGCTTCTCTGTCTCTTCAACGACGTCCCTCTGCTTTTTTGGATCCTGTGTCACTTCTTCCAGCTTAAGCTCTATCTCTCGCGTCAGTGCCTCATTCAAAATCTCCGGCACGTACTTTGACAGCGTCTGATAGACGGCAAGACCAAGCTCAGACACGCGCAGCGCATAGCCCTCCTTAACGAAGTAACGTCTCAAAAACAACGTGGACACAATCATGGCCCTTGTGGCCTTTGTGCCTAAGTTCCTTTTCTCAAGTTCCTTAACAAGCGATGCCTCGGTATAACGAGCAGGAGGCTTTGTCTTGCCCTTCTTCTTGTTCTTACTCTGAATAGGAACGAGCTCGCCTTCTTTAAATTCGGCCACGCTTGTCTCATTCACTTTGTTAAAGAGTTTTCCCACTTTCAGCCAGCCCTCCTCCTTTATCTGCTGGCCCTTAGTTGTGAATTCTAAGCCCGTGTCAACAGTTTCAGCTAACACACTAACAGCCTTTATCTCAGCGGGCTTCATGAATGCAGCTACAAACCTAGCCGCTATAAGCGCATAGAGCTTTTTTTCATCGCCTTCCAAACTCTTGGGCTTAATTCCTGTTGGATAAATGGCAGGATGTGCTGGATCATCCTTCTTACCCTGGCTTGGCCAAAGCTTTTCCTTCTTAAGCAGCTCGTCTATAACTGCTTGAAGGGCCTTGCTTATATGGCCTGTAGCCTTAAGCTTTTCTAACAGCTTTCTATAGCCCAGCGTCGGCGGCAGCTTTTGGGAGCTTGTCCTCGGGTAGGAGATGAGCGATGCTTCATATAAGTTTTGAGCCAGTTTGAGCGTTTTGCTGGGCGAGAATCTAAACACCTTATATGCGTCCATCTGAAGCGTTGTCAAGTCATAAGGATGAGGCGCATATAGGTTGTATGTGCGCTCTTCCACAGCCTTTATCTTAGCGGTTTTTCCTATTTTTGCAAAGAGCTCATCTGCCCTCTCCTTCTCGAAAATTCTGCCTCCTTTGTATTCGAAAATCGTGCCTTTGAGCTTTATGAAGAGCTGCCAGAAATCCTTGGGCACAAACGTTTGTATGTCAAGCTCTCTGCTTGTGGCTATAGCCAGCGTTGGCCCTTGAACCCTGCCTATGCTCATGACGCGGAACGTGCCCGCTTTTCTCAAAGCTTGCATAAGGGCCCGGCTGAGATTTATGCCGTAGTACCAATCCACAATATGACGCGTCTCGCCGGCTATGGCGTTACCGTAGTCAAACTCTATTTCATGTTCGAAGGCATTCCTTAGCTCGCCCATCGTAAGCGTCGAGAACTTCATCCTGTTTAAGGGCTTGTTTGTGAATATAAAGCGCCATATGTTATAGCCTATTAAGCTGCCTTCGTTATCAAAGTCTGTTGCAACTGTAACTTCGTCTGCCTCGTCTGCATACTCTTTAAAAGCAGCTATGTAGTCCTTTGTATAATAAGCTTTTTTGTCCACCTCGTTTGCCTCTCTCCACCTCAAGTCAAAAACAGGATAGTTATAGCCCTCTGCCGTGCTCGCCAGCTTAAATATATGGCCCACAGCAGGAATGACAACAAGGTCTTTGCCTATTGTGTAAATGGGTACTTTCCTTCTGAATACCGTACGCTTCGCCTTACCTATAGCAGCCGCTATCTTAGCAGCTACCTTGGGCTTCTCAGCTATTACAACGTGCACTGAGGCCTTGGGAGAGAAATCTTTAATAAGGGCTGCCAAAAACAGGCAAAAAGCATAGCAAAAAAGCACCAAAAAGCTACATGGGGATCTAATAAAAAATGCTAAAAAGGCGCTAGGAAGATGCAGCACTCTTCACATGGATGGTTAAGCGCACGGGCGCCTCGCTCTTCACTACAATGTAGTCGTTCGGTGTTATGTAAGTGGAGAAACTATCACCCTTCCACATGCCGTAGCAGGTGCAAGAACCTTCTCTCTGGAATTCAGGAAATGCTGTTTTAGGCATGAGTATGAATTCACCTGTGCCATTACTCTTCACGTCTATGTAAGCCAAGCCATTTAAGGGCAGCTCAACAACGCCGAACCCCTTGTCGCCAGTCAAAAGCTGAAACGTTGTATTTAAATAAATCGTGGAAATGTAGCAAACTTTGTCGTCGCATGCAACACCCACACCAAGCGTCTCATACTCCTTGTCAAGCATCGTCTCTCTATGCAGCTTGCTATTCATCCAACCTTTAACAGCTTCTGCAGCAATCTTCTCGACAGAGCGGTTCTCCCCCAAGCGAAGATAGGCTAGATTCTCGCCAACCTTTCTATAGCTTATTCCTGCTTCTTCTAGCCTGTCCTCGACGCTTCTGCCTTGCGGGTCGTAGTGAGAGAAAAAGCCTTCTTTGAGCATACGCTCTGAATAGTCATGAGCTACCTTGCTCGTCTGACTGTCGAGAGATAAGGGATGAAGCCCATGCTTCCCTCTCACAACATTTACGGCTTTGAAAACTTCGTATTCGGCTGCGTTAGGCATGTATGTCTCGTTTGAGCTTATATTGTAGTGCTGCGCGACTATGTGCATCTCTTCAGAAGCACTTAAGAACTTGCTTAAATTGCCCACGCTGCTCAAATCTTTGGCCGTACAGCCTTCCAGCAGCAGCGTCGTGAAAAAAAGCAGAGCCACAAAGCCTACGAAGGAAATGCGTCGAACCCCCTGCCAAGGGTTCTCACGCGAGCGCTGTTGGCCGTCTTGCTCTGAGTTACACTCCTTGCCATGTCCATTAAATCGCACGCTGGATTGCATGATTGAGTGTAGATAGGAAGGTTAAAAAAATAAGAGGGGGACATTGCCCCTTTTGTTGGTTGGCCTAAGCCTTTGCCAAAAAGCAAGTATAGGCTTGCCTAGGCATGCATAGATAGACATGCATAGGCTATTAGGCCGTGGAGACAACTTCGCCAGTGGCAAACTTCCTTCCGACTGTCAAGATTTTGACGTCGTAGGTTTTGTCCACTTCTGTGTCTCCCTTGACGAAGATGACGTAGCCATTTACCTTGCCTATGCCATCTCCATCCTTACCTTTCCCTACAATTTGTAGAGAAACTGTTTCACCAACTTTTACCGGCTTCTCAAAGCCGCCGAAATGAGGCCTGCGTTCACCTCTGTCTTTCCCTTCATACATACCTTACACCTTCTGCTCCTCTTTTGTAGGAGCGCTGTAATTAGGCATGGAACACTTTATAAAAGGGCTACATCTAGCAATTTGGTAAGCTATCCATCAAGCATTCAGTAGGCATTCAGCAATTAGCAAACATTCGGCAACCATCATTCAGGCCAACATTCGGACATTATACTCAGGCCATTAGTCGGCCCATCATTCAGCTCTTTTAGCTTTTCCACAAGCCATGTACGTTGCAGTACGAGCGCACAGACTCTACGCGCTCATCTCCGCCTATGTAGAACTCTGCTCGAGGAGCCTGTCCCGGTTTTAACTCCTGCCTGTAAACGCGCTTGTCGGTAAGCACTTCTATCCACTGTATATAGTGGTTGGCCTCCATAGGGTGAGGCACACTACCCATTTTAACAACGAGCAGGACAGTGTTGGCGCTGTTGGACGAGAGCTTTTTCCTCTACGCTCAACTACCGGAACATGCTTCTCTCTGCCTTCCGCTTCAGCCATCTTCTCTTCTAAAAGCTTCATTGCTCTTCCGCAGCAAACGAGTTGGCCTTGGCCTTCTTCCAAAACCTCTACAATATTTCCACAAACTTCGCATTTATACACACGACGCTTCATTCTCATACTGTTCCTCCGAGCATCCAATACCCTTAGAACTTCATCTTCTGTCCTTTTCTGCAAGAATGAACCAAGCTTTTTAAAAGAAGCGCCCATATAGGCGTATGCCTACAATAAAAGATGTTAAAGCCCGCTGGATTTTAGATTCTAGAGCTAAGCCAACCGTTGAAGTTGAATTAAGTAGCGATAGCACAACCGTAAGAGTAGCGGCTCCTTCTGGCGCAAGCACGGGCAAAAAAGAAGCTAAAGAGCTGCGCGACGGCGGCAAAGCCTTTCACGGCTACGGTGTGAGCATAGCCATAAGCAACGTCGAGAAATTCCTAAAGCCCATACTCATAAGAGAAGACCCCACCAATCAAGAGGCATTAGACAAGGCCATGATTGAAGTGGATGGCACACCTGATAAGCATGTTATAGGAGGCAATGCCATGATTGCCACGTCGATGGCCATAGCTAAACTAGGGGCTGCAGAGAGAGGCATAGAACTCTTCGAGCACATACACGACATCTTTTACGACGGCACGCGACTTTCCATGCCCATAACTATGTTCAATGTCATAAACGGCGGAGAGCACGCAGGTAATGAGCTAGCGGTGCAGGAATTCCTCATTGTGCCCCAGCTAAAAACATTCAAGGCGCGCTACCAAGCAGCGGCTGAAATATACTTTAGCCTAAGAGAACTCATAAGACAAACACACGGTAAAGACGCCATTAACGTCGGAGATGAAGGTGGATTCGCTCTCCCTCTTAAGAGAACCGAAGAGGCGCTCGTCCTTCTCGAGGATGCCATAGATGAAGCGGGCTACACAGGAAAAGTAAAGCTGAGCCTGGATGCGGCTGCAAACTCCTTCTACGACGGCAAGACAAAGCTCTACAACATAGACGGAAAGAAGCTCAGCAGGGAAGAGCTCGTTGACCATTACGTTGAACTCAACAAGAGCTTTCACTTCCTCAGCTTAGAAGACCCCTTTGCGGAAACAGACCCAGAAGGCTTCGCCATGCTTAAGAAGAAGCGCTTCACCGTTATAGGCGACGATTTGACGGTTACGAATGTCAAGCGGCTGCGCCGCTTCAAAGACGACATAAGCGGGCTCATAATAAAGCCCAACCAAATAGGCACGCTCACAGAAACATTCGCTACATTGAGCTATGCCCAAGAGCACACGCCCTTCATCATAGTAAGCCATAGAAGCGGCGAGACAGAATATCCCTTCATAGCTCACTTTGCAGTGGGCGTAGGGGCTCCATATGCCAAATTCGGCGCCCCTGCTAGAAGCGAACGCACCGCCAAATACAACGAACTCCTGCGTATAGAGGAGATTTTAGGTAGTTGAAAAATAAGCAACACGGCGAGAGCAAAAAGAGCAAAAACGGAAAGGAGGATAGCAAGGAATATAAAAGCTATGACTCATACCTTTCTATGATTTTTGAGAGCATGCAAAGTGTCAATTGGAGGGGCTTTGTCCTGGAATTCACGCTTAAGTCAAGCTTATTTGTGTTCGAGCTCTTGCTTTTCTTCGTGGGCTTTTTCCTACCTCTTCCTTGGCTTGCAGGTTCGCTCCTGTTTGTAGTTGCTAGTATATATGCAGCAGCTCTCTTAACATGCGTCAATCTCGTAGGCGATCCTTCTAAAATCTCGCCTTCAAGCAATTTTTACTTCCCCGCTTTCCTCCTCATTTTTTACCTCATGCAGCCAGATCCCATAACAAAGTTTGCCATCATCGTCTTCTCTGCCCAAGGTCTGTTAAAGACCATTTACGTCGATTTTATACAAAAACTATGCCACGGTTAATCCCACGGTTAATCAAATTTGCCCTGCGTTTTATACAGCTATTCAGGCAAAGCATTTAGGCTAAGCAGATCAAAGCAGATAAAGCCCTTATACTTAGATTTATAAACCCCCCAAGGGAATATAAGCTATGGAAAGGCGCCATATATATGCTCTCTACGAGTTGGCAGACAAGGCCCCGCGTATACTCGGCGTTAGCACGGGGACAAAGCTGGACAGCATGTTCTACGTATACGAAAAAGTGGAAGGCAGGCTTACACGACGTGTGCTCAACGGCATCCCTTACTTAAGCGTCATGAACATCGTCGGCTCGCCAGACACGGGCAAAAGTCTTTTCTCTATACAGTTCGCTATTTATCAAGCTGCCAAAGGTTATAGAGTCAGCTTCTTAACAACAGAAACGCCGGCTAAATTTCTGTATAACACTATAAAGGAAAGAGCGCAAGTCATGGACAAAGATTTCGACGCCATAGCTAGGAACATATACATCGTCGACGTTTCGGAAGAAGAAGAGCTTAGGCAATATCCAAAACGCGCCTGGGAACTGCTCAAAGACGCAATAAAGCTTAGCGGCTCAACTATAACAGTTATAGATTCCATAACGGGCTTGTACGAGAGCAAAGAAATAGATGCGCGCCGCATAGTACGGCTCTTTTACAACGGCCTGAAAGGTGAGAAACAAACGGCTTTGCTCATATCGCAAAAGAGGCGTAGCCAGGAAGCAGCGACTGTGGAGGCCGCTGGTGGCCTAGGTGTAGCCCATATCGTAGACGGCAGCATCGTCTTGGACAAGAAGCTCATACTCACAAAGTACGACGAGAGCGTATACGGAAGCCCCATAGGTTCTGTCATAAGGACCATACGTATAGACGGTTGCAGGCTAGCTGGCCATGACCAGCGGACCTACATATTGAACATAAGCGACGCGGGCAAAGTAGAGGTTGGTGAAGAGCTCTCCGTTTTCATGAATAGAAACAGAGAAAAATACACAAACAAGCTTTGAGCTAGAGATAAACTATAGAGGGTGGGCAGCCATGAAAAGGCACAGTAAACAAAAAGAGAGGCCAGTCAGGCCCATAGCAGCAGACGGCATAATTATCAACGCAGGTCAAGTTATTTTGGTAAGGAGAGCTAACGAGCCATTCAAAGGCAGATGGGTTTTGCCGGGTGGTATGCTCGAGGATGGAGAAAGTTTGGAGGAAACGCTCGTCAGAGAAATGCGAGAGGAGACGGGCCTAGTTGTTAAGCCTATAGCTGTCGTGAGTGCTTATTCAGACCCAAGCAGAGACCCACGCAAAACAATAAGCGTGGCCTTCCTCTGCGAAGTGAAAGCCGGGAAGATTGAAAGCAGTGCAGAAGGCAAAGCCAAGGCTTTCCCTATATACAAAGCCCTTGAGATGGACCTTGGCTTCGACCACAACACCGTCTTAAGGGATGGCATAAGCAAGCTTGTCCACACGTACATAGACACAATGTTAATGGAAGGCCTAAAAAGAGATGCGCCCGTCTTACATCTCAAGAGGAAGGGCAGCGCGTTTAGGCGTCTCGTCTTCGTTATGCTCTCTGCTAGAACAAAGGATGAGATGACAGAAAAAGCAACAAACAGGCTTTTCTCCAAATACAAAACAGCCAAAGAGATGGCAAAGGCTAACTTAGCGGAGCTGGAAAAGCTCATATACGGCGTCGGCTTTTACAAAACAAAGGCAAAAAAGCTCAAAGCTTTAGCAAAACACGTCGCAGAGAAGGGTATTCCAAAAAGCTTGGATGAGCTCATGCAGCTGCCGGGCGTAGGTAGAAAGACCGCTCGCGTCTTCTTGGCTGAGATGGGCAAAGCCATCGTAGGCGCGGATGTGCACGTCCACAGGATAAGCAACAGATTAGGCCTTGTCAACACAAAAACTCCTAAGGAGACAGAGGAAAAGCTCAGCTTCCTTAAGCCTTGGGAGAGGGCACACATAAATCTAGCGATGGTCACCTATGGACAGACAGTATGCAAAGCAAAACCCAACTGCAAGCTCTGCCCCTTCAAGAAATTTTGCGCTTACTTCAACGGCGTAAACAGCAAATCTCCAACAACACATAGTGTAAGGAAATAAGGGTAGATCCTAATAGCCAATTCTAATAGCTATAAATAGCTATACTATAGTTACCAAGGTACTTTCTTCAGCTTAAACATGTAAGCAACAACATTCGACGCCTTATGAAGCAGAGGCGAGACAATAAGCAATACCAAAACTGCTAGAGGCATAGATGAAAAAAGAAAAGCCCTCCAATCGACAAAGGCTACGAAGACAAGAGCAAATATAATGAAGAAAAATTGATCCATTGTATGGGGGGCTCCTTCCTTCAGCTCCATCCGTCTCTTTAAAAAGCTGCCAAACAAATCGCCAAAAATAGCGCCGGCAATTGCCCAAAGAGCCAAGACAAAAAACTCTTTCTCTGGAAAAAAGAGGTAAAGAATGTAGGCGACAATTGTGCCAACAGAGAAGGCACTTATAAGGCCTAAAACTGTTTTGTTCTTGCCAAAGACCTTTCGGCCGATGATCTTATCAATAGGAAGCTCCCCGCCCAAAAAGACGGGGGCGGCATTTGCAAAGTACACAGGAATGAATATAGCAAAGAATTCCCATATATTCATATTCTCACAGTCTTGTGGAGCAATCTTAGGTCGTAGGTCGTCAGATTGCCTTAGTGCCTAATCCATCAACCTCATCATTTTCAAACCTTTTTCACGAAAACTGAAGCCCCTGAGTTGTCTGCAAAGTATGGAGTTGCTGTGCTTGCTGAAGCGCGGGGAAAAGATAGGCTAAGAGATGTGTAAAGGCGCTGTTCATGAACAAACCACTCTTATAGAGCGTAGTAATCTCTATGGGGCAAATATGGATATCCTCATATTTTTTGTACGTAATGTTCGAGAGGTTGGCCGCCAATTTAATGGCAGTCTCTCCATTGCCCAGCTCATCCACCATACCAATCTTGTAAGCTTGCCTCCCAGACAAAACTCTACCATCAGCTATGGAAAGGAAAGCATTCTTGTCTAATCGGGGGCCCCTTCCTTCTATAACAACATTGACGAACTCGTGATATGTATCATTTATAATAGATTGTATGATGGCTTTGTCGCTGGGTGAAAGGCCCTTGAAGAAGGCACCCATCGTCTTATGCTCACCACTCGTCACTGCAGTAACATTGACGCCCAACTTCTTTAGCAAGCCTCTAGCATCTGTAAACACAGTCAGCACACCTATACTGCCTGTAAGCGTATCCGGATCTGCTACAATGTAGTCAGCGCCGCTAGCCACATAATAACCTCCGCTAGCAGCTACCTCGCTGAGGTATGCGACGGTCGGCTTCCCCGTGTCCCTCAAGGCTTGCCTTATGAGCCTGCTTCCTACAACGCTTCCACCGGGGCTGTTTATCTTTATGACAAGCGCTTTTACGTTGGGCTTGTCCTTTACTGAGCCGATAGCTCTAGCAATATCTTCGGCATTAGGGCTACCGGGGCTCATAAGAGAAGCGGGCGTCCGCTGCATGGAAATCTCGCCATTGATGCTAACGACGCCAACACAGGGTTGAATGCTCCCTGCAACGTCTGAGAAAAGCAAGAGGAGAATAATGCCCACAAAAATAGCTATACCCAACAACGAAGCTGAAACTGCCACTCTCGGCGAGAAGTTGTTTTTTTGAGCCTTTGAGCTAGCAAAATGTCCTCGCTTATAGGGCTTATCCATTGTAACACCACAGTGGCTTAGAAGAAAAACGTTTAAAAGGAGTGGGGGAGTGAATAGACGTGTGATAGCATGGTTGATGAACAGGACAGAGCTAATCATAAGAAAGTAAGGGGGAATGTTGGGCTCACAACGCTCAGCCGAAAGAGCTACAGAAACAATAGTGGCGACATTAAAAACAAAAGGGGCAGCCAAATAACAAAACTCTTGTCTCTAATTCTCATATTCTCCTTCTTGGGAGAACTTACTTGGGCGGCCTATACGGCACCCTCTATGCCAACCCCAAATGAAGTAAGCTATGCCCTTGCCAAAAAAACAGGAGAGCAGGCAAGATGTATAAAGGCAAACTCTACAATTGTATGTAGGGTCTTCCCATCTTCACCCATATGTGGATATGTGCAAGATGACAAAATCGTATTCAATACATCAATAGGTTTAAGCAGCTCTGGCAGAACTACACTGAATACAAGCAGCCCATACTTAGCGGGCTTAGCCATTCAGTCCATAGTAAGCAAACTCAAAAATGACGGCCTAATAAACCCAAAGGCTAGCGTAGAAGTTGGCAAAGATAAAGTTTGTATACATGCAAGATGGATAGAAGATGTATTCAGAACATTCAAAGTCATAAAAGGGGAAAACGGAAAAATTAGTGGCTGGATAGCAAAGAGTGATAATGGTGTAGAACTCAAGGTTCCCTTTATACTAAAAGAAGCATATGATTATTATGTGTCTATTCGCAACGAGACAGGTGGTTCACATACAATAAAGTTCATAGACATGAAAGCGCCAAAAAGAAGCATTATAGTCATAAATGGCCGTCTCAGAAAACACTCAAACTTTGCAACATTCATTGTCAAAAACGTCGACAGCAACACATCCAAGCGCATAGAAGGCTACATCAAAAACCGCTTTAAGAGAGGGAAACTTCTCTTAGCTTACAATATAGAACCAGAAGATTTAAGCCTAGAAAACGGCACACTCACAATAGAGATTGACCCTAACGAGATGCCCGAATTCCTCAATGACACAATAAGAAAACATTTGGTTGTCATAAGGATGAATGACGACGGCACATTCGAAGAGCTCAACTACACAGTAGGACAATGCTCCGAAGGAAAATACTGCATATATGTAAACGTACCCCACTTCAGCATATACGCGCTTGCGACAACCGCTGCCCTAGAAGAGAGCCAACCACAACCTCAACAACCTCCACTTAACTCTGCCCCTTCTTCTACAAGCGGCAAACCTCTCTGTCTAGCGGGCCTTCTCCTACCTGCTGCAGCTCTGGCCTTGAATAGAGGAAATGAAAAAACACGAAAGACAGAAAGTAAGTAAAGAGGCGAAAAGGGGGAATAACATGCCAGCAGAAGATTTTGCTATTCTATATGGAAAGCTCTACGGTGTAGAGATGCCAAATAGAGAATACAAATGGACTAAACCAGAGCACATTGCATACGTAGCTAAGCTTTGCCTAGAAAAAGCCAAGGCAGCCTACGAGCTTGTCGGTATTGACTTAAAGGCAGTGGAAAAAAGCAAAGGCAAAAACGACGCACTGAAAAAAGCAGCTGTAAAAGAAGAGCTGTTGCCTATGGCAAAGAGCGCCTACGTCTTTCTCAAGCTGAAGAAGGCGGGCTTTTTCTCCATCAAGAATGCAGAAGAGCCAAGCTCTCAGCCCTTTGAAACAGAAAACAAGGGTGGGAAAGGCATGGGTTACATGCTCAAATACAAAAAGTTCATAGCCATAAAAAAGCTGACAGAGAAGGCTAAAAAGTACGAAGGGGGAGCCCTCTTAGCCACATGCATCGAACGCCTCATAGAGAAGTACATGTTCTACAAAGAAGGTATGCAGAAAGGACAAAAAGCCCTCAAGGGCAAGCTGGACGACATAGTTAAAGAGCTAGAAGTAAAGCCATTTGAAGCCCTTGCTAAAAAGGCATTGGCTTATAAATCCTTTAGACCCTACCCCTATCTCGAAGGCCTAATAAAGGCATACCCCGATTTGAAGCCCAAAAAGCCAAGAGGACGATTGCCAAAGGCCTAAAAGGTAAAAAAGATGTAACGTAAGTAATGTAAGGAAGACATAACTTGTGTACTAACAAAAGAAAAAAAGAAAGGTGGGAAGATGGAAAGCGCCAGGAAAAGGGAAAGGTTGAGGGAGAAGTTCCTTCAAATGGCAAAGGAAAAGGCGGCTGCATTTAAGCAAAGAGATGATCTTTACTTAATACAGCTCAGCAGAACGCTGGAAGACCTAACAGAAAGCTCTAACCGCTTCTATGAAGAGCTGGAAACATGGTATGGCCTCTATATACCCGAGTTAAAGACAAGCGAAAGGCGAAGATACATAGAAGCGGTGCTCGAGATTAATGATAGAACGGACGAAGTGGAGCTAGAAGCAGTTCTAAAGCATCTCGGTGTGAATGAAAAAATCACAGAAGCAATAAAGCAAAGTAGGGGAGCTAAGCTCTCTAAAGAGCAGCTCAAGCGCATAAAAGCACTGGCAAAAATTTTGATGGCTATACACAAGACAATCGACGACTACGAAGCTTACATAGAAGAGATGGCAAAAAAGGTAGCACCAAATGCAACCGAGCTCATAGGTGGAAAGCTTGTTGCGCTCTTCTTAAGCCATGCGGGCAGCTTGGAAAAACTGGCAGATATGCCCGCGAGCACAATTCAGGTCTTGGGAGCAGAAAAAGCCTTGTTCAAACACTTGCGAAGTAAAGGAAGGATAAAACCACCAAAGCACGGCATCATACTTCTCAGCCCGTACGTAAGCAAGCTGCCCAAAGTACTTAGAGGAAAGATGGCCAGAACACTTGCTGCTAAGTTAGCTATAGCCTTTAAAACAGATGCTGTGGATAAAGCCAAAGTTTGGCCTCAACTGAAGAAGGCCATTGAGAGACGTTACGAGGCTTTGAAGGAGGAAGCAAAACATCTTCCAAAAAAGGCAAGAAGGGATGTGAGAGAAACAAGAGAAGCTCAAGAAATGGGCAGAAGAGGTTATGGACGAAAAAAGTGGCGAAAGGAAGTTAAGAAGCCTTTTAGAAAAGGACCTCGTAGAAAATGAACTTTCAGGAAAAGACGCCCAAGAGGAGATAACATCTCTATTTAAAAGCTCTTCTCCTCTTCCAAATTAAAGCTGTGCTAAAGATCCCTTATCTAAGTTTGTGCTGTTTAGATGGGCCCATAGCTCAACGGTAGAGCGCCCGCCTTGCACGCGGGAGGCCGGGGGTTCAAATCCCCCTGGGTCCACTGGAACCTTTTTTAAAAAGGTTCCATCGAAAAACTTTAAGTGTTTATAGGCTCATCTTCTTGATCAAACTTCTTTCTAAGAAGTTTGTAAGAAAAGCTCAACCAAAAGAAACTTTCTTAGAAAGAAAGTTTCATTGAAGAAGAAACTTCTTTAAAAAAGAGGTTTCATTGAGAAAGTTTGGGCGTTTATAAGCCCTTCTTGATCAAACTTCTTCCTAAGAAGTTTGGGTGGAGCTTCTTTTTAAGAAGTTCACAAAAAAGGTTCATCAAAAAACTTGGTGTTTGTTAGCCCGCTTTTTATTACATATATTACTTATACGCCTTAATGAAAACAACGTCGCCATCCTTCAATTTATGGTTGAGGCCAACACGCTGGCCAGCAAATTTAGCAGACGGTCCCCACACTTGAGCCCAGCGGAAGTTCTTCAAAAGGTCTTTGTGAATGGCCCTACAGAAATCTCTCACAGTAGAGCTCTCTTTGAGAATAAGGGGCTCTTCTTTGTCAATATTGCCATACTCGTCCCGCGTATAGATGCGCATAAGCCTTAGGTGCTTAACTATAGCAGTTTTGAGCTCTTCTATGCCCTCGCCCGTCTGAGCAGAGACAAAGATGGCAGAAAGAAATGCCTTTTTCAACTCCTTAAGCCGCTCTCTAGACACAATGTCAACTTTGTTTATAATGACAAGGGCAGAAGTGTAATAGCGATTCCCTGCTAGCACATCTACAAGCCTATTCACGTCGATTGGCTCGTTAATTATGACGTTGGCGTTGTG
Organism: Microcaldota archaeon; assembly: GCA_015522475.1. Taxonomy (GTDB): domain Archaea; phylum Micrarchaeota; class Micrarchaeia; order Anstonellales; family J096; genus J096. The sequence continues at coordinate 103,705 of WAMF01000003.1, forward strand.
TATGCCGAATTCGTTTAGCACGCTCACGACAGTTTTTCTATTCACGCCAAAACACTTTGCCCTGCCCATTATTTCAATACCGCCTTGGTGTTTCTTCTCTATGTAAACGTTAGGTGGCTCCTCGTTTATACGTATGGCTGCATTGTAAAGCTCATCCTTTATTATGGAAAGTTCTTCTTCCGCTCTGCTAGCATCGAGCACGAGGAGAACAAGGTCAGCAGATCTAACAATAGTAAGCACTTCTCTGCCCCTTCCTTTCCCAGAACTAGCGCCTTTTATTACACCTGGCGCATCTATGAGCTGTATGTTTAAACTGGAAGTTTTGAGCATGGCTGGAATCAAATCCAGCGTCGTAAATGCATAGCTAGCAGCCTTGCTCTCGCGCCCAGTTAAAGCCGTGAGGAGCGAGCTCTTGCCGACTGAGGGTAAGCCGACAAACAAGACAGTAGCGTCGCCCTCTTTCTTCACCGCAAACCCTTTGCCTCCTTCTTTTCTCGCATGTCTCTCAAGCTGGGCCTTGAGCTTAGCCAGCTTTGCCTTAAGCGTGCCTATATGGTGCTCGGTGGCTTTGTTATACTGTGTGCGCTTTATTTCCTCTTTGATCTCGCGTATTCTGTCTAAAATGCCCATTCTGTATATAGAGGAAAAGAAAAGAATAAAAGGCCATCTTTTAAAAACGTAAGCAAACAGAAGAATGAAAAGTGAAGATAGTCTATACTGTAAGGAAGGAAGATTGGATAAAAGATTATTAGCTATCATGGAGCAGGTCGTGAAAATAAACGAAGGAGGGGGAACATGAATGAAGAAAATGTAGAAGAAAGGTTGAGATTAGCGACGCGCAACACAGTCGAGGTTCTAACAAGAGAAGAGCTTAAAGCTCTGCTTGAAAAAGGTCACCCCTCTGCTTATTACGGCACGGCTCCGACAGGTCCTGTTCATCTCGGCTATTTCATTCCACTCAGCAAGGTCTTCGACTTTACAAAAGCGGGCATAAAGACAAAGGTTTTATTAGCCAATATACATGCAGCGCTCGACGATTTAAAGACAAAATGGGAAGAAATAGACCTCAAAGCGGAATACTACCAAAAATGTATAGAGCTAGCCTTTCCATGGGGTGAAAGCAAACCCGAATTCATAAGAGGAAGCGACTACCAGTTGAACAGAGACTACATGCTCGACGTGCTTAAACTCTCGACAATTATAACAGTGAAGAGAGCTACACGTGCTGCATCAGAAGTCACAAGGATGAAAAACCCCAAAGTAAGCGAGCTTGTATACCCCCTTATGCAAGCTCTAGATGAAGAATACCTCGATGTGGACATACAAATTGGCGGCGTAGATCAAAGGCACATTATGGCTCTAGCCAGAGAATACTTGCCAAAGCTTGGCTACAAAAAACGCGTCGAAGTTATGACACCCCTTATTGTCTCGCTTCAGGGCCCGGGCAAGAAGATGAGTGCATCCATTCCTATGAGCCATATAAAAGTTTATGACAGCGAAAACGCCATAAAGAAGAAAATAAGCAAGGCATACTGTCCTGAAGGCGTTGTTAAAGACAATCCTATATTGCAGATTATGCAATTCATAGTTTTCCCCATACGTGAGAAGGTTAAAATAGAAAGGCCTGAAAAGTTCGGAGGAGATGTGGAATTCTCCAGTTACGAAGAGCTAGAAAAAGCCTTTGCTGCCAAAGAGCTTCATCCTGCTGACTTAAAAGCGGCTTTAACTAAAGAGCTCATCGACATCTTTAAGGACGTCAGAGAGTACTTTGCCTCGAATACAGATATGCTTAAAGCCCTTGGAGAGGAGTATTTGCCGTAGCATATCCTTTCCTTCCTTTTGCCCTTTCAACCCCTCGCCGCTTCCATTGCTTATGAAAAAGAAGTGGCTAGGAGCTGAGCTGTCAGAAGAGCCAAACTTGGGCACGTAGGCGAAATGTGAGGATAAGCAGTTAGCTATAGATGCTTCTTCATTTGCTCTTTCACCTTTACTCATATCTTTCCCCTTACCCCCACTTTTCTTCGTGGCTTTTTCTTTTATATAGAGCTCTATTGGCTGGCCATGAATAGAAAAATAATCTATATGCCAATGGAAACGCTTCCTTCGTGAGAGATGACGCTTTATGCGAGAGACTAAGCCATTCATGGCCGAGCCCACATAGACATATAAGCCCCGCTTAAAAAAGAGCACGCCTAAGCTGCCAATGGAGATGTGCTGATCCTTGTCGAGCTCAAAGACAATGACATATAAACCCTTTAATTTCTTAGACTGCTGTTTCATTTTCCCATCGTCGCCTAGCACATGAAAAATAAATGAAAAGCGGGCCCGGAGGGATTTGAACCCTCGACCTACTGCTTAGGAGGCAGTCGCTCCATCCAAGCTGAGCTACGGGCCCAAGACAAAACCCAAGCAAAGATTGTTTAAGACTCCGCTTTGCCTTGCGAGCAAACAAGCAAATATAGAGCACAGAACTTTTAATAAACCTATTTTTCTGCCAACTTTGAAGAAAAGGGTATTTTAAATTTCTTGGCAAAGTCTTCGGGGCTTTTAAATCCCAAATATGCAGCCGCAATACTCATTCCATCCGTGACTTGAGAAGGAGGTAAAGGAGAGGGTGGCTTAGGGAGATATTCAAGCTCTGAGAGAATAAGATGTTTTTTCGGAATGGGAGAAAGAACTATCTTGCGTAACTCTTCATATGATTTAGCATTGTCTATCCTCTTATACATATTGCTAGAATATTTTTGAGAGTCTTTAATGTAATCCAAATTATCGTTATAACTAATGTAATCCTTTAAAACAGCCTTTAGGACATGTAGAGCAGGCTTATATCCCTTACTCGCTAATAAGAAGATAAAGCCTAGAGAAGGAAGAGAGCTTTGAATATCGGACGAGGTATATGGCGGGAAACCTCTATCATACATATAGCGTTCGTGTAAGTCTCGATAAACAGTACTCTCACTTATAGCAAGACCATGTTTGGCATAAAAATCAAAATATTGAGGATTTTTCAACCAAGACGGATCTCTAATAGGATCTATTTCAGGGGGAAGCTGTTTTAAGCTCGGTATAAAGTCTTTCAATTTATAGAGAAGAGAAAAATTTACAGCTCTGTATGCCTCAACAGGATACCTAGGCAAGTCCTCTACAAAGATACTAAATGAGAAGTTCAACTGCTTCTTATCAGAATCTGACGCATACTTAGAATACCATATGAGCATCTCTTTTGAAATATTTAGAGCATACATTTTTTCACGTTTAGCAGCATTGGCAAATGAAGAATAATAATGTCTCATAAGACCATTTACAAACATAGAAATTCCTTCCCAAAACCCATCATTTGAGCTAAACATAACCTGCTCTAACCCACCTACGTAGCCTATACTTCCGAGAGTTAGGAAAAGCACCAAATATCTCTTATCTTTTTCAGCCAGACTCCCCAACACTCCCATATAAAGACCTTTCATAGTAGGGGGTAAAGACATCCAGTAATTTAAGAAAGCATGCATATACTCTTTATCGTTTATGTGCTTATACAACATTTCAAAGCCCTTCCTCGCAGAGGCAGTGAGTTTAGGAAATGTGTCTTGTGTTACAGGCTTATTCTTTTCTGCATAAGAGATTAGGATGTTCTCTACTTTTTTGGAGGGAGCCCCCGGAAAAAATCCTTCAAAAGCATATCTTCTCCGCTGACTTCTGCCCGTAGATTCAGAACTTGCTCCAAAAGATCCACCTCTTCTTGTATTTCCTTCACTAACCACCCTTTTCTTCGCCGGCACAGACACCTTCAAAACATAGTGCGTTCTATTTCCTTGCTTTTTGGTCAGGATAGTCACTTTATAGCCTTCCTTCTCAAGGGCTTTCTTCGCAGCTTGGATGCCATTCCCACTTGCAAAAGGTGGCAGCGAAACTGAAACACTCCCTCCAGACTTTTTCGCCTCCAATATCTTTTCAGACGCTCTGTTAACAGCTACAGCTGCAGCTACAGAAGGAACAAAGAGGGGAATTCTTCCTGTACCTCCTGCAGTTAAGCTAATCTTTCTAGGCACTTGGCCCTTCATATAGGAGGTAATAAAGAGTAGAGCAAGATTGTTCAATGCCACGGTCTTGTTTTTGTATTTGACTTTTTCCCTTACAATATAAAGCATATAAAGATCTTTTTTTCCAATTCTTTTCTGGCTAATGGCAACATAAAGGTCAGGATACTTTTGAGAGATATAAAGGAAGAAGCGGTCTCTGTCTTTTTTATCTTTAAACACAAAACCCGTTCCTACCAGTTTCCCTTGGTTAACAAAGGCGAACTCTCTGCTGTTTTTTAAGATGGCCTCATAGCGCTTTTGTTCGTCGGGCGAGAACTTAACTTGCTGTTGAGGTTGTTGAGATGTGAATGCAGTAGCAGGCGAAGCTTGCCTCTTCTTTTTCCTATAGGCCTCACCTGCTTCATAAGCCATCTTAGCCATGTCATACATGAGATAGTAAAATGCCTCTAGCGAGAGTGATTTCTTATTTTTATCCCCAAACTTACGCCCAGCCATCAAGAGATTGTATTGCTCCCTCAAAGTTAGCTGGTTTTTCTTAACGAAATTAGAGAAGGCCATGCCTTTTTTGAAGCTGTAAAGCCTGCAAATATAGCCTAACTCGCTCGCTCCAACTGAGCTTGCTTCAGATGTTCCCTCAGTGCCTCGGGGCGTTATCTCGCCTAAGTACCCTTTCAACGCATCCCATAAGTTCTTATAACCTTTTAGATGGCTCTTCAGCTTGCCGGAAACCAACGCCTTCAAAAACGTGTTTGTGCCGAAGTTGATTTTGTTTTTGTCTGTGTCAATCAAGAGCTTTTTCACTTCATCTGCCTTCATGCTTCCAGCGAGCAGATATATAATCCAATTCCGCATAAAGGCCCATGGATCTGAAACACCTAAACTCTTCAGATGTTTACCCCATTTTTGGAATAAAGGTGCAAGTGTTTTATCCTTCATAATGTCGGTTGCCATCTTATATACTGGGCTGTTCTCCAGCGCCTTCTTAGCATCTGCTTGTGAGAAAGAAGGAGGTTTGAATTTACGCCCTGTCGGAGTGACCACGGGGTTTGGATATGTAGTATGTGTAGTGTTGTCTTCTTGTCCACCATACATGCTGCTCACCATAGATTTATGAATTCGCATGTTTAAAAAGCTATCTCAGGTCATTTGCTTCACACATTCTCTTTCCTGCAATACACAATGAGATTTCTGCCAACAAAAAGGCCGTTTTGGCCAATGGGTGCGCACCGCTCCTTGAAAAGGCCAAAGAACTCCGCTTCATCGAAAACATAGTAGTAGCGCTCTACGTTGCCCCATTTACGCGTCACTTCTTTTTTGGGAAGCTCTGTCTGTAAATTCCACACGCTTATAAGCAGGGGAGCGCGTGGCGCAGCCACGCGCAGGAGCTCATCTACGGCCTTTTTGTGTTCGCTCCTTCTAAGATGATGAAGCACTGCTATACTAAGCACAGCGTCGAAGCTTTCGTCTTCATAAGGCAAAGTCGGCAAACTGCACCTCTTTGACTCTATAGTTAGAGGGCATCGCTTCAACATCTCCTCGCTCTTGTCACAACCATAAAGAGCTGCTAACCCTTCGAAAAAAAGAAGATTGCGGCCCGTGCCACAACCGGCCTCGAAGATTTTGGGCTTCTCCCCGATTTCTCCTCTTCCCTGCTTAAGCTCCCTGAGCTCTAACTTCATCCTATTCAGAAATGGCAAGAGCTCTGGCATGGGTCTTTGCCTAAACCTCTGCCACTCACTTGCTATTTTATCCCACTCATTCATAGAGATGCCCCACAGCTTACAACTTACAAACAAGCTTAATGGAAGTTTAATAAGAAGGTGAAGTTAATAAAGGCTTGTGAAAGCGCGAAAAGAAAGAGAAGGAGCACACAAGTAAATAAAGAAGCTCTGCCCGGAAGAGAAGGACTTATAAAGGCTTCTACACAAAAACCCACTGATATGAAGGCCTTTGTATACTCACTAGATGCATTCATTTCCCTCCTCATCTCCGTATTCGCTATTCAGCTCCTTATAACTTCACTCACATATCTAGATTTTAAAGAGCCTCTTATGTTCAAGGCAAAGATTTTAGCCACAGATCTTGCCAGAATGGTTGCTGAAAAGGCGGCGATGCCCGGCAGCCATATAACAGACTGTTATAGCCTATCACGCGTTATTCCACCTCAATACAGCTATGCTATAAGCGACGTGAAGGGCCTGATAAAAGGTTGCTATAGAGGCAATGTAGCAAACCCCAAGATGATTAGAGCCAGCGCTTCAGCTATAGTGCTCGATTACAAGGAGAAAGACGTCGCGCCCCCCTCATATCCTATATGCTCGCTCAAAGACATGCAACAACCTCAGCCCGGAGAGCTTAAAATAGACAGAATACAAGTGGTGGTCGCTATATGATAAGAAGAAAAAATATTGACCAAAAGGAGGCCGCAAAAGAAGATAAAGGCAAAAGCGGCCTGTCTAAGAAGGCATTTTTCCTTTCACTTATGGCATTCATGATTCTCATGTATATAACGGCGTCGCTCTCGTTGAAGTTTGCGGCTGTGGAGGAAAGCAGAGGCACATATATGGAAATGATGCGCCAGAGCACATACAGAATGAGCTTCTCGGCCATAAACAAGCGCGCCTTAGAGCAGATGTTTCACGACATATGCAGAGCTGATTTATATAGGCTAGCGGAGCACGCCGCGCTTCATCCAGTGAAGGTTTCAAGCCTCGATAATGTGCCGGCCCCTTATGACAAGCTGGGCTTAGTGAAGCTAGCCATGTATCAACTCATTGTATACGGGGGAGCAAGTGACAACATATTCAGCGACGGCAAAGGTATGAATGATTCCCCTTCACTCACGACCCTGCTTCACGAGATGAACCAATCCTTAAAGGATTACCACCTTTACATAAAGAGCTACAATTTATCCAACGAAACAAGCATGCTCCTTGAAATGGCAGACTATAAAACAGTGCATGTAGCGCTCAATTTGAGCATTGAAGTAGAAGATGAGCGAGGTCTAGGCGCGTTCAATCTCAGCTTCCCACTCGAGGCCAATATAAGCATAGAAGGTATGCCAGACCCTCTCATTAATAGATATCTCAATCTCAGTGGATTTGAAGGCCGTAAGTACATATACTTCGGCCCTTATGAATACTTCCCAAGTTTAACTGGGCCTATCGAAGTGTGGAGAAAGCCGAATGTAACAAGAGGGCAGGGATGGGTTTCTGGTTATATTGTAACAAAGCCGGATATAGCAACAAACTACATTCTATTCGGCAACTTCTCAAGCATCATGCTCACGTCAGCGAAGGGCTACATTATAAATGGTAGTAAAGAAAGGGGTAGCATAGACTGCAAGAGCGGCAAAAAAGAGACTGTTGAAAAAAGCTTCAATGCTTTAGATTACATGAAGCAAAGCGACGACACGTGCAAGGCAGCCCTAACCCACGATATAAAAGAAGCTTTCTTCATAAACTACAATGGCACATTAGACCTTCAACCCAACAGATATTACTTGCTCATAACAGATGTCACACCGCCAGAGGCCGAAGGCACAACAGATCCTGTAACTATCTCTGAAGCTGCTGACAGCTTAAGAGGAGTAGACGTCTACGACATATCGGACCAAAGATTAGCTATGTGGAAAGGTTATTACTTCCATTGGAACGCACAATACAAAGACAAGGGCTACAGTGACGCTCCTCCCGATTTTCTCCAACGACTTCTCCTAAACGGACAGGACTTGCAGGACGCGGATAACGGCATATTTTCCTTCATTGTAACAGAAGAGCTTAACACGCAAGATATGTCGAATCCTTTGAGCAGAGCAGGCTTTGAAATGGCAAGACAAGTCTTCTCTAAGAAAAGTTACAATTTAGTCGTGCCCAAAGGCTTCTCTGGCTGCAAAGACCCCTGGATGTGTAAGATGCCTCTAGACCAATACAGCGTCGGGAAAATGGCCATGAGTGACAAGTTGGCAAATGCCTTGGGCCTCAAAAACATAAGCTGTTCATGGCACAATTCATGGGGGGGCTGTTACTCATGAAAGCGATTGCTCACGAACCACTGCCTCAAAGTAAGCAGAAAGCCGCATATGCAAGAAGGAGAAGCTCCCATTCAGGGCAAGCAAGCATAGAATATGCAGCCTTAACTGTGGGCTTCCTCATGCTCCTTGTACCTATCCTCTTCTTTATTATGTCGTACAGCTCAGCAACCTCAGATACAGTGAAAAGCCAACAGGTCAGCGTAGGCGTGAAGCTGCTCAAAGAATACATAGAGTTAGCCTATGCCAACTGTCCCTATAAGACACGTGTATTGTTAGCCATGCCGGACAAGCTCGAGAGCATAAAGTTGGAGGAGGAAAAAGGTGTTTACTTCTTAAAAATCAAAGAAAAAGGCGCAACATATATCCAACCCGTAAGCATAGGGAAGCCTTCTGATATAGATATATTTACAGCCTCCGGAAAACTTGAAGGAGGAGGAAACAAGCTTGTAGAGATAAGCTGCAACACAACTGTAGACAGAATGAATATGAGGCACATGACCATAGGCATGAAGGAGGGTTGGGAATCGTGAAGGCGAACAGAGGAGAAAAGGAGCAAAAAGGTCAAGTAGCAATAGAAGTGCTTTCGTTTTCAGCCGTTTTCCTTCTGGCTTTTATAGTTGTGCTCGTCGTCGTAAATTTATATGGGCAAGAAGAACACAGCTCAACCATGTATATGCTAGCCAATGAGTTAGCTATGCGCCTCTCATCCGCTGTAACGACTGTCTACAGCGTCGGTGAAGGCTTCTCCTATAAAATGGCCCTACCACCAGCTTTGGGCAGCTACAAGTATTTCGTCATATTAAAGAAAGATCCATCAAGAGAGAGCACGAGCATATTCGTCGTAGCGGGCCCAACAAACACTACCGCGGTCTATAGCATACCTTTAATTGTCGAATGTAAAAATGGCGGAGGCACCAACGCGTGCAGGCTGAATGCGGGCAGAGAGTACACCATTGAAGCAGAGAGCAACAAGGTGGTGATAGAATGATAGCTAAATTGAGAGAATGGAAAGAGAATGTTGAGAATGCTGGATGGAAGATAAAAAAGGCGAGCCGAAAAGGCCAATACTTCACATTCGACGTAATACTGGCAGGCATCATAATGATTCTGGCTATAATTCTTCTCATAAATTACTGGCGCTACGCCTTGGAAAACAGCGCGCCCATGAAGGACAATCTAACAAAAGAAGCTATACGTGTCAGCAATCTCCTATTTACGACAAGAGGAAAGTACGCCATAATACAAGAAAACAGCACATCCATACTCAAGCCCAAAGATGAGATTATGGATGCATGCAAGGCCTTAAATGGAAGCACGCCTTATCATCTCTATGTCGTAGAATACACAGCCAACACAAAAGCGTTCTTATTTGGGCACGCGCCTATACGCACACCACAAGACAAGGTTGTAAGAGCAGCCTACGACGGTGAAACGGGAGAACCCGTTGTATTGGAAATTTATGTCACACAGTAGAGGTAAAGGATAATAAAACCCTCGCTAGCTCAGTTAGAACAAAGAGCAAGAGGAGCCAAAGGACAAAAAATGAATAATGAGTAGGATGGAGAGGGTGTAGTGTGCGTAACACAAAAGACAAAGGAAGAGAAAGAAAGCTTGAGGGATACGACGAAGACCATAAGGATGGTAGAGACAGAGACAGCGATCTTATCTATGCTTATGTTCTCTTAGGCCTTTACATGAGTATAAGCTTTATTTTGGCCGTCGGCATCATCGTAGCACCTTGGGCCGCATCTAAACATGCTGACGGCATGGCAGCATCCCTCTACAACTTTTACAGCCATCTCTGCCATCAATACCCTGAGAGAAGCCTTTGCTACTTTCCCAATGCAAGCTCCGCTCTTAACACGATCCAATCGTGCATAAACAAAAGCACAATTAACTATGTAGAAACGAAGTACACACACAAACACATTGGCAAGAGTATAGGCAAGAGAAGCAATCCCTATGCCTATTTGGAAAACTACAGCGGCATATTCATATTCAATAAATCCCAAGTGGGTTATTTAAGGGCAGAAATTGTCGAGAGGAATGGGCTAAAAGGCTACAAATTTGCCGTATGCGCCAGAGACACGGGCTTCTATTGGGGCATGCTCTTGGCAGCCCTTGCTTACATTATATGGTTGGCAGCACAAAAGGGGGAGAAACGAATAGTGCGCTTCAGCTCTGCCTTATTCCTCTTGCTCGTCTTGCCTTTGATCATCGACGGCACAGCTCAGCTCTTTACATCTTGGGAAAGCACAAACGCCATACGCTTAATAACGGGTTTCTTAGCGGGCACTGCAGTAAGCTTAGCTTTTGTCCCGGGCATCATACTCACTTTTAAAGAAGAGGATAGAGATTGTAAGATGAAAGTAAAGGCAAAAATTATGGGAAGTCCATAGAGGCTAAAAATTGGAAATGTAAAGGGGCCGAGGGATAATATGAGTAAAAAAAGCGGTGCAGAAAGCGCCGAGGAACAGAAGAAAAAGGCCAGCACGACTAGAGGACAAAGAAATCAAAAAGCAGGTTGGAGTTCAAAAGGGGCTTTTATTGTGGCTTTAATCGCCTCAGCCGTTGGCTTAGGCAACATATGGCGCTTCCCTTACTTGCTTAAAGAGTTCGGCGGCAACTTCTTCATTGTATATGTCGTTCTTGCGTTCGTCATGGGGACGCCCCTCGTCGTACTGGAGATGAAGCTAGCTGAGAGATACAAAGAGCCTATGAAAAAGCTCTTCGATAGATACCTCCCTGTAAAAAATGTATACTTGCTTTCGGTAGCGCTCATATTTGTAATAGCCTCTTACTACAGCGTCGTAACCGCTCAAACCCTTACGTACACATTTGAAGCGAACCCACAGAACGCAAACTTAGGTGTATGGCTGGTCGTTTGGTTCATAGCACTCTACGCTCTCACAAAAGGAATAAAGGGTATAGAAGAAGCGAATAAGTTTTTCATGGGCTTACTAACTTTACTCCTTATTTACCTATTCATTCGCGTTGTGGATATACATAAGCTGCCGGCACTTTGGACCTTTACCAGCAACAAACCATTATGGCAAATAGTCGTCGTAGCTATCTCACAAGTGCTCTTCTCTCTTAGTGTTGGCGCGGGTATGACATACACATACTCAGAATACATGAAGAAGCATTTTAGCCCATGGAAAATAGCAGGCATTGTTGTGCTGGCGGATACAAGTATAGCGGTGATTTCAGCATTTATTGTCTATTCTCTGCCCGCTGGAGGCGCGGGCGTATTCACAGCCTTCTCTGCAATGAAAGAAGGTTTTTGGGAAATAGGTGGAGCTCCTCTAAGTGTTGTCTTCTTCCTCTCCCTCTTCTCTGCAGCAATAACGTCGCTTATAGCCGAGCTCAAGCTCATACGCGACGATGCAGGAAAAACCGTTGCATACCTATCTGTAGCAGCGTCTTTCTTCGTATGGTTAGGTGGTGCTAAAGCTATACGCTTTTTAGATGTGGATATTGTGGGTAACTTCTTCCTGCCTCTCCTTCTTATCAACTTGGGCATCTTTATCTATCTGTTGAAGAGAGAAAGCACGCACGAGCAAAAAACAGAGAAGGACAAAGAGCTAAGCAAAAGTAAAATAAGGGCAAAGAGAAGAAGCAGAAAGTAAAGAAAGGAAAGAAGTAAAAGAACGTGGGTGGATGAACAGAGGATAGAGATAGCATAGATTGCTCATAATTCCTACAATTATCTGTATTGGCTCACTGTACTCACTGTATATAATCATCTGTACATAGAAGAGCCGCTTAAATCTGCTGTTTCTTCCTCCTTGTCCAATACAACCGCCTCTTTTTTAGCTTCTTGCTCAAGCTCACTCAGATTAAACTTAACGTCGTATATATTCTGCACGGCCTTTAACAAGACAAGCGAGGCTTTAGCGTCTGTCCCTGCCTGCAAAGAAGGAGCCAAAAGTATATATGCACGCATGCCCTTCTCGGCGGCTTTTATAAGCGCAAGAGGCGCCACACCACTCAAAGCACCCTCCTTCATGGGCTTAACCTTTACAGAAAGTGAGAGTTCCTTCTCGAGAGCTGGGTTGCTAGCTACGACGTACATGTCCTTAACTGCATCTGCTATACTCGAAAGGATGACCAGCTCTCTTGCTTTAAAGCGCCTAGCAAGCTCGACGACGAGTTCCGCTATCTTAGAATTCGCAGAAACGGGTATGCTTATCTCAGAGAGTATAGCAATCATGTTGAACTTCTCAGATGCCATTACACGGATGGGGGGCATAACTTTGAACGTGTGAACAGCTGCTACAGGAGCGAAACCGCCCCAAAAATAGCCTATAAGCTTAAAGTCGTGAACCTCTGTTATATGAACAGCTGCGACGCTTCCCGCCAAGCCCGGCGAGGGAAAACCCACGACAACAAGGGGATTTTTAAGCTTCACCTTCTTAGCCTCGGGTAGGATCACAACGTTAACATCGACCATGGAGAGAAATTGAGAGCAAAGGTTTAAAATCCCACTGTTAATTTTCGGCTAGCTTCTTCCTTCTCCTCCTTACTCAGCTCTATACTTTGCCGTCTCAACCTTTTTTCACCTTTCCATCCGGCGCTCGAAAAAAAGAAGAGTGGGCCTGCTGGGATTTGAACCCAGGACCTACGGCTGTCTTAGGCCGTTGTAGGCAGAGTGGCCCTATAAGACCGTCGCTCTGCCAGGCTGAGCTACAGGCCCTCAACCTTACCTCAACCTTGGCTAGCCCCTTATTGAGAGAGAAATATTTAAAAGGCTAGCATAGAGCGAGCATAGAGGAAAGAATTAGCGGATAGCCTATATAGTAGCCTTTTGAGGTGTGGCTTTTAAAAAGATTGGGGAACGCCCCAAAAATCAATCAGCTCTTTATGAGGTAGCCAAGTAATTCTTCGAAATCCTCTCCTTCACGGGTGAGCAGGTTTATCAGCTTATACACCGCACCTTTCGGATCCTTCCCTTCAGCAAGGTATTTGTCTATAAGTAGAGCAACCATCTCAACATGCTTTGGATCGTCAGCTAACTTCTTATTTTCAGCAAGTAGCTCTATGAATATATCACCTAAATAATAGACATCCTCGCTGGATTTTATATGCCTTCTTACATGGGGGAAGCCATTCTTAAGAATAAGTCCATAATTTACTTTCTTCTCAAAGGCCTTCTTCCCTTCCTCAATGAATGCTAAAAGGATCTCCTTAGACGTTAAAATGTCCATGACGGCTGTGAATCCATCTTTTAGGGCAAGCTCGGGAGAGATATCGTTTCTTTTCGCAGAATCTATCATTTCAAGGAAAGTATCGCCTATGAGCTTTAAATCAGAATCTAAATTGAAGTTATTTTCTACATTACGCAATATATCAGCAAGCAGTATCCCGTAATTCTCCCCTGCCTCATTAGCAGCCAGCATTAACCCTAGAAGAGATTCTCCTATAGAAGATATATCTCTTGGGGGGCTATTGTAGATATTGTTTATTAAGGTCAAATCACAATCTAAATTGCAACCCTTCTCCAAACTAGTTTCCAAGAGCCTAAATAACATACTTTCTGAGTCAAACCCTGGAGCACTTCTTGATATTCTCTTTATCTTAACGAAGAGATCCTTAAAAAACCTCACAATAGAGGTGGGTGAATAATCCTTCAAAAGCAATTCATAAAGCCTTGCACCTATATAAGTTGGGTGACCCTCATACCATATAAAGTCTTCATGATATCTACGATTATGTTTGACCCAATAATGTGTAAGTCTCCTCTTCACCTCTATGAAAACCCTATTAAACCTTCTGTAAAATACTACGTCATCATTAAGGATCCTCTCCTCTAATTTGAGAAAGGAGAAGAGGGTTTCGTCATTACGTATCTCTGACGCTATAAGAGAAAGAGTAGTCAAAGCACTTATATCCCAATAGTCTACCCACTCTTCAAAAATATTATCTTTTAATGGCTGAGGAAAATATACCTCCTTTTCTATAGCTTTAGTTTCTAAGTCAACAATAGCCCTGAATCTATCTTCTGAAATGAGTAAAGAGGCAACTCTAGAAAAGCCCTCTAAAATTTGATCGAAGTCTATTCGCTTTTCCATAGCTAACTTACCTAACTGAAGAAAAGCCTCCAAGCGCTCCCTGGAAGTGAGAAGGTGTTTAACCCAGCCAAACCCTATCCGATTGAAAGTACCAAGGTGACCATTAACCCTAGGAAGAAGCACGTCTTTTTTATCTAAGGTCTTTAATTCAATAATTTGTCTTCCAGCCCAGAGTATATCCTCACGTGAATTTATGAGATGCCCCATCAAGAATAAAAACTTTGAAACGTGCTTCCAATCAACACCTTGTTCATCAGCTTCTCGCCTTAGAGTTACAAATGCTTCACCCAAAGCAAAGACATCCTCTATAGAGTTAACGAGGCCCTCGTGGTACTTGGATACATGAGCAGAGAGAGTGAAATGATGTTTTAGATCATAAGTTGTCTCAGCTTCAAGCCTATATAGAAACTTCTTCAACGAATCAACAGAGTGGGGATCGTCCACATGCAAATACGTAGTGATACTCTGCACGGCTCTCTCAACATCCTCTTCTATTTTTTTCACACCCTCTTCACCAAACCTTTTCTTCAATTTACGCTTTATTGCGGAGATATCCCTTGGTATAGAAGACCTCTCCACAGAGACTTTCTTATCCTTAAAAGCTTTCCTCTTCTTCTTTTCTCTACTAACATGGGATAGAGATTTATCTTTTCGCATAGGAAGGTTTATAGTGCAAAGGTTTTTTAAGCGTTTATGTAAGCTCGCATTATTTCATGCAGTACCACATAAGCATACTAACCAGGTTAGAAGAGGGATACTCATGTAGAGTATAATTTCCATACAGCGTCCGATAATTCCTTAAAAACCCATCTATTACTGGGGGATATGACATCCCCCACCCACAATATTATTATTGTAAAGAAACTCCAGCTAGAGATAGCAGAGTAGAGGCTCTTAAAGGCGTTAGAAATAAAAATGAAACACTTAAGGGAAGCTCAGTTAGGGGAGATGAATAAAGGCAAGAGAGGAAGGTCTTCTCTAAATACCTAATTATATATGCAATTATTAGCTTTCTCCCTCTAAACCCCTTGCTTTTGAGCTGTAGAGGAAAGAAGAAGCGCAACACAAAAACCGCGAAACTGCAAAGCTATTTAAAACCTACTGCCAATAAATAAGACACTTGTTGGTGGTTACTATGAAGATACCAAAAGAAATGAGGACGTACTGTCCATACTGCAATGCACATACCATTCACACAGTAAAGATAGCTAGCAAAGGCAGCAGGCGGACGCTCGCCAAGGGTGAGCTTCGCCACGAGAGAAAGCTTAAAGGACACGGTGGTAAAAGAGCTGGCAAAAAAGATGTGGACAAGCAGGGCAAGCGCGTCAAGCTCATACTCGTCTGCACGCAATGCAAAAAGAAGCACGAGCTCGTATTAAAGGGCAGAACGAAGAAGAAGCCCGAAATAAAGCGATGACAAGACGAGTAAAATGATGGGTAAAAAAAGCCAATAGTAAGAGGTGAGTAGATGGCAAGTAATTTCATAAAAGTAAAATGTAAGAAATGTGGTAATGTTCAAACAGTTTTTTCCCACGCAACAAGGGAAGTCGTCTGTTTAGGTTGCGGCGCAGTCCTTCTCGAGCCAACGGGAGGCAAAGCCCATCTTGTATACGGCGAAATTGTGGAAGTTGTAGATGAGCCCAAAGAAAAAGGCGCTGGTGCAAAAGAAAGAAATGAAGAGGCTAGTGAAGAAAACGGCACAAGAGGGGCTTCTTCAGAGTAAGTATTTTTCTCAGCACCTTATCAAAACATGTCTATCAAAATCACGTAAAAGTAAAAGTACATCAAGAGTAAGTTAAGGGTAGAAATTTAAATAAACTAAAACAGAAGGAGAAAATGGTGGCCAATAAACACTATGGAAATGTAAGGGGGCCTAGAAGGGGCGAGCTAGTTATAGTTAAGATAGTGCGGGTCGCTCACTACGGAGCATTTGCTCAACTCGTCGAATATCCTGGCATAGAAGGCTTTCTCCACATAAGCGAAATAACGAGCAAGTGGATAAAGAACATACACGACTACGTTAGAGTTGGTCAACAAACTGTGGCCAAAATTCTCGAATACGAACCCCATAAAAGAGTCGCAAACATATCGCTCCGCAGAGTAACAGAAAATGAAAGACAAGAAATACTCGACCTCTATGCGAACGTCCAAAAAAGCAAAAAAATATTGGAAACAGCCATAAAGCAGGCGAAGTCAAAAGTTAAGCCCGAAGCTGTCCTAGAGCGTATTCTTCAAGACTATGAAAACGTATACGATTTTATGTTGGATGTGTACGACGAGGGCGCCAAAGTAGCCGAAGAAGAAGGGCTAAGCCCAAAGGTTAGCTCCATACTTGAAGAGCTTGTCAAAAAAAGCTTCAAACCAAAAAAGCTCGTTATAAAGTACAAGCTTAATGCAGAAGTAACAAGTGGAGACAGCATTGAGGTTATAAAAAAGGCCCTACTAGAAGCAGAAAAGCAAGCAGATGAAATAAAGTACTTGGGTGCTGGCACATTCCGCATTGTATTCGTTGGAGATGACATAAAAGCCATAAAGAAGCGCATAAGCAAAGTGAAAGAGATTCTTCAAAAAATGCTAGAGCCAAAAGCCGCCGTGTTTAGCTTTGAAGAGGAAGACTAAGTTGGGGAGGCCAATGCCAAAATCAGACAAAGAAGAGGGGGAAAGTGAAACAAGAGAGGCGCACGAGGGACGTATGAGAATAAGGCGGTGCGTTGTCTGTGGCTCATATACGATGGAAGAAAGGCACTGTGGGAGGCAAACAGAAGTAGCACACCCACCCATTTTTAAAAGGAGCTTGAGATTGGCTGTCTATAGGGTTATATCCAAAGGAGAAACAGACTGTGAGGATGTCGAGGAGGTAGAAACATGGTTACACTCATAAAAGAATCAAAGAAGATAAAAAAGCCCGAGAAAGATGTAGTTCTACTTGTAGGTCTGCCGGGCGTCGGCTTCATAGGACGCATTGCAGTCAAGTACATTATAGAAAAGCTCAAAGGAGAGCAGATAGCCACTGTTCTCTCTGCTTACTTCCCGCCCCAAGTTATCATGACAAAAAAAGGCCTCATGAAGCCTCTCGGCAACGAATTTGTCTACGTGAAAACAAGTGAAGAGAAGGATATATTAGCTCTCGTCGGTGATATTCAGCCCCTCTCGCCAGAAGGCCAATTTGAAGTTTCCCTAGAAGTACTCACATTTGCTAAGAAATTCAACGTTAAAGAGATCATCGCCATAGGAGGATACGCAAGTGGGAAACTCGAAGGGAATAAAAAGGTCTTTGTTGTAGCTAATGATCCTCACCTTACAGACGCATTCAAAAAGTTGGGAGCAGAAGTAGGAAAAGCAGAAGGTACAATAGCTGGCATGGCGGGCTTATTACCCATGCTCGGAAAGTACTATGGGGTGCTAGGAACCACACTTCTAGGAGAAACGCATGGTGCATTTGCTGACGCTAAATCTGCTAAAAGGGTGCTTGAGATACTCACAAAGTATTTAAGCATAAAGCTTGACTACACAGATTTAGATAAGGTTGCAAAAGAAGGAGAAGAACTCATGAAGAAGCTCAAAGAAGAAATAAAGAAGCAGGAGAAGGGTGACGTAGACAAACTTTCATACATTAGATAATTTCTAGAGCTAGTTTCTAGAAGCCAAAAATCTTTGGCACACGTTGAAAGGTTTGGAAGTATTGCCTTTTCATCATTCATCATTTTTATCTTTTATAGCCTCTTATTTACATCTCTTTTTTGTTATCTTACTGATTCATTGCCACTATTACCACTCAGTAATTAGCTCTTGCTGATTACAACGACGCCGTTTTCATTCTTAATAACAACTCTGCTATATAAAGAAGGTGCCAAAGATACAGGACAGTCCACACCAGAGAGGGTTGTAACATTAAGCTGCGTTAAAAGGATGAGTGTCCTGGAAGATCCGGATCCACTTAAACACACATCCTCTGTGGCCATCCGAAGCCTGTTAATATCATAGAGCGCCTTCCTATGAACAGCTAAGTCATTGAAGGAGTTGCTCATAGAATACACTGCTGCTACAGTTATACCCAATATAACAAGCGAGAGAAGAAAGAGGAGGGCAAACTCTACAGAGAGTTGCCCCCTCCTTCTAGTTGCCCCGAAGGGCTGAGTTTCCACAAAGGAGCGTTGAGCAGACTTAAAATACAAAGGGTTAGTTGGTCTGCTTATTGACATCGACCATCTACACAACTTTGTCCCGACGGACAGTCCATGTCTGTAAAGCACGTTTGATTCATGTTGGCAGTCATGTTGCCAACTTTGCTTTCGAAGCCATGACTAGCAGTCTTAGCTCCCTTAAATAGATTGCTAGCGACTATGGCAATCACAGCTATAACGACGACGAGAAGTATGACCATCTCTGCTGATAACTGCCCCTTTACCGCACCTCTCATAGTGTCACCAAAAAGAAGTGACTAAAAACATTTATAAACGTAGCAGAAAAAGAAAGGAGCTATGCTTTACTACATTCATGGATACAAATCCTCATGTAAAAGTGGGAAGGCTGTGTTAGCGAAAGAGTTGCTTAAAGCAGAATGCATTGAATACAGCGAGGCAGATATTGTAGATGGGGATGCACTGTTTGAGAAGCTAGAAAACATAGAAGAGAACGACGTAGTCATAGGAAGCTCGATGGGCGGATATTTAGCTTTATATTCTAAAGCGCGGACAAAGATTCTCTTAAACCCCCTTATGGAGCCCAAGTTATTGCTGCAACTTGGCCCATATAACAAGTTCATCAAGAGGGCTTTGCCCGTAGACCAATTACTTAACAAAAAGCCCTCTCCTACATTATACACTTTCTTAGCTAAAAACGACGAAGTGCTAGCACACAATTTCAAGATGTTTAAAGAGATTAGTAAAGAACTTTACATTTTAGACGACAATCACAATTTTACGCACAGAAGAAAGCTCCTCTTCACAATATTGAAAGAGATTACTGACGAGGTGAGAGTAAACAGATCGAGAAACTAAAAATTGGGCTGCACCGCTATAAAACAGAATGGTCTTATAGCCGAAGGAAGCGCTCGCCCTATATAGAATACACGAAGGTTCAGGAAGGAGGACATATTTCTGGTCGAGGATAGAAGTGTCTTAAATATTGTCTCGTTGTCTACAACGACATCTATATTTTTTGCAGCAAAGCTTGCCTTTTCATTCCTACTCTTACCCTTTTCTGCATGACTTTTCCCATAGCTTTCTGCACGACGGGTGGATCCGGCTTGAGAGTTTATCAACTCATCAGTTATTGCAATTAACTCTTCTAAATTTTTAGGCTTAGCCAGCTTGAAAGCCAAAAAATTGGGGTTAAGCGCCAAAGCTTCCTCATAGCCCTCTGTCAATACAACACGCACATTCAGCAATTGGAGCTTTTCAGCTACTTTAAGGCGCTGATCGATGGAGGGTAACTCAACTTGGACATATATATGATACGTTAAGCTCTCGTAGAGAGACAGGTTGGAAGTGTTGCCCTTTGCCAAATCCTCGTCAATAATATGGAGTAAATCATATTCTTTCTTGAGATGGGGAATAAGTGAAAAGCTGCCAACAAGGCGCATGATTCCCTTATCTTTTGTATAGAACTGCTTAGATTTGACATGGAGTAGTAAGCCTTTAAGAGGAGTAGAAGGCGAGGCCCTCTCCCTCTTAGCTTCCTTAACTTTCCTAGCTCTCTCCATCACTTTCACGCTTTTATTCCACGCTTTTATTCGCCTATCTTGTGGGCTAAACCCATCCAATTTATGATTTGAGGCATAACTTCTTTGCCATAGAAGTGACCCAAACCTCCATTGTGAGAATAAAGCTCTGCAAACTTCTTTTGATTGTCTCTACCCACTTGAGAGCCATAAGCTAAGAAAGGCACACCATGGCCCGTATGTCTGCCTAAGCTGCACGGCGTCGCATGGTCTCCTGTAATTACAATGGGATCAAAATAGGGCTTGACTGCTTTGACAATTTCTCTATCGACGCGCTCCACTATAGACCTCTTGCCTTTGCAGTTGCCGTCATGAGAAAAGCTGTCAGTAGCTTTTACGTGCAGGAAAACAAACTTTTTGCCCGCTTTTGCAGCCTTTATTGCCGCCCGCGCTTTTGCAGAGTAGTCGCTGTGAGCGTCGCCCGTAGCGCCCTTGATGTCTGGCGTTTCCATGCCAAGGTAGCGTGCCACACCTTTGTATAGAGCACCTCCTGCAACAGCTTCTGCTGAAAGACGGTGCTTTTCTTCAAAGGACTGTATAGGCTTGTACATGCCAGCGCCACGAATGAGGATTGTGTTCGCCCTCTTGCCTCTCAGGCGCTTGTTTACCTCCTTTATGTATGCATTGAGAAGCTTAACCATACGCTTATTGCCCTTGAATGGTTTGGGCGGCACACCTACGTCGTGAGGATCGCTATCGGAGATATCGGGCGAAAGCCCTTTACCTCGCATAACCAGAGCACCCCTATGCTCTACAGTAGAATGGAATATAAATTCCACACCGTCGATAGTTATGCCTTGCAAGAGCTTAGCTAACTTTCTTGCCTCTGACGTTGGGATTCTTCCTGCTCTCCTGTCGACGATCTTGCCGGCTTTAAGTGTGGCAAAATTCGTCCTAAAGGCCACATCGCCTTTTTTAAGTTTAATGCCTACACCAAGCGCTTCAAGAGGGCCTCTATCAGGGTATTCTGTTTTTATGTTGTAGCCAAAAAGCGTGAGATGGGCTGTATCGCTGCCGGGAACAAGCCCTCTACCCAAGACATGCATGACACCTTGTATGCCATCTCTAGCTAACGCATCTATATGCGGCTTTTTAGCCTTGTATAAAGCTGAGCTCGTCGATGGAAGCTCTCCTAAACCATCCATGATTAAAAGCAAAGCGGCTTTGCCCGTCCATTCCACCATCTTTTTCATGTTCTCACCCTTTAGTTCACCTTCGAGTTTTCTATCAACCTACACACCACACCTCTATACCAGCTCTCTGGCCTTTCCTACTCTCTCACTTATACTCTTGTATACCATCGTCTATTCCACTTATTTACTTTATGGCCATCCTATTGTCATAAAGCTCAGATGCTTCCGACGAAAGTAATATGAATGAAATTTGAGCAATGCGCTCGCCGGCCTTGAGCGTTAAAGGCACATTGTGTACATTCTTTATCTCAAGAAGAACGCGGCCGTCGGTACCGGGTTGCACAAGCGTCACGCCGGGGTGCGTAGATAGGCCCAGCCTAGCGTAGCCACTTCTCCCCTCGACACGCGCTGCCAAGTAAGAGGGCAATTTTATCCTCTCCTTAGTTACGCCAAGAATAAAGGCGTTGGGCTCAAGCACAAGCCTTTTGCTCTTTTTCTTTATATAATAGGATTGCCATGGCCTTTTAGACAGCTTTGTAGAAGAAAGCTCTATAGATTTCACGCTGCTCTTCAATACCCACCATTCGTCACTGACGGCTAAGTCATAGCTTGCCGGCCCCAGAAAGCGCCTGTTGAAAGGGGAGATGCCCAACTTCTTGGCTTTAACCAAAGATAGGATTTCATTGTCAGATAAAAGCATGAATGCCATTGAAAGCGCGCATATAAAAAACTATCCCTAATTTCCTGCTGCTCAAGCTAGACGCACCTTGTCTTTCCTTTGACGCTACGATGTTACATTCCATCTCTTTCAGCGTTAGTAGCAGCTTCACTTGCTGTTTTAGTGCCTCGTCCGTGTTCTTCTATGTGACCTTCTCCTTCTGTGGCGCTTGGAGGGTTGCCTGCGTGAATTGCGTGAATTGTGAGAAGGGCGAGAACGCTCCCTATGGTAGTAATAGGCGCGTCTGAACGCACGAAGCTCTCTGTTGATGAAAACGGCGCGTCTATCCGGCACATTCACAAAGCCCTTCTCGAGGCTCAAACTGCCCTCATCTACACGTTCCCTTGCAATGTCGCCGTAAACAGAGATGAGATACTTAGCCCAAGCCATGATGTTGTTGAGAGGATTTATCTGCACAAAGCCTCTGCCGTCGTCAGTGAACACACGAACCTCGTAGTGAGTATGGGGAGCTTTTGCATCGCCTGTATCTCCCATATAACCTATAAAATCCCCTCTGTTCACGAGGTGGCCAATTCTAAGTCTCGGCATTTTTGCTAGATGTGCATAGAAGTCGATGCCAGGATGAGGGGCGTTGGTGAGTATACCAATGTAATAGCCATATGTGGCACTGAATGCCTTGCAGCAAACCCTGCCGCTCCTTAAGGCATGAAGCTTTGCACCATAGTGGTCTGCCAGGTCGATGCCAGGATGCCCTTTAATGACTCCTCCATAGCTCCTAGGCTCAGAGAAGAGAGAAACGAGGCGAACCTTTCCGTCAGTTAAGCCATCTAACAGCTTAAGGGCAAAGAGGTTTAAGCCATAGTTTGTAGCACGAGGTCCATTGTAGGCGGGAATCGAAACCTTATCTCCTACGTTCAAGAAGTACTTTCTGTAAAGGTTTGCGTTCGCCCTTCTAAATTGTGCTCTGTACTTCAAAAATTCCGCTTTAACTTCTGCATCGTCTAGATTGAGATAGCCAGAATAACGCTGGAATGCCCATTGAAGAAGTGAAGCGAGCGTGTTGCCTCTTTCAGCAGTTATGACAAAAGGTTCTCTAGCTATAAAGTGATCAAGATAAGGATCCTTTTTAGAGAAGAGATAGCGCACAACCTTAATAGCCTCCTTATCCTCTTCTGAAAAGAGTTCTCTGGGTTTAGTAGCTTCCGGCTTGTTCAGGCCAAGAGCAGGGAAAAGCATGGCTAGCCCTCCAACAATCAAACCCTCTATAAAACCCTCTATGAACTGCCTTCGTGTAATACCGCGGCCCACAGTGCGCTCTTCTTCAGCTTCGCGCCCATACTTTCCAACGGCACTAGCCATCCCTTCTTTTAAAACAACAGTCTTCTTTCTAGGTTGGGCGTGCATGATTTTCTTTAGTGCAATCTCAAAGTTGTATAAGGCCTCACTTATATCGTAGCGTTCTCCTCTTTCCTTAAGCCCATATAAAGCAGAGTGTTCAGTTTTAGCAAAATTCTCAGAGTGTCTAACAAAAATAGGGTTTGGAGCATCGGCACCATAAAGCGAGAAAACTCTGGAAACAGCAGACACAAGTCGTGACTTACCCTCTTTTGATGCCATGCTTCGAGATAGATTATTTACTATTACATGAAGTAGATTCCTTTCCGCGTCTATAAGAGCCTTATGCTCACTCAAGAAGCTGTCGAGAAGTTGCAGGCTATCTTGGAATTGTGATTGATTAGCAGCTCCTAGAATGAAGAAAATGGCATCCGACTGAGAGAGAATTTGAAGCACATCCTCATTCTGCAACACGTCTTCAGACGCGCCGGGCAAATCGAATATGAGCGAAGCTGCTGCCTTTACATTGTTCTCTGCATCAAGCCCCAACTTACTCCTCATAGCATGCGCCGCAAGAATGAGGGGTGTATTCCAATAGGCGTTTACGGCGCCTACATCCTTAGGATGTACAACCTCTTCGAAAAGCGCAGGCCTAAAGGAAACCTCGCCCAGGAATTGCTCAATAACCTCCCTACGAGCGTGTAGCTTCAGCACCTCACTCATGCGAGAAGCACGAAGATAAATCGGATTACGAAGAAACTGCTCGATACTTTCTTCTTTTAGAGTCTTCTTCGGAGAGTTATTTGAACTTAAAAGCCTGCCAGCCAAATAGTCTAGATAATTCTTTGTAACACCCCCTTGTGCAGGGTCCCTATCAAATATAAACACCATCTGCTCCATATTGTGGAGAAGCTCAGCTATTCTAAATGACAAAAGGCTCTTGCCCACTCCACCCTTGCCAATAAAAGAGAACACAAAAGGGTAAAGCTCTCTTTCCTCTATAAACACCTTCCATTTCCTTATGGTCTCTTCTGCATTCTGCCTTTGCAAAGTAGAAGCCTTTGGGGTGCGTTTATGTGTCCAAAACATGGTTATCCACTTTTATATACTCTTGGACACATTTTTTAAACCCTTATGCTACAATCAGTCGCTCAAAACGTTCACTTCATCCGTCGGCGTCTCAAAAATCCTACAAAAACCTTACAAAATTGAGCCTCTTTTAAAAGGTTTTCCCCTCCATTAATAAATACGTGACCGAGACGGCCCATAAAGAAAACAGAGAGAATAGAAAAGCTGCCCCTCTTAAACACATTGCCTTTATTCCAGACGGCAACAGGAGATGGGCTAAGCTTAAAGGCAAAACGTTGTGGGAAGCATACGGCGTGGGCATGCGCAAAATAAAGGACGTTTTAGAGTGGTGTAAAGAACTCGGCATAAAAGAAGCAACGTTTTGGGGTTTCAGCATGGAGAATTTCAAAAGAGGCGAGGAAGAAAAGAAAACTATTTGGGAACTTTTTGAAAAGGTCCTAATGCGCATAATGAATGAATACAGAAAAGCAGAAGGGGAAGAAAAAGGCAAGGTGAAGGTTCGCTTCCTCGGTAGATTGCATTTCCTGCCAGAGAAGATTAAGGCTAAGATGGAGGAGCTCATGGAAGCCACGAGAGAAAATGGGCCATATATAGTAAACATCCTTGTGGCCTATGGAGGAAGGGCTGAAATCACCGACGCCATAAACCGGTTGCTTAAAGAGGGTATAAAGACTGCTGATGAAGGGGTTGTCAGTGAAGCGCTCTATTTAAAAGATGATGTTGACTTAATTATAAGAACAGGAAGGGAAACACGTACGTCTGGCTACCTGCCATGGCAGAGCCCCTATGCAGAATGGTATTTCTCAAAGAAACTTTGGCCCGACTTCGACAAGGCGGAGTTTCACGCTGCCATTGAGGACTTTAAATCCCGTGAAAGGAGGTTTGGAACATGAGTATAAAGACGAGCGCTAAAAAAGGCGCTATGAAGACAACTAGCCCAAAAGTTAGTGTTAAGAGAGAGGTAGAAAAGCTCCTTAAAGACGAAAAAATAAAGAACGAGCTGCTAAAACTTGGAGGAGAGCGCACGTTGGAAGTGATGAAACTGCTCACAAAATACAGTGAGGATGAGGAGATAGCAGATAAGCTCAACGTTAAAGTGAGTGACGTAAGGGCTGTGCTCAACAAGCTCAACGAAGCGGGTATAGCGACGTACGAAAGAACTAAAGATCCCGAGACCGGCTGGTACTACTACCACTGGAGCATACATCCAAATAAAGTGAGAGAGTGGTATGATGGGAAGATAAACGCTCAACTAAACTATTTATACAGCCTACTTTCCGAGGGCGAACATTATTATTGTCCGAAGTGCGGCATAGAGCAAGCATACAACTTCAGCGAAGCCATGGACAATGAATTCAAATGTCCCTATCACGGCGAGGAGCTAAAACCCATAGACGAGGCTGTCATAAACCGTTACAAAAAGAAGCTTTTGAAATGATGCTTTAAGGCGTTTTTGAAATGACGAAATGGCGACAGGAAGGGCCAAAAATAGGTAAAAATAGGTAGGACAAATAGGTTCCGCATGGGTGTTATATTGGCGTTGCATTTGTAGATTTAAAAGCTTAGGAGAAACACAGGTGCCCACCTTTGCTATCTTAGGTGCATATTCGGCTTATTCTGCCTCTACATTATCCTTACATTTATTCTCTCATTGTACTTCTACCTTAGTTATACTGTTTACTTATGTTATCATGCTACTTTATACGTCTTTACCCCGCCGCTTTTTCTCCCAAGTTTCTAGGTCTTTTATAGTTAGGAAGTCCAAAACTTCTTTGCCTTCGTCTTCTATGGCAAAGACTCTTGCCTTTTCGAAATCCATAAAATTTAGGACAGGATTTAAATGATGTTTTTTCAGCTCTCTCACGTCTGTACCTCTAGCAAGAGGATTGAACGCAGGCAGAATAAGCACCGCTTCTTTTTCAAACCAAAGATAGACAGGCAGCTTAATCTTAGCACCTACGTCGTCGCGGAGGAGAAGCGCTGGGTGCTCATTGCCGACGATTAGAAGCTTAGTCTCTTTCCACGTTGTCAGATGGCCATGGTGGCATACGACATTTTCATCTTCGTAAACCTCGCCCACACTTATATCAAGCTTACTCAGTATGTTCTGTATGTAGAAGTCGTGATTGCCTTTGAGCACTATGGGCTTGACAAGCTCACTCACACGAGAAAAAAAGGTTACAATGTCGCTCCATTCTTGGCTTGTTTGTTTGCCGAAGCTGTGCTTTATATCGCCGGCGAAAACAACTGTGTCCACATCGTATACAGAAACAAGCTCTTCCACAGCCTCCAACATTCTGGCAGTTTGCAGCCTAGATGTGACAAGGGATGCCTCTTCCAAGCCTATATGCAAGTCAGCTATAAAGGCAAGGTTGCCTAAAACGGCCGCCCTAAACGGCGTCAGAATAAGGCCCTCACCTATACGCACATCTTTAACGTTTGCCACACTAAAAGAGGGGAGAAAACGTTTTTAATAAACGCCTCCATAAGTCTCTGTGAAAATCGGCACATGTGGCTGGAGTCGCTTTCCAGAGCATGGCGACAAATTGGAGCTCTATGCAAAGCACTTCGACGTGGTTGAAGTAAACAGCACATTCTATAGGCTGCCGCGCATCTCTACAGCAGAGAGGTGGCTGAAGAAGGCAAGAGCCATAAAAAAGCACTTTGAGTTCACGGTAAAGGCACCCAAAACAATCACGCACGTCTACAAGTTTGGTAAAGCTAGTTTAGAAGCTTGGGACGCTTTTATACCTATAGTCAAAGCCTTAAAAGCACGCTTTGTACTATTCCAAA
Source organism: Microcaldota archaeon (assembly GCA_015522475.1). Lineage (GTDB taxonomy): Archaea > Micrarchaeota > Micrarchaeia > Anstonellales > J096 > J096. The sequence goes on from WAMF01000003.1 coordinate 130,600, forward strand.
CACCCCACAAGAGCTTTCTGCCTACAGAGGAGCACATAAAAGCTGCTAAAGACTTCTTTAAAAGCATCGAGAGGCACAGGCTAACCATCGGTTGGGAGGTGCGCTGGAAAGAAGAGTGGACGGCTAAGATAGTGAAGCCCTTATTTGATGAGCTGAATCTCATTCACGTCGTAGATCCTTTTAGACAAAAGCCCTTTAGAAAGCAACCTTTCAACTACTACAGACTTCATGGCTTTGGAAAGCGCATGATGTACGAGTACAAATTCAGCAAGACTGAGCTAAAAAAGCTGGCAAGCATTGTCAAAGAAAGAGATTATGTCATGTTCAACAACGTCTATATGTATGAGGATGCTATGGCTTTCAAAGCCCTATTGTGATAGAGAAAATTTAACTCATTTATGTATGGAGTTGTATAATGAGGACTACTTAGTCATATAAAGCACACACTCACAAGTATCACTAGCTCCCTTTTTCATAGAACTTAGTCTGTAGCATTCTAATAATACACTCACCATATTTCCTCGAAGGCGTTGTATTATAAAGGACTTCTGCTTATGTTATTAAGAGAAAGGTTCGCTTTGTGTTATGCTTATAAATATTGCGCCTCACCCTACATTGAGATTATGGTTCGAAATAAATCTTTTTCACATAGGCTCCCCTTAAGGACCAAGAGAGAAAAGAGTGCTGAAGTGTCCAATCCAAAATGGGAATCTATGAAAAATGTAACAGATGGATCCAAAAAAAACGAGGATTATCAGAATTCTCTTAAGAGATTGTCGTCGGAAGTTGCAGAAAACATCAATAGATATAACATGTTTTCTAAAGATAGTGTGATACCTATTGCTTTTTCAGGTGGAAAGGACAGCACTGCCACGATACTGTTGCTAAAATACTTAGGATATAGTATAATTCCTGTCATTGTTGACAGGGATGACCCTCTTTTTGACTCCTCTAAAATAAGCCTCGATCTGAAAAAGTTTTGGGGTATCAAATCAGTAATAATCCATCTAAGAGATGAAAATTATCTTACTAGAATCTGTCCTTTTGCAGCTTCAGAAATAAGAGAGTATATGAGAATCTTTGACAGTTTGGGTGAAAACGGCTCCCATTGCACTCCCTGTTACAACGCACGTACAGTAGCCCTTAGTGAGTTTGCTCTCCGAACAAGAACATATGTGTATGTACTAGGTCAGCATAAGACAGATATGGTAACCTCACTTATGAAATCATATTGGAGTGAGATTTATTGGAAGAAGTATACTTCTACTAGAGGAATCCCTTATGATGGTCGACGTATGAAGGAACTTATAGAGACCTCAAAAATTGATTTAGATTATCTTAAAGAGATGGTAAAAAAAGGTAGAGCAAGTACCGACGACCCACCTATGGAATATATAAATGAGTCTGTCAGATTAGTTCGGCCCCTTTTTAGTGTTGCTGAGAAGGATATCGAAGCTCTCATAAGATATACAAAATATCCTGCTACTAGCACAAATTGTAGTTACAGAGAGGAAGAACCAGACCCTTCAGACTCATCGTTCAATTGAATTTAAAGAAGAGGTTCATATATAACCCTAACCTAGAAAATATACTCTTCGAAATAGCTCTCCTAAGCATAAATGAGGATGGTACTCTAAAATTCAGATCCCGAAATATGAGAGATAGTTTATGGCCTGGATTTAAGCCATATATTGAGAAGATATAAGGTGGTGTATAATATGATACTAGTAAGTATGTGTTTGGTAGGAATAGATTGTAACTATAAAGGCCAATCTAAGCCTAATAAAAGAGTTATAGAACTCATAAGAAGAGGTAAAGCAATTCCTGTCTGTCCCGAGCAACTGGGCGGCCTACCTACACCAAGAAGTGGAGCTAGGATACTATCTGGAAATGGGGAGGATGTTTTGAATGGGAAAACAAAAGTAATTACTGATGCTGGAGAGGATGTAACTGAGAATTACTTAAAAGGAGCTGAGTATACACTTAAGTTATGTAGAGAATATGGAATCACATCGGTTATTCTGAAGCAGGGGAGTCCGTCTTGCGGAAAAGGAAAAACCCAGGGTGGAAAAACCGAAAGATTTTTGACTGAAGGTAACGGCGTAACAGTAGCACTTCTAAAGAGGAATGGAATATCTGTCTACAGTGAGGAGGACCTAGAAAATGATGAAATCTGGGAAAAACTAATAAATGAGTAAAGGGATAGAATATGGACAAAGAGCCCGTAATAATAAGCCTATGTGCTTTAGGTATCCCCACCCAATACAGGCCCAGATCATTCAAGAGGAAAATCATTGAAAAATACATGAAAAGGTATTTCCTGATTCCTGTCTGTCCCGAGCAACTGGGCGGCCTACCTACACCAAGGCCCGCTTGCCATATATACAATGGCAGAGTAGTAGGTAATGATGGAAAAGATTACACTCAGAACTACTTGCGCGGTGCAAAGTTGGTCCTAAAGATCGCCAAGATGTATGGTATCAAAAAGGCATATCTTAAGAAAGGATCCCCTTCATGTGGGAAAGGTGGAATTTTAAGGTCACTGTTAGAAAAGAATGGTATAAAAGTGTTTCAAGTATGACAATAGTTCCCTGCTAATTTCTCCTAAATATAATACTCCCTTAGAAACCTATCTAATACTATCGACTCCATTTAAAAGGATTTTCCCGGCTAAAAGATAAGAACGCAAGCAAGTCGAGCCCCGGTAGCTCAGTTGGTAGAGCGTCCGGCTGTTAACCGGAAGGTCGGAGGTTCAAGTCCTCCCCGGGGCGCTTTACAGTTGCCCGTCGTTAATAGTAAATGTTAATAGTAGGTTAATAGGGTTAATAGTTAAGGCTATTGGGCTCTCACCCCCTTTTCCATTGCAGCATAATCGGCAATTGTAGAAAAAAGTGCAGGAAAGCGTAAGAATGTTTCGCTCCACTTAGTAAAGTTGGGGCTAAACCGGAGGTCGTTGGCTCGCAAGGGCGGCTAGGCGGCTTTGCTGTCTTGGCTTCCTTGTCTTCGGGCAAGGACTGCGGCTTTCGGGGCCTATCTCTTTCTCATCTTTCTCGCCCAACTTAAATGAGACTTAAAGGAGTTATAGGTGTGGAGTTATAGGGTAAAGTTAGAGGAGAGACTATAAGGCAAATTCGTGGTTCAATAAGGAAGAGGCAGGGGTAAAAAGAAAAACAGAAAAGAGAAGATATGTAAGAATATGTAAGATGAAGATCATTAGGTAATGATGTAGCTTCATCACTTGGCTTTACCCCTTTATAGAGGATTTGAAAGAAAATTTGAGGGGTTCTAAGCTGTAGGCTAGCTCACGAAGCTGTCGAAGTGCATGCAGGCGCGCATAAAACAGAAATATGTCCAAAGGTTAAAAGCGCTTCTATTGAAGGAAAAGAGCATGGACAAAGAAGGCTCAAGCTGGTCTGTATTCAAGCAAAAAAAGCTCGCGGGCTTGAGAAGAGCCATAGAAGAGGGGGCCACCGACGCGCCTATCATGGAGCTGCTTGATACAATCAATGAATTGGCTAACTATGCTACAACGTCGTCATGTTCTGGCCGCCTTTTGTTGTTAGCTATAAAGGAACATAAAAAAATGCCTATATGTACAAGAAATGGCATGAGCTGCCCAGCTTAGACGAAATAAAAGCGGCAATAGATGCCTACAACGACGAGAAAGAGTTTTGGTTTAAGGTAGAGCCCTTCATACTCCACATAGCTGCTCAGAACCTCGAGGCTGTTGAGGAGATGGCGCGCGTTTGTAAAAAAGCGGGGCTTAAGCGATTTGGCATACAGCCCATAAAGCACGGCCGTTATCTAATAGAGTTGCAAGGCACAACGCGGCTCGAATTTCCCTTATCTGTGTGTCCCTCGCCCAACTGGAATACGCTCATAAAAAAGACGCATGCGCTTATGAAGAAGAATTGGCAAAGAATGGAACGCTTTAAAAACACCGTAGTATCATATTTCAAAAAGCAAGGAAAAGTAAGGAGGTAATAAAAAAGTGAAGATGGGGCAGGGGTGAAAAAATGAAGATCACATACATAGGCCACGCGGCTTTTGCCATCGAAAGTGAAGGCAAGCGGTTGCTCTTCGACCCTTGGATAAAGGGCAACCCTATGGCAGCTTGGACAATGGAGCAAGTAAAGGCATGGAAGCCCACCCACATATTCGTGACGCATGGCCATAGAGACCATGGATTTAGCGAGGCAGTTGAGCTAACAAAAGAAGGCCTTGGAAAGGCCGTCGGCGTCTTTGAGCTCATAAACGCGCTGACTGAGAAGGGCGGGAAAGGCATAGGCGCCAATATAGGTGGGCGCTTTTTCCTAGACGGTATGGAGATTTATTTGACAGAAGCACAGCACACCTCACCTTATGGCGTGCCCTGTGGCTTTATCTTAAAGCTAGAGGGAAAAACTCTTTACCATGCAGGCGACACGGGCCTCTTCTCCGGTATGGAGATACTTGCTAAGCTCTTCGACATTGACATGGCCTTCTTGCCTGTCGGAGGCCACTTCACAATGGGAAGTAAAGAACTGCCACTAGCTGCAGAAATGCTTAAAGCAAAGCGCATTATAGCTATGCACTACGACACATTTCCAGCCATAAAGCTAAGCCCAGAAGACAGGAACCTCATAGAACGCCGTGCTGAATTCATAAAGCCGGGCGAGACAATAGAAGTTTAGCTTAGCTGCGCCTAGTTTCCACGTAGCTTCCACGTTTAAGTTTTGAAGCTATTGCGGAAGGCTTTGTAGAGTTCAGCCAGCTCACCTCTTACGGCAAGCCATGCCTTCGCGCCTCGCTTAAAGCTGGCCACGTCATTAAAACCCGTCAAGAAAAGCACAGCCTTAAGTTGCTCTTCCCATTTGGTTATGAGGGCTTTAACAGCTTCTTCGCCGCCCTTGCCTTTAAACAGAAGGCCACGCTCCGCTTGTAAGAAGGGCTTTGCAGCTCCAAACATCTCAGCTCCTAAAGCAAGGGCCTTAGCTCCGTCAATGCCCGAGCGGATGCCGCCACTAGCTACATAATGACCTTTGGGAAATGCATCTACAGCTAAGAGAAGAGCTAAGGCAGTAGGTATGCCCCATTCTTCAAAGCCTTTGATGGAACCACCTCTCATATATTCTACGTGGCTCCAACTTGTGCCGCCTGAGCCGGCTATGTCAAAATAAGGCGAGATATCCTTAAGCCGCTCTATGACAGAAGGGGCTAGACCCGCACCCACCTCTTTGAAGATTATAGGAATAGAAAGCCCTTCTGCATGTCTTTCAATGGCTGAGAGGACACCTTCCCAATCTTTATCACCCTCGGGCTGAATGAGCTCTTGAAGAGGGTTTAGATGAATAGCAAGCGCGTCCAACTCCGTCCTACTTATGAGTGTAGAAAGCTCATCCGGCGTATATTTCTTCAGTTGATAGGCACCTATGTTGCCAATTAAGAATGCATCTGTTATCTCTTCCTTTACAGCATACGTATCTGTCAGCTCAGGGTTTTCCAGCATAGCACGCTGACTACCCAAGCCAAAGACAATGCCTTTTTCAGCCGCTGCCGATGCCAAATGCAGGTTTATAGCCTTCGCAGCCCTATAGCCGCCGGTCATAGCTTCTATGATTAAAGGCAGAGAAAAGCGCCTATCCATGAATTTCGTCGAAACGTCGATGCTGGAGAAGTTCAGCTCCGGCAAAGCATTGTGCAAAAAAACGACGTCTTCAAATAGCGTGCTCTTTTTGTAGTTGGCGCTGTCCTTCAACGCCTGCAGAATGTGCTCTGCCTTCCTCCTTTCTGTCTGAGCCGCGCTCCGCTCTCGCCCTTCCCGCTCTTCTGCCTTATCTGATTGATTAGATGATGGCATGGAGCCTTTTGAACCAATATTTTAATAAACACGTGCAATGGCTGCTGAAGCAACAATAGAAGCGAAAATAGCAATAGTAAAAAGGCCAGTGACTGCAAGGAGAAAAAAAACGCAAAAAGGAAGAAGAAAATCCTCAAGTTGTCCCAACATACCGAAAATCAGAAGCCATGTGCAATTAAAGCCGGGGCACGCACCTTTTAAAAGATTATCCTAATTAAACATGGGACACAATGTGACACGCCAGGGTGGCGGAACCAGGCAACGCGCACGCCTGGAGAGCGTGTGCCCTCACGGGCTTGTGGGTTCGAAAGTCACAGCTTCGTGGCCGAGACTCCCACCCCTGGCGTTGATCAAGCAACGGTGATCATATGGCAAAAAAAGGTAAGAGTGGAAAATCGGGCAAATCAAGCAAAAACAAAAAGCCCGCAAAACAGGCTAAGAAGAAGGAAGTTAGTGCTCCAAAGAGAACAGTTGGCGCTCGCATGAAGGGCTTGCCTCCTCATAAAGAGCCCGAAGAAGGCTTGAGGGGCATAGTCCGCATAGCAGGCAGAGATTTGCCGGGTAGCATGACGCTGAGTAGAGGCCTCCTCTACATAAAAGGCATAGGCCACACGTTGAGGAAGGCCATAGCCAAGCTCATAGAGAAGAAAGCGGGCATAAAGCCCTCTACAAAAATCGGCGCCTTAAGCGACGATGACGTAGCAAAAATAGACGATGTGCTCTACAACATAAGCGACAAAGACCTTCCCGCTTATCTCCTCAACCGCAACAAGGACATAGCAGAAGGAAAGAGCTTCCATGTCATAATGAACGACCTCATATTCGCTCAAAGGCAAGACATCGAATACAAGAAGAAGAGCAGAACGTGGCAGGGCTACAGGCACATGAGAGGCTGGAAAGTAAGAGGCCAGAGAACAAAGAACACGGGTAGAAGAGGTATGACCATAGGTGTCATAAGACGCAAAGACGCAAAGAAGGGCAAGTGATGAGGTGTAAGCATGGGAGATCCGAGAAGATTAAGGAAAAAATACAGACCCCCTAAAAAATTGTGGGATGAGACGCGCATTAAAGAAGAGGCTGCTTTAAAGAAAGAATACGGCCTCAAAAACGTGAGAGAGATTTGGGTGCTTAAAGAGGAGTTAGACAGAGCAAGAAACGAAGCTAAGAAGAGTCTCGCCCTTCCCGACGAAAAAAAGGCAGAAGTCTTCGGCAAGGTTGTCAGAAAGCTAGCCAGACTAAACATCGTAGGCGAAGATGCCACAGTCGATGACATACTCTCTCTAAGCATAAAGGACTTCCTTGAAAGGCGCCTTCAGACGCGCGTTTACAGAAAGGGTATGACAAAGACAATAAAGCAGGCAAGGCAGCTCATAGTGCATGGCTTCATCGGCGTCGACGGAAGACGCGTAACCTCGCCGGGCATGCTTGTAACAAAAAGCATGGACGAAAAAATCGCCTACTACAAAGACGCAACAAACGTCTTCAAGCAGCCTTTTGTAAAAGAAGAAGAAAAGGCCGAGGAGGACAAGGAAAAAAAGAACGAAGAGAAGAAAGCTGAAGGAAAAGTAGAAGGCGAGGGCAAAAACACAGCTTCAGCACAAGAGGCTGCTGCAGAGGAAGCCACAAAGGCTGCTAAGCCTGCTTGATGCAGCCTGATGTATAGGTGGTCGAGTAAGAAGAGGAGGTAGGTGAGAATATGGCAAAACTTGTAACAACCGCTGTAGTAAAGATTACATCTTCAAAGAACAACACTATAATAACAGCTACAGACCTAAGCGGGGCAGAAACGCTCACGTGGGCGAGCGGCGGCACAATGGTCGACAGTAGCAGAGATGAAGGTAAGCCTTATGCTGCCATGCAAGCTGCCCAAAAAGTGGCAAGAGACTTGAAGGATAAAGGTGTGGAAAAGATCATAGTCCGCGTAAGCGGTCCGGGTGGAAATAAATCAAAGACGCCCGGTCCGGGAGCTCAAGCTGCTGTGAGAATGTTGGCAAGGTCTGGCTTAAGGATACTCAGAATAGAAGACGTTACACCTCTGCCAACAGATTCCATGAGGAAGAAAGGCGGACGCAGAGGTAGGCGTGTATAGAGTCAAACGCTCATAAAAGGCAAAAAGGAAAGGAGGCGAATGAATGTTTAAACCAAAAACACTCAGTTTTTCAATAGAGACAACGCCAAGAATGGCGAACGCCATTAGGCGCTACATACTCGAGAGGGTAGAGGTATTGGCCATAGATAAAGTTGTTATATATGAGAACCACACGGCCCACTTCGACGAGTATATAGCTCACAGGGTCGGCCAAATTCCCCTTACTATGCCCGAGAAAGAAGTAGACGAGACAAAGGTGGGATTTTACCTAGACGAAGTTGGGCCAAAGGTTGTTACGTCGTCGGACTTGCATTCTAACAGCGAAGATGTTAAGGTGGCTATAGAAGACATACCTATAGTAACACTTCAAAAAGATCAATCCATCCGATTCGAAGGATATGTTAAGAAGGGCATAGCGCGCGACCATGCAAAGTTCCAGGCAGCTGTCGTTTCATACGAGGAGAAAAACGGCACATACAACTTCTTCGTGGAACCTATAGGACAAATGCCTGCTAAGAGAGTAGCTAAAGCTGCATTAGAGGCGCTTCTTAAAGATCTAAAAAGTTTAAAGGGAAGTCTCAAGGCTATGTAAGTCATTGGGTTGTATTAAGACGCAAAGATGAAACACAAAGGAAGAGTGTAAAGAGAAAAGGAAAAGAATCATTTTGGATACATACATGTTAATAAAATCATCATGGAGGTGTGCTTATGGGAGATAGACCAAGAAAGTGGAAGAAAAAAGGCCGAATGAGATGGAAATGGCTTAAGAAAAGAAGGCGCCGCTTAAAGAGAAAACTCAAAAGGCGTGTAGGCAAGCTATGATGCCAACATTAACGGAAATTAACGAAATGCAAAGGCTAATATACCCATATGAAATGTATTAAAGAGAAATGAAAAAGAAGAGGCTATATAATGCGTGTATTACCGTTGGGAGGAGCAAAAGAAGTTGGAAGAAGTGCCTTCCTCATACAAAGCAAGGAAGGGTGCCTACTTATAGACTACGGTGTAAAGCTGTTTGGAAAAGCTCTGCCTCAATATCCCGAAGACCCTTTTAATTATGTGAGAAAGCTAGACTTGGCCCTTATAAGTCATGCCCATCTAGACCATATTGGCCATGTGCCAAACCTCTTTAGAAAAAGGCACTTTCCATGGTATACAACGCCGCCTACGCTGGACATAGGCGAAGTTTTGTGGAAAGACAGCATAAAGCTGGCAAAACTTAAAGGTATAAAGGACCACTTCGGGCAGAGAGCTGTAGAAAAAGCCAAACAGTATTGGTTTCCTGCCCTTTATCACTCAGCCATAAGACATGGCAACTATTCCTTTAGATTCTACGACGCCGGCCACATACTTGGTAGCGCCGGCATAACAGTGAAACTAGAAGATAGATATGTCCATTACAGCGGAGACATAGGATACAGGAGTATGCTCCATCCCCCATTTGAAAAGCCAGAACATGTCGACGTACTCTTCACAGAAGCAACCTATGCAGATAAAGACCATCCTCCAATAAAAGGGCTTATAGACGAGCTCATGGAGCTCATATACGAGGGTTTGGAGAACAACGCCCATGTGCTTATACCGGCATTTGCCGTCGGAAGGACACAAGAGCTCATAAAAATGATATGCGACAGAGATAAAGACATACCTATTTTTGTAGACGGCATGGGTAAAGAAATTACGCGCATCTACCTCAAATATGCCTCATATGTAAAAGACTTCGAAGCCTTTGAGAAGGATGTCGCTAGTGTAACAATCGTCGACAACGCAAGGAAAAGGAAAAGAGCCATGCGAAACAGCTCTGTCATAATAACAACTGCTGGCATGATGGATGGCGGGCCCGTGCTTTCATACGTGCAGAACCTCTTGCCCCAATCCAAGATTATATTAACGGGTTATCAAGTTAAGGGTTCTAACGGCAGGCGCCTTCTAGAAGAGAGCATGCTAGACATAGACGGCAAGCTGCTTAAAGTAGATCATGAGGTTCACTATCTAGATTTTTCTGCCCACGTCGGCAGATCTCAGCTCATAGATGAGGTAAAGAGCGAAAATCCCGAACGCGTCTTCATAGAGCATGTCGATGCGGAAAAAACCGCTGCATTTAAACAGACCCTCGAGGAGGAAGGTTTCAAAGCCGAGGTCTTAGAGATTGGAAAAACCGTCGAGATTTGAATAAGATAGGCACTCATAGCTCGGCCACCATCTGTACACACTTGGTGCTTGTATGGCTCATCAAGCCCCCTCAAACCCCCAAGCATTTTCCTTATTTCTTATTTCAGCCTCTCTTTATTACCTCTTCAAGCTGAGCTTACCTATTGCCCAATTAAGCCCTTCCGTAGCTTGCCAACAGAAAAAGAGATGCCGTGGGGCGGATTTGAACCGCCGACACCCCGGTCTTCAGCCGGGTGCTCTACCGGGCTGAGCTACCACGGCGCTATTGTATCCACTTACAACTTCCACCTTTGCCAAAGTGTAGCAAAGTGTAGTCTTTTAAGAAGAGAAAAAAATAAAAAGGCCGCGCACTGAGCCAAATGGCTAAAAGTAGCGAGCCCGGAGGGATTCGAACCCCCGACCACTCGGTCCGAAGCCGAGCGCTCTATCCAGGCTGAGCTACGGGCCCTGCCTTTGCATATGGGGAGAAAGTGTTTAAAAACAAAAGCTGAGTTGACTAACGCTCTCCTCGGACAAGTGAATAAATACCATACCTAAAGTCCTTCTTTGAGTTAAGCTCTTGCCAGATTTGATCAAGAAGAGCAGATTTGATCTCTATATACTTATCTCTAACAAGAGGATTGTGGCCAATGCTGTTCCTTTGGCCTTTCCCATTAAAGCAAAACATGACATCTGAGCTGCCCTCGCAGTTGTGACTGAAATAAATGTCGCTGCTGTGGGCGGAGTTATCCACTTCGAAGCCGCGCTTAATGTCGTCGCTCATGTAAGCGTTGAAAGTAAATTCACTGGAAACCACCAAAGAACTACCAAACACATAGACACTCCTTCGGGAATAAATGCTAAAGGCTGTTCTCTTTGTGAATGCAGCAACCGGTGCCTTGTATACGTCCCTTGCAGAGACTACCACAACCACATCATTGTAATTTGAGGATTGATCATCTAAAAACTGGAGAGATATGGTGTATATTTTTGAAAGCCTCTTCTTCAACTCAGCCAAGTTAGAGAAGCTCAGTGAAGATGCTTCTGATTCTGATAGAGTAATCTGACGAATAATATCCCCTTCCATGCGTGTAGTATAACTTTTCTCCACGTTAATAGGAAGTTTATACAATTTCCTAGAGATATAAGTAGAGTAACCCATAAATGTACTTGTTACAGGTGAATAATCATAATAAGGCGTTTCCTTTGTGAGCCACTTCTCGTATGCATCTATACCACCTTCTAGCGGCTTGCCCAATAGCAGTTTACTCGTGGCAGTAAACGCCTCTTCTATGGGCTTTTTATCAAAGGGGACCTCATACTTCTCTCCTTTGAGCTTTTCTTGTACAATGCGCTTTGTCTCTTCCCTCTCCTCAGTACCATCCATGAATAAGTCAAAGAGACTTACATGTTTCTTAGCCTTAAGATTGTCGCGGATCTCTTCAAGCAATGCGGCCTTTATCTGCTTATACTTGTCGGGGCTGAGCTGCAGATTGCCGACGGTGTATCGAGCGCCGTATTGAAAGAAGGAGAAGAAAACCTCGTTGCAATTTATGCAGTTGCTTGTGTAGTATATGTCATTCACGTATTCTAATTCGATACTTTCGAAGATCCTTGATGTAAGTGTCCTTTCATCTCCATTATATCCTCGGGAAAGTATAACAAACTGAGAGTAACCTCCAATCCTACTCCTAAACACATATTTTTGATTACGTATATGAGCTCCATAAACGACATACTTAGAGCCAGCTATGTCGTAGCTGTTGTATATGTATTGACTATCTACAACTTTACTACTCTTTTCAACAAAGTTGCTCTTTCCCAAAGCTACGCTGCCGACATAAACAAACTCTTCTCTCAGCCTTTCTACAATGGTATCAATGTCCTTTATCTCATCTATACTAAGCTTAATTCTCCTCAACTTATCCAACTCCTCTAAAGCAGCTACGGGCAGGGCTTTGTATTCAGCCGGCACGCTCACAGCTTCTCTGCTTAGGGCTGAGGGCTTTTCTATAAGCTCGCCTGCCATATGTTGCTTAAGTAGCTCCTCATAATCCTTTAGCTCTCCAACCTCATCTCCAAGCACAATCTTACATGTCTGCTTCCAGGCCTGGTTGAGCTTTTCATACAATACACGCTCATCCATCATTTTAACCACAAAAATATAGCGCTGCAAAACTATTTAAATGTTTTCAGAAATAATTTTTTACAAAAAATGTGCATTTCCAACATTTTGTGAAGTTTGTAAAGTAAAATTCAAAAAAGTGGCAAAAGTTAAAAAAAGTTAAAAAATAATAGGTAGAAAAATAGATGTGCAAATCTCAAAAACCGCGTGGAAAATCCTCCGGGCTATGGAAGAGTATTGCGAAATATCGCCAACACAATTAGCGCGGAAGCTCCGCATGGATAAACAAAGAATTTATCACCACATAGAAAGGATGAAACGCATAGGTGTATTAAAAGGAGGGTATATCGTACTCCCATATCCCAGTTACGGATTCACACTCTTTCAGTTCAGAATAACGATGGGAAAGGCGACAGCAAAAGAAAGATATAATATAAAAGAAAGGTTGAAGCTCATGCCCCAGGTGTACAACATCTACGAATATGTAGGAAAGGAGACGTTTCTCGCAGAAGTGAGAGTGAAGGAAGCGCAAGAGGTTTTCACAGTGATGAAAACAATAGAGGATATATTCTCAAACATTGTAGAAAAGATAAGTATAAACATTGTAGAAGAAGATACATTCAAAAAACCCCAAGCACTTATAAGACAACATGTGGGAAAGCACATGCTTCGCACAGAGGATGTAATGAACATTACATATCCACTTCTTGTAAAAGAGATACCTTCTACAGATGAGATGGATATTTTAGAATACATGAGCAGACATCCCTTCTGCAAAAAAATAGACATAGCTAGGGCATTAAAATATCCCCTCAAAAAAATTAGTGAAGCAAGCCAGTGGATAAACAAAACGTGTCTCTTTAGGCTGAATATCAACATGAATATGTTCGGTTGGAGACGCTACCACTTCTTCATAAAACTCACAAAGAAGGAGAGAGATAGTGGCAACAATATAGAAAAAAACGCATTTATTAACCGTATTACATACACAAATGGCACCTACAATATGATGGTGGAGTTAGACACATCTTCGGATAAAGAACTTATGGAATTCACGGAAGAACTCAACACTCTACCAAACGTGACAGACTATGACTTTGCCAGGGTCATTGGTTAGTAGTTACAGACGAAGAGGGCAAAACTATCTATGAACAAACAATTAAAGCAAGGTTTGAAAATCCCGACGCGTTTGTTGATAAAGAAGGAATTAGAAGAAAAAGAGAAAAAAGAACAGCTAATCTTTACCACCTTCTTCCTTTACTTCCTCAGTGCCCCTTCAGTGCTTCTTCATTTCCTTAACTTCTTTGGCACCATGTGCTAGCGCTTTAACCTGTTCGGAGTCGAGCTCTTTGAGTAGCTCCAAGAACTCCCCGACGTGCTCCTTTTCTTCGCCGGCTATGTCGAGGAAAACCTTTTTTACAAGCGCAGATTTAGCGTTGGCTGCAAGCTGCTCATACAAGTCTATGGCGTCGAGCTCAGCTATTAAGCCAAGCCTAACAAGCTCTGCATCGCCCATCTTCTTCATCTTCCTCTTAACTTTATCAAACCCTGTTGGTATTTCGCTCATCATATTTTTACCTCCTTAAACCTCCTTAAAGACAAAGGCACATGGCCTTTCCTTTAATCTCTAATTGAATGGGTAGCATAAAATTATAAAACAATTGGACAGTGAGCCACGCTGGAGAGAAATGCAGCCTTAGTCAGAAGCCAAAGCAAAGACGTGATCTTTAACCTCGACAACATCACCGGCTTCGTTCATAAGCCTAAGCACAACAAGAACTGCATTGCTTTCAATGCCTGTCCTAGCCGCTAAATCCTCGACGTGCAAAGGCCCTTCTTCTTTGAGCACTTTCTCCACGAGCTTTCTCCACTCTAAAAAGAGGTTTTTCTTGGCTAGATAAACTTTCCCGTCGAAGTGGCGTATAGCCGCATATAGAGTAGGAGCTCGTTCTGCAAGTTTTCGGGCATCCTCTGGCTGCATTATGGCATAGTTGGGAAACGAAGCTGGCCCTTTACTGCTTTGTTCTTCTTCACGCAGCTTTTGATAGACGGATTTCTTAACAGCTATATACTTCTTTCCATCCTTTTTGTATATGAAGATGTCGCCCTCTTTAAGCAAGGCTTTCAGCAAACCCACTTCATCTGTGGAAAGCACGCCTTTTAGAGAACCAAGCTCCCTGTCGTTGAAAGGAATCTTGTAAAGCTTTTTCAGCAACTCTTTCTGAGGCCTCAGAGCCTTTTCTTGCTCAGCCTGCTTACCCTTCTCTCCTTTCTGGACACGTTGCTGTGAGCTTTTTTCGGTCGACCCAGCTGGTTCTCTCTTGCCATACTTTCCTTCACCTTCATACCATCTGCTAGCTCCGCGGTCTTCCCTATCTGCTTGTTTATACGTCCTATATGCATTGAACACAAGGGCAAAAACACCGTCGCTTATCTCCTTTATATCGACTGAAGAGACACCCTTAGGCAAGATGAGTATAAGCTGGCCATCTCGTTTGAGCACCTTAATTCCCTTGTTTGAACCTGAAGGGTTAGATGAAGAGCTAGATGATGAAAATGGCATGCATAGGCTTGGGTTTTAACATTTAAAAAGTGATAGGGCCCAATTGTATCATGGCAGCCGGAAATTCAGAGGTTTCGTTTGAGGTTGTAGCTGTTAAACCAGAAGATGGCGAGAACCTCATTGTCGGAAGGACACACTTCATTATGACAGCCGAAGACATATATGAAGCCATCGTGCGAAGCAACCCCAATATGAAGTTTGGCTTAGCGTTCAACGAAGCCAGCGGCGATAGGCTCATAAGGACAGAGGGTAACGACGAGGAGCTTGTCAAAAAAGCTGTGGAGCTAGCCAAAAGGGTCGGAGCGGGTCACACATTTTACCTCTTCATAAAAGAGGGTTGGCCCATAACTGTGCTCAACGCGCTAAAGCTCTTGCCCGAGATTGTTTGCATAGAATGCGCAACTGCTAACCCCGTCCAATTTATAGTTGCTACAACAGAACAAGGTAGGGGCATAGCTGCCGTCATCGACGGCGAGCCGCCATTAGGTGTAGAGGATGAAACAAAAAGAGCCGAAAGGCACAGCTTTTTAAGGAAGATAGGTTACAAGAAGTAAAGTGGAAGTAAAAGTTGATGTGAAAGAAAGGTGGATGTAGAGCTGCATGGATATGAACATGGGGTGAAAAAATGGTTGTAGAATATAGCCCTCCTACTAAATTAAACCAAGAAGAAGCTGAGAAGAACTTCAAGGAGTTTTTAGAGGACCCTGTCGTAAAGCAGGAAATTGACAAATTAAAGAAGGCTTTCCCAAAGGCAACAAAAGCGGGCATAAAGGACTTGCTCTTCTTTATATGGCTTACAGAGATTTTGCGCGGAGGAAAAAAGCGCGGCTTCATTAAGCGCGTTTTCTCGTTGGCTAGGGGTTTGCTGGGCGTTCTCTTTGTATCCAGCTGGATAAAGGGCCTGTCAAGGTTTAAGCTTATAGGAGATAGGATTTGATGAAGCTGTTCGTAGATCTTTTGGCTACAGATACATGGCTTGGTGTAGGCAGTGCGTTAATTTTCTTTATCTTCGGTTACGCCTTAAAACTAGCAGACATCCACGTAGGAAGGAGGAAAGAGCTGCCCATTCTTTGGGAAGCTACACTCTATGCATCAGCGGCATTCGTAGGGTTTATAGGCACGCTGGTTGTGCCCCTCCTTCTAATTGCTGCGCTCTTAGCTGCTCTTATTAGAAACAAAGTAGACGCACCCACCCATTTTAACACAGCCATTTTCCTTTTATTCGGCGTCATTGCATCTATATACATCATCAACCCTTACTTGGGCTATTGGATGGACAATTCATCTCAAGTATGGCTATGGAAAGACCTTATTATCTTCGTCTTCTTCTTTATACCCGCTTATTTAGATGAATACCGTGTTTGGAGTCGTTTTATGCTGCCAAGGCCATGGTTAAAGCTTTTTTCTCTCGTAGGTGGCTTTGTATTCGGTAACGTTTACTACATCCTCTTTGTATGGGGGCTCGACGCCGGCTATTGGATAAGCAACCTAGTCAACAGTAGGACATAACACATAATAGCACAATAACGAGGATAGTATTATAGTAGTGGATATAAGAGATATAAAAATAGAGATGCGGCTGGCATTTTATGGGTGAAAAAGAATAAGCAACTACTTCTATGGCATAGATATGCCTTCAGTACAATATTTGTTTTCTGTTTATCCGACGGCAATTTTACGCTTTTGGGCCTCAATCGACAGCAAACATACACCAAAAAAAGAAAGCTTTTTAAAGACTAAGGCGGAGCCCTCTATGGTGATAAAATGAAGGGTCAAGGGTCTACAGAGTATTTGGTGATTTTTGCCGCAGTGCTTGTCGTAGCATTGATAGTAATCTTGTTGTTGAGCAACTTCACAGGTTTTGCTCAAAAGGCCAGTGTCGACCAGAGTGTATCCTATTGGGCACAGGCTAACCCCATAGCTCTACAGGCATGGAGTCCAAGTGGTGATAACTTAACTGTGAGAATGCAAAATAGAGATACGCACCGCTTGTATATCTCAAATATGACACTTGACGGAACAGCACCTACAAGCTTTACAACCATCCAATTGGCTGGTGGCGAGAGCACAGAAACCACGTTGACGTTCCCAGCTGGCACAGTGTGTGGTGCAGGAGACAGCGGAAAAGTTAAAGAGTTCGACGTGGAAATCCAGTACAAGTACAGAAGCGACGGCGCTACATACACAGAGGTCGGCAAAACACCTTTGAGATTAGTCTGTCCATAAATGGGCTAATCTTTTCCTTTCTTCTTTTTTATTGACGTCAACATCTAGTTGCAGAGTTAGGAAACCTTTTTAAACGCTTTATACTAATTTCAAAACATGCCAAGGGCAAAAAAAAGATGTATTCCTTCAGATACCTGTATTTTAGGGCAAGATGTAAGGAAAGGCTCCATCATAGTTGTTAGAGGCTTTCCGGGTGTAGGAAAGAGCTTATTGGCACTGTACTTCTCCTTGAAAGCTGCTAAGCATGATGACAAAGTGCTTTACATAAGCCTAGTCAGGCCTAAGAATAAGGTTGTAGATGAGCTGCATGCATTCGCGTCAATGGTTGGTAAAAAAGATGTTGAAAAACTAGAGAAACATTTGAAGATCGTGTACTACAATCCTTTCGAATTTGGCCAAATAATAGACAAAGCAAATCTCAGCCCCTTAGTAGATATGATAGAAGAAGGCGACATAAAAGGTGTCGTAATAGATTCAATAACGGCGCTTCTCGAGAATATAGGAGAAAATGAAAGAAACGCCATAATAGAGAAGCTCTTTCAGCTGCTAGAAAAGCTCAATGTGATAACGGTAGTCATAGATGATATGTTCTCAGCAAAAGACGGTTACAACATGCTTCATTTCAAAGCGGACATAGTGGTAGAGATAAAACCCATTGGTATAAAAGATGGCCAGAGGATCTTCCAGATGGATATTATTAAAGCTAGAGATATGTATGTAAAACAAAGCCGACACTACTTTTCTATAGATAAAAAGGGTATCATGTTCTATAATAAGAAACCCATGATAGAGAAGCTATAGAAAGGGTATATCTGCAGAGGGAA
The DNA here is from genome assembly GCA_015522475.1 of Microcaldota archaeon. GTDB lineage: Archaea > Micrarchaeota > Micrarchaeia > Anstonellales > J096 > J096. The sequence goes on from WAMF01000003.1 coordinate 148,417, forward strand.
AATGACTGGAATGTAGAGATGTATAATATGCAAAGGGCTGAAGGAAAAAGAAAAATGACAAGCGAGCTTGATGAGCTCAATGAAAAAGCCCTTCAAGCAGAGCACAGAAGTCGGCGAGGCCAAGTATCGACGGAATATCTCATTTTGCTGACTGTGAGCTTAACGTTAACCATTATACTTGCGGCCATAGCCTATCAAAGCACATATAATACACAAGAAGAGCACAATGCATATGTAAGTAGGACTTTTTTAGACACTGTATACAAACAAGGGTTAAATGTGTACATGCAAGGAGGACGTGCTAGGACTACATTTACAGTAGAGCTACCATACAACATAAACGGCAGCTTTATATTTTACAACAGCTCATCAAATGAACTGGCAATCAATACAAGCAGTGCTGTTCTAGTAGAGACATTCGACTATCCTTTTAACGGAACTGCCTTAGAACAGCTATCGCATGGAGGTTATGCTGAGATACAACTCCAAAACATTAACGGCGTTGTCACGGCGGTGATCCCGTGATAAGTGAGGAGTTTCTAACCATATTTGCCATATTGGCAGCAATTGTATTGATCATTATGCTTGTAGCATCTATAAAGATTGGAGAACTGAATAAGTTAGCTGAGCAAGCAGCATTTGAGAGGGACGCTTTTGTGTTGTCTCACAGCTTAAATAGACTCCTTGTATGTGGAGAAGGCTGCACTGTTAGCGTACATTTTTTGAAAAGGCGGCAAATTCATGTGAATAACAGCGAAGTAATCATAAGAGATGAAAACTACGGTTTGAGGGAAAGAGCAGTAGTAGGATTCAAAAAGGTAGGTGCGGGCTCAGCAAACAGCACAGCTGTGAACTTAACCCTTCGCTGGGGCTTGTTGGAGGTGAGTCCAGCATGAATAGCTTCGATGCTATAGTAGCGTTAGTCCTATTCTCCATGCTCTTCCTTATGATGGAAAGCTTACTAATACCAAGATGGGCTTTTCCATTGCCACGTGAACTCTCTGCCGAATTAAGCAGCGGAGGAAGCCCCCTTTATTGGCAATTCCTTTCGCTTAATGAAACGGGATATGTAGGTATAAGCAGGGTCTTTTGGAGGGGTGTCATAGACGAGAGTAAGCTCAATAAGCTTGTTGACTATTTAGATAATAACCGTAGCGAGCTATTTGACAAGTTGAGTATTCCGCCAGATTCTAAAATACGGCTGTTTATCCGTGATTATTACGATAAAAATACAAAGCTATTCAATTACGATGATGGTTACTCCAATGGCAGTGAATACATAACTATTTACACCTGGATTGGTGTCTATGAAGGAAAACTAGCCAATGTTGAACTATGGGTTGAAAGCCCTTAGTTTTGGTTTAACGTATAAAATTAGGTGTAAAAATGACTCTGCCAAACGCTACAAAGGAGCACAAACAAATGATGCAAAAAGGAAGGGCGTTTGTATATACATTAGATGTGCTTATTGGCATTACTTTAATAGCCATGCTCACTGCTATTCTCCCAACAAAAAAGATAGCTCAAACCCCCAATCCTTCCACAATATATGCAGAAAGTCTTCTCCTATCCGCAGAGTACAACGGAACTCTGGAGAACATAGCTAAAAATCCCCAAGGGAACTTTAGCACATTCATAGAAAATGTGGATGCGCAGTACTGCGCATATGGAGAGCTCTACAAAATAAACACCAATAACTTAAGTTTAATATCCGAGGCATGGAAAAATGGATGTAGTAGTTTACCAGATGCATACTACGTAGCAAGCAGGACTGTTTTGGTAAAAGATTCAAATCCGCCGTCAGGGCAAGAGGTTTATGGATTTAGGGTGTATATATGGCCAAAGCCTTCTTAACGCAAATTTATATACTTGTGCTTTTCCTGCCTGCACTCTCCCTACTTTTATTGATGGGTTTCTATTACAACTACTGTCCTAACCCCTATCCCAATGCAGGCTTTTTAGTCCAAGATGTGATGAATGATGTAAGGCCCTTCATGCCTCGCAACGTTAGTATAAGCAGAGCTAGTAACAATAGTCAACTGAACTTGACTATAGATACAGCAACGCCAGAAGATACAGTAAACCTATCACAATATGAAGAAAGACTTGATGAGTGGGTAGAGAATTTGAGTTTACCTCTGCAATTTAACTTCTCAAACTTGACGAGTAGCTCCGATCTACCCCTCTATACAAACACGGGCTTTACTCAAATAACATCAAAAAATAATTTCACATTCACATTCTATGGAAACAGCAACGTAACGGGATTGGAGGGAATTAACATAAGTTATAATGTAACTAGCTTATTTGGAGCTAGTAAAAGTGTAGATAGTAAAGATGGCAATCTCAGTGTGGATATATATTTTGACGATGGTATATCTCTATGGCATATATATGGTAATGTAGATCCCACATATCACAACACAGTAGAGTTAAATTACGGGTGGATGTCGTTTGGTCCAAAAGTTATCTTTGAGATTGGTAACGTAGATGGGTATGATTATTCATTTAAGGTTTCATCTCAAAACGACCCAAACACAGATGGGCAAATACACTTTAATGTGCAAGTAGATCCCAATAGATTCCTTGCAGCTTACTTCCCAGCTGAGATTGAAAGTAAAGAAGGCAATGTTTATAAAGCTGCGCCGGGAATTGTTGTTGCCGAGGGTTGAGATTGCCAATGAAATGCTCTTTAATTAAAATTGCAATGGGGTTGAAATCATGCTTGTAAAGACGAAGTTGGATAGGCTGGAGGAGATTGAAGGAAAAAGGGTGGAGTTGCCATTCTTATCAAAATATCTGGAGATCCCACTTAGGAGACTTGAGCGAATAATGGAACGACTCGAAGATGAAGAGATTGTTGAGCTTGAATACCTGCCTATACCATTCACAGCTCCGCGTGTCTTTGTAAAAAAGGTAAGACATGTGTATGAGCCGGAGATAACTGACGTGGGAAAGAAGCTTAAAGAATACAGGACATCTAACGAAGATGGCACATACATTGCTAAGGTTAAGATTCTCGAGACTAAGAACAGCAAGAAGATTTATTACTTGGATTATCCCAAGCCCGCAAGCATCACATCGGCTTACTTAGAAAAGCTTAAAGAAGAGATCTCCATCCACTTGCCTCCAGAAACTTCGCTTATGACAGAAGAGGATAGGAAAATAAAGATATACTCTAGGCAGCTGAAGTTATCTGTAAAGGGCTTAAAAGATATTGTATTCGAAGAAGAGGATGCGCGTGTCTTGGCGGGCACAATAAGGGCAGAGATGTACGGCGTAGATGTGCTCGAATACCTTCTCATAGATCCTCACATAGAAGAAATTGTCATAAACAACTCAAAAGTGCCCGTCCTTGTATATCACAGGGTGTATGGATGGCTAGAAACAAACATACTTATATCCTCAGAGGACGCCATACACAACATCTCCGTCAAGATAGCGAGAAGGCTTGGCAAACAGATAACCATATTAAATCCTCTCTTAGATGCACATCTCATAAAGGGTGAGAGAGTTAATGCCACGCTCTACCCTATATCCGTAAAAGGCAACACGCTAACCATACGAAAATTCTCCAGTGAACCCTTCACATTGCCCATGCTTATAGCTAACCATACACTATCTGCAGACATGGCTGCTTTGCTATGGCAAGCCGTTGAACTTGAAATGAATATTATATTCGTTGGAGGCACAGCTAGTGGCAAGACGACAATGATGAATGCCGTGCTTATGTTTCTAAATCCGGAGCAGCGTATAATCACTATAGAGGACACGAGAGAACTTAACTTCCCTTCGACGTACAAAAACTGGATTCCACTCATAACACGGTCACCCAATCCAGAGGGCCTAGGCGAAGTAAGCTTGCTAGATTTATTAGTCAACAGTTTGCGCATGCGTCCAGACAGAATGGTTGTCGGTGAGGTCAGAAAGAGGGAAGAAGCCATCGTTATGTTCGAAGCTATGCACACGGGGCACAGCGTCTATGCAACATTCCATGCGGATACATCTGCTATAGCCATGCGCCGCTTCCAAGAGCCCCCTATAGACATTCCAAAGGAGGAGCTTGACTCTCTAGATTTGATTGTAACGCAAAGACGAGACAGAGAGACAGGCATAAGAAGGACTCTAGAAATCTCAACAGTATTTCTAAGAGAAGAAGCTGCAGAAATCTCACCCATATACGCCCATAAGATACGCAACGACACTTTTGAGTTTGTTGAGTTGCCCATAAAATACCGTGAGAAGCTTATGCTTTACTCGGGCATGCTCGACCAAGAAATTAACAAGGATTTGAAGGAAAGGGCAAAGACCCTCAAGCTCATGGTGAAGAAAGGCATAATGAAGATGGAAAATTTGGAGGGCTTATTGCAGCTCTACTACAAAGATAGGCAAGCATTCTGGCAGAGGTTGAAAGAATGAATATAGGCCTGCTCCTCATATTCCCAGAGAAGCGTATGAAGCGCATTATCAGGCGGTTCGAGTTTCTGGGAAAATTTCTGCTCCAAGTTTTTCCATTTGTTAAAAGCGACCTTCGGGACATCGAATACGATGGTAAGGCAACAGTCTTTCTAACAAACGTGTTTTTAAGCGCCGTCTTCTGGGCGCTCGTCGTGGGATGGCTCTTTTACACGATACTTACCAACCAAATAAGAGCAAATCCTCATGCATTGGGCATTAGCATAGCTATAGCCTTGTACACTTTTGTGATGCATATTATATTCAACGTAATACACCCTAGGGCAAAGCGTATAGATATGACAAAGAGGATGGACAGAGACCTTAGCTTTGTGTTGAAGGATATTATAATACAGCTAAGGTCGGGCGTTACTTTATACGACGCCTTTGTGACTGCTACAGAAGGCAGTTCGTACGGCGTAGCAAGCAGAAAGCTTAGAGAAGTTGTAAGCAAGATTTCTCAAGGCTACACATATAAGGAGGCGCTTCAAGAGCTGGCAGCCAGCATAAAATCAGACTTCATGAAAAATGTCTTATGGCAGCTTGCCAATACATTCCATGTAGGTGGCAACGTCGAGCCTGTATTCAAGAGCATGGAACAGACACTCAAAGAATACCACGAGATGAGTATACACAGTTATCTAGAATCAGCAAATATTATGCTCTTCGGCTACCTTCTATTTGGGGCTGTTTTACCCGCTATCTTCCTCATAACAGGCGTCGTCATAGGCATGGTTATGGGTATTAACATATCTGATGCATTCGTAGTAGGAACGCTTGGTCTTTCCCTTCTTGTAGAAGCATTCCTCGTAGGCCATCTTAGGGCAAGCAAGCCAGCGGTGATGTCATGAGCATATACAAATTCTTCGGCAATATACTGCCAGAAAGCTTCATAGCAAAAGTCGAGAAGCGGTTGATATACGCTGGCGTAAAGGATGTGCCCGAGATATGGGTTGGTAGAATCATTGTCCTCACCCTATTACTTACTGCTGTATTTGGATTAAGCACGCTCGTCGTGCAAACATATGCTCCTACTGCTTCTGTAACCTTCCAAAGCTTAACGCTGAAACTCACGTCTATTTTTTGGGGACTTGCTGTTCTTATGCTATTCACAATTCCCTTAATCTTCTACCTTCATATAACCATGTTGTCGGCGATACGTGTGGAGAGAGCTGAATCTGAGTTCCCAGACTTTCTCTATAACATAGCATCTGTTATAAGAGGGGGAATGACACCCGTGCAAGCGTTTTTCCTCTCTGCAAAGACAAAGGAGTTTGGCATATTGGGGAAAGAGGCACGAAAAGCCTATGAAAAAGCTATTACAACAGGCATGATAAGCGTCGCATTCAGCTCGATGGCAGAACGCATAGACTCAGAATACATAAGAAGCTTTGCCACATTTTTTAAAAGGGCCGTAATATCTGGTGGCAAGATTGTCGAACTACTAGAGTCGTACGCCGATTACTTAAGAGACATTCTCTTTCTAAAAAAGGAGCTGAAGCAACGCACAACGAATTACATGATTTTCTTGGGTATGATTTCAGCAGTCATAATGCCCTTCCTTCTCTCGCTGGCCTACACGTACATACTTTTCTCTCAACACTTGGTAGAAGCGGCAAACATCCAGCACGGGACAACAAATGCTGTAATAACTATAGGCATGCAGCCAAAAATAACTCTTCATCTAAGCTATCTTCTCCCATCCATCTTCATATATATGCTTCTCTCAGGCCTTCTCACTGCAGCGCTCATAGGTGTGTTGAGAAAAGGGCGCATTATATTTGGACTCAAGTATGCTCTTCTTGTCTGGTTTACGTCGTTTATAGTATTCTACATATCTCTCATGTTCCTAACGGGATTCATGGGTATGGCTGGCATTGGCCATTAAAGAAAGATAAAACCTGATGAAAATAGTCTAAGGTTAACCTAGAATTCATAGAATTGGAAAAGGCATAAGCAACAATTAAACTGTTTTGTTACAAGAAGTGTGAAGCATCAATAGAAAGCTTTATAAACCTATCCTTCGCTAATATAATAGCTCTTTACAGAGGGTGAAAGTGGATATTTGTGGAGGTGCACGTATGGCTACTAAAAAAAGAAAGGCAGCGCGGACTGCTAAAAAACCCACGAAAAGGGTTGTCAAAAAAACTAAAAAGAAGGCGCAAGTAAAGCGAACAAAGCAAGCAAAAAAGCCTGTTCAGAAAAGAAAGCCTGTTAAGAAGGCAAGCAAGAAAA
>WAMF01000004.1 GCA_015522475.1 Microcaldota archaeon
ACCCATTACAATAAACTATTACAATAAAAATAGGCAAAGCGAGTGAATCATGGCTTGTGCCACGTCTTCAGTTTATTCAGTCTGTGGAAACTTCCCTTGCCACTGGCGGCTTTTCCTTCATAATAACTTTTGCGCCCGAAAAGGGCAGGTTGTATTCCTTTAGGCTCTCAATCTCAATCTTCTCGCCTGTTGGCCATATTCTATAAATAGGCATATTTTCACCTTACTTCTTCATTCCTATATCCGAGCCTTCTCTTCCTAAGTCTCTAAGTTGCTTTAAGCCTCCTTCTTAGAGGCTTTTAGACTATTTATTATACGGAGTGCTGCTCTACCCGCTTCTGTTGTGGGCTCATAAGCCCCTCCCGCAACTACTGCTCCGCAGCTCTTGCAGACGAATATGGCAAATCCAACCCTCTTCAAGGACCTCTTGCCACACTTCGGGCAGACGTGCCTCGATTTGGACTTTTTAAGAGCGTTTATGTACTTTTTCCTTATTTTCCTCCCGTACCTTGGTGTTCGCATAACCATCCTATTCCCCTCCTTATCTTCTTTGCCTTCTATTTCTGTCGTATAGCGCGCTTTTTTATATTGATGAGTTTCCGTTTCACACCTTCTTAGCATATTCTATGAGCTTCTTGCGTTTTTCGAAGGCAATATCCACCATGTTTAGTACCTCACTCTTTTTAAAACTGCCTGTTCCGCGCTTCTGCATGGCTACTACATGCTCATCTGTTACATTTACGACGAGTTGCACGTCAGAGGCCATCTCTTCGTCGGCGTTGGGATCTAATATGATGTTGTCGTCTATCTTGGAAAAAGTTGTGCTTGTGGGCAGGTTTTTTAGGTCTATGTCCAAGCTGCCTGTATATTCAGCCCTTATGAGCTCGTCATTCTCTATTTTTGGCATGCGAGCTGTTTTTAGAGCTAGGGCCGCTGCCAATGTTCCAGCGTCGAATAGGTTACCACCATAGTCAAGCACGTAGAGATCGACAAAGAAGCCTATAACCTTACTGCCCTCTTCTATGACGTACTTTGATAGGTCTATTAACTCGGCACTCCTTATACCTCTGTCTACGACTCTCGCAAACTCTATTGTGCGCTCGTCTGGCGGGCCGGGTTCGAAGTTTTCTGAAGCTAGAGGCAAGAGCTCAGCGTTTGTTATAAGCACGGCGCTGTTGGGTTCCTGAGGGAAGGGCTCTACGATGTCTACTTTAAGGCCCGCTATAATCTGCGTTGTGCCTAGCCTGACGAGGGCTGATCCCTCAGCAGTCTCGACGACGTTGGCCTCGACTTCTATAGGTCTGTATTCCAAAAACTCCCTACCATCTATACGCTTCCCTTTGCTTAGGAACGAAGAGATGAACTCCTTCCTTACCTTTGATAGTACACTGAATTTACTCATACTTCCACCTCAGAGTGAGTGAATGTCCACCTTGCTTTCCTCTTCTAGCAAGCTGAGTTTTCTGCCTATGGGCTCTGCATATTCCTTTTCAAAGGCTTTCTCTTGAAGCTTGAAGAGCTTCTTTGAGCCTTTTTCAACCATGTCTATGGCTTTTGCCAACTCCTCTCTTGTGAGCTTTCCATCCATCTGCAAAAGCACGATGTCGCCGCTCTTTGTGAATGCCATGGGCACGTCTGCTTGCCCATAGTTGTCTTCTGCCTTTCCTATATCTAAGAGGACTTCACCACCTGCTTTGCCAGCCGCTACGCCTACGATGGGCTCTCTCATGGGGATGCCCGCGTTGATTAGGGCTGCAGCCGCTGCTGTTAGCGAAGCGACCCTTGTGCCGCCCTCTGCTTGCAGTACAATCATGTGCACGTCTATTATGGTTGAAGGGAACTTTTCCACCATGACGACGTTTTCGAGCGCTTCTCTCACAACCTTGCCTATCTCGATGGCGCGCCTATTGGGGCCCATTCTGCCGTGCTCTTCTAAGCTGGCAAACGTGCTCATTGTGTATGTGCAGCGTATTCGGGCTTTATCAGGGTCTGCTAGATGTTTTGGAATGGCTTCTCTAGGCCCAAACACACCTACTATGATTTTGTTCATGCCCCACTCAATATAAGCAGAGCCATCTGCCTCTCTTAGAACACCAACCTCTAACTTAAGAGGCTTTCTAAACTCATCAAAGCTTCTGCCGTCGAGTCTCTTTCCGTCGACTATAAGCTTTATATCCAAATCTCCACCCATTTTTTCACCTCTTCTTATGCAATTCTTATCTTATCCTTACCGTATATCCTCATACCCTTTATGCTGTTCCTATGCTGTTTCGCCACCCTCATTTGGCTGTTCTCTTCGAGCCTTTTGAGCTTTTCTGCTTGGAGCTTGTCCTTCTAAGCTAGGCTTTTCTCTCTTTGGCTTTGCTTTTCCTTTTTTGCCAGATTCTAGCATGGCTTTTATGTCGTCAGTAAGGCCATGTAAGTGTGCCCTTCTTACGATGTAGTGAATGGCCTTTATAGCTTTGTCTACGTTTTCACCCTTTATCCATATGTAGCCATTGGCTCCGACGAAGATTTCCGTGTTTGTTAGCTCTTTTATGAGATTGACCATGCTTGCACCCTTACCTATAATCCTTGGTACTTTTGAAGAAGGCACACGAAGTATTTTGCCCCCTCTAAGAACGCGCGGGTAGGATAGTATAAAGTCCGTGCCTTCTATGCGCGAGATCTTAGCCGAGATAACATCGCCCACGTCTAGAGATGTACTTCTCAGCTCTCTGCTTAAGAGAAGACCATTGTAGGCCGTCGCTGTGTCCACAAAGTAGGCAGATGGCTTTTTGTCATATATGACGCCAATAATTGTTTCGCCACCTTGGGGCACATATGCCATCTCATAGGGGACAAACGTGCCTTTCTCTACAGTTCCCACTACTGTTGTGTAAACCTTGCCACCTTCACGACGAGCTATAGCAGGGTTGTATCGCGTACCCTTTGGCAACTCGTCGCCGGGCAAATATACCTTTTTTTCCATTCTTTCACCTCATATATTTATGCATCTTTCTGTGCATTTCTTTTTTTATAGGCTCTTAACATGAGCATCATATACACGACGTTGTATATAGGTGTATGTAGGGCTTTTCTGAAAGTCCATTTGCGCTTTTCAAGGCCTGTAAATTGCTAGAACGCGTTCTTTTACATCTCTGCCTAAGCATTACTATAGATACATCCTTCAACATTTCCAGCCTTCATTCTCAGCCTTTTTTGCCTTGCTCTCTCTTGCTCTCTATCTTCTCGTATCTCCCTCTATTTTTCACTACTTTCCTTGCTCACTCAAAATCTTCGTCTGCACCTCGCCGTGTGTAGCCTTTCCGAGCTTGTCAAAGAGCTCTCCCTGTAGGCCTGCAGGCAACTCAAGCATGACAATAAGGTCTCCTGCAGATGTCCACTCCTCCTTTAATATAT
>WAMF01000005.1 GCA_015522475.1 Microcaldota archaeon
AATCTTCAAGACATAAAGACGAAGAAGGACTATGTGAAGCATCTAATGCAAGGGGAGGCTGCCAGAATAAAGGGCTTTGATAAGTGGCTTCTTCTCTTGCCGGAGGCGTTCTTGGCGCGGTTATCTAAAAAACCCCTTGAAACCGCATATGACTATGTTGTAGCGTTCTATGTAGGCAAGTACAGGCTTAGAGAAAGGCTCGACATGTTTGAAGAGGGTAAAGTGCCTTATGCTGTTCACCCCATACGTGTGGGTGCAGCAGTTTATATGTTATTAAAGCAGCACAGTGAGGCTAGAGAAAAATCTTCATCCATGGATGACATTGTATCAGCAGCTTTACTCCACGACGTGCTCGAAGACGCTGAAGATAGGTGGTTTGTTGAAGCTGAACTTTCTACCACATTTGGCGAGAGAATTCTTATGAGAGTGAAGCGCCTTTCTTTTGATGAGGATGAAATTAGGAAAAAACACCATCTAAAAGTGCAAGCCAGTCGTGAAGACCTATATATTCGTTATATATACTCCTTACTCGAGGATTATACATCTACAGTCATAAAATTGGCAGACATGGCAGATAACCTCCTTAGCTCGCCCTCTGACAAGTCTGAGAACAAGTACAAGGAAGCGCTTTCTACAATCTATTCTACGCTGTTTACGCCCTGTTATAGAGAGAGTTGGCTTAATATGAGCGCCAAGAAATGGCAGGCGCTATTTAGGCAAGTTAAGGACCCAAATAGTCTCATCAAAGAGCGAGCATGTCTAGCGGCTCAAGGCCTTTATGGTGAGGCTCGTGTAAATGCTCTTATAGGTCTTGTTAGAAAGTGGAAAGCAGTCATAGATCTGCTTTCTGAGTGCAAGCATGTAAGAACGAAGGCGGCTTATTTAAAGACTTTAAACCGCCTGGAAAAGACGCTTGAGCAGAAAGGCTTTTAATCTGTCTTTGCCTTGTATGTATGTGAAAGCCCTTGATTTGCCCCTTCATACTGGGAAAGCCCCCTATTGGCTATTTTCGCGTATGAGGCGGTTAGCTGGTATAATAGCAGAATGGCTTATAGAAGAGAAAGGCGAGCGCTTTTTCCTAGAGAGGCTTGCCAATCCCATGTGGTTCCAAGCTTTTGCCCTTGTTTTGGGCTTCGATTGGCATAGCTCTGGAACGACGACGACAGCCATAGCTGCGCTGAGGGAAGGCTACAAAGGCGATACTATTCGCATATACGGTGGAAAAGGCAAGCTTTCGCGTGAGGCTCTGTCTTTAGAGGATTCAGAAGGCGAAGAGCTCATAAAGCAGGCTAGATTGGCCCACTCATTCTTTGGCAAAGCCATCGACGATGGTTATAACCTTTATTTTGCTTCGCTGGTTAAAGCCGGAAAGGATTTTGTCGTTATAGATCAGGGCATGAATGAAGCAAGGGGCTACGCCCGACGCTATCATTGGCACGCATCGTTTGAGCCTTACTCTGGAGACGAAAATATAGCTGGCTATATCCACGTCGAGGGAGAAGTGCTTAACACAGCAAGCCCCCTTACAAGTAGCTTAAGACATACAATGGTTGATTTGGCTAGAGATGGCAACATCGTCAAAGAGTGGAACGTCCTAAGGGCTGAGCTAAAAAGGGATAAGCGACAGAGAACCCTGGACGCTTATCTAAGCTCAAATCCTTCTCAACGTCTTCAGGGCTCTCTTCTTTCATCTGCTTCTTCTCCATTTCCTCCCTCATCTTCTACGCTCGCTACACCTGCCCTGCCTAAGCGGCATTATATCCTTCTTGAAGACCTCTCAAAGCGTGACATCGGAATTTTAAAGGCCCTTTACGAATATCAACCCAAAACATACGACGAAGTTCTACTCTTTGAGGGCTTTGGTCCCAAGAAAGTCCGTGCTTTAGCTCTTATGGCTCTTCTTCTGTACGGCGAGGAGGTAGATTGGCGAGACCCTGTTAAATTCAGCTATGCCCATGGAGGCAAGGATGGTATCCCCTACCCTGTGGATAGGAAGCTCTACGACGAAAACATAGCCCTTCTTGAGGAAGCGCTTGAAGAAGGCAAGGCTAGGGGCAAGCTAAAGGAGAGTGAAGCGGGAAGAGCTATGAAAAGCTTGCTCAACTATATACGGCGTGTGGAAGAGAGCAAGGAAGGGGTAAAAAAGAGAGATAGAAAGGGAAGGGGGTAATGAATGAAGCCGCGAATACATACAGGCAAATATGTAAGTAATGGACAGTAATAATAAGTTTAAAATTGGGAACTTTTTAGTACCTGACGAGCGACACAACTCCACATCTTTTAAACCTTTCTCATCACTTCTTTTCATGCAATCCGAAACCAAAACATCCAAAATTTATTACAAGGCATATGATTTAGTTAGAAGATGGGTTAATGAAAAAGTGGAGGCGTTTGAGGCTTATCTAGAGGAGCATTGGGCGTACATTCAAGAGTCCACCATAGCTATTCCCACAATTTTTGTGTTAACCTATCTAATGAACATTGGGACGACGTATTGGGCAAATAGATCCCTCGAGAAGCCGTTAAGAGATAATCCCTCTATTGAGAGAGTGGAAGGCACTGTTCGTGGAGGCGCAAGGTATATTATAGGCGATATTGAGGGCAAGCAGGGCTTTGTTATAATACGCTCGGATTTATTCATTCCTTTTAAGACTGATGACGTCTATGTAATTGATAAAATTAAAGGCAAATGGACTGCATATCAAGCTAAGGAGGTGTGGTTAAATAAAGGTCGCGTCTTGTCTTATAAATTAGTGAAACCACTTTCCTCTGAAGAGAAAGAAGAGCTTATTGATAAGTGGAGGAGCTTTTTGTATAAGAGGTTTGTAAGCTCTTCAAAACATACTCCTGCTATGAGAATTAAGACCAACAAACTCAAGTAATTGGGTAATTGATTAGGTAAGTTGGGCAAGATTTAGATTGAACGATTGCCAGCCACACAGCTAATAAACCAGTAAACCAGTTAACTTTTCCATTCTTCTTTTCAATTTTCTGACCCTTCTTAGACCCACCTAAGATCTTTCCTTCATCTTTTCTTCATCATATGTCTTCATCTGAGCAAATCTTCCCATTTACTTTGAAGAGGGTCGCGTTGTATGGCACGGGTTGGCACTCAGTATAGTCTATTTCTTCTTCAAGATATGTCTCCAAATCCCCTCTGCTTCCTTCTTCCAAATCGTTGGAAATAATCATCCAATCACAATCAGTATTTAAATCGAAATCAGATACGTTCTTTAAGAGATCCAAGTTGGTGTAGCTTCTATCTTCGATCTTGTTCTGTCCTATTAACGTATACACCTCCACATCATAGTTGGTATAGATCTCGCCTTCGTCTGTTGTGTCGTTATATTCTGAGA
>WAMF01000006.1 GCA_015522475.1 Microcaldota archaeon
GTATATGAAGAGGGGCTTACCGGTAACCATGTTTATGAAGCTAAGAAGGGGCAGAGCTTCTTCTGTGAATATGTCTAGGCCATTGCCCGCCTTTGAAAACCTGCTGTCTATGCCAAAACCTATGCCGTCGATGGTTGTGTTGAAGTCGCTCTTGTTGAGCAACGCTCCAAAGTTGTAATAGTCTGGCTCTAGCATGGCAGAGAAGTTCGTCTTGTTAAGCTCGCTCAGCGTCAGCGAAAAGAATACGAGGCAATTTTTACATGCTTGCTTTATCTTCTTTGCTTCTTTGTAGGCGGCTTCGAAATCTGCTTTGTCCCTAGCTACATTTAATTCTGTAGCTACAATTACGGGGCCAGTGCCAGCTACTGCCTGCCCTACAAAAAATGCATTGTCTTTCTGAGGGGGATGAACGTAACCGGAAGGGAGCTCACCCTCTTTATTGTAGAGGAGAAGCACAGGAATAACACCGTTGCCCTGGAGGCATCTTACAGTCTCGTTGAGATAAGGGGGTATGACATAGCGTCCATTTTGGGCATAGATTGTAATCAATGCATATTGATAGGAGTTGTTACAGTAGACGTTGCCTTCGTTGAAGTCGAGGAGCGTTGGCCCGCCTCCTATACCTAAGTGCCTGACATAGAGCGTGTCATTCACGACGGCTTTGTTGAATGCCTCTATACCCGTTTTATTTGCTGGAAAAGTATATATTGAGCAGTTTGCTCCGTCGAGGACAAGGTCACCATAAGAGGAGTTGCATGCGAAGACGCCACAAACAGTGTTTTCGCCTTTAGGCTTTATGCTTGTAATATAGTCGGGCAGGGAGAGACCAGAGATGGCCTTTTTTTGAAAGTCATCTAGCTGGTGTTGCCATGTGCTTCCCAAACAACCACTGAGAGACATCAAGAATAAAAAGCCGATTAGCACCGCTGCATACACTGCAAGGTGTCTAAGGACATCCTGTTGATTTTGTTGTTTCTGTTTGCCTCTTTGTACGTTCTGCGTATGTGTGAGCCCATTCGAATGTCGTGCCATTAAGATCCCCTACTAATATATCAAATATACTTTCCTACTTCCATATCTTACATCTTCAGTGCATTCTTCAGTGCATTATACTTAATGCATTATACACGTTATACTCCATTTGTCACTTTAACATATACTTTAACCAGCAACATTTTTATGCTTACTTGTGCTGTTTTATTTGTGCTGCTGCACTTGCACGCTTTTCTACATGCGCCCCGTACGCCCTTCAATCCCTTCGAGCATATGTGTTGCAGCATCTAAAAGGGCTAGCTCTTCAATGAGGATCTTTGCCTTTCGCTCTAAGGCACTTTCCAAAAGGAGAGCTGAAGCAACGACGGCCTTTTCTTTTTTCTCCCTTTCTTTTTCTTCAATATCCCTTGTATACATGAGGTTCTTTAAGTTCCGTGTCACCGTTGCCTTAAATCGATTCATCACAACCATTACTTCTTCATGCTCTTTCTCTATGCCTTCGAAAAACGCTTCAAAAAGGCTGTATCCTACAGCTGAGAGAGGAATACCTGCAACACCCCATATAAGCAAACCTTCTAGGTTAAGGTGTGAGAACCAATTCCGTACGCTCTCGGGGTCGTTGAATAGTGAAAGGGCAATAGTCCCACTGATCAACCCTACAGTTAAACCTAAGGCTATACGTGTTGCTCTCTTAAGATAATAGGCAAGAAACTTTAGGCGGAGAATATCCTTTCCAGCTGCTTCTCTCTTCATTTGGCCTACCATGGGCAGGGCGTATCTAGGCAAGAAGAGGCGCTCAGTTAGGCTAAGCTTTTTTGCAGCTTTGTGCAGCTCATGGGCGAGCTCATTCTCTTCGAATACTGCCCTTATTTGAATGGCTCGTCTGCGCAGCGTTTTTGTGCTCTTTCGGGCTATGCGCAGCCATTTACGTGAAGTGACACTTTCCATAACCCACAACTTTTGGCCCAACATTTTAAAAACAGCACTAGTTCTCGTTGCTTACATCGACTAAATTGCTACATTTTTTACTACATCTTTCCCCAACGCTTCATACTAAGCTTGTAGAGGGCCCTTCTTTCTTGCTCTGTTAGATTGGGGTTGTTTCGTATGAGTATGTTGTTCAAAAAGGGGATGAGCTGTCTTACCCTCGTCATATTCA
>WAMF01000007.1 GCA_015522475.1 Microcaldota archaeon
AGAAAACACCTGTGAAATTAAAAATTGTATATACCAGAAAGTCAGAGAGCTATTTCTTAAATAACAAGCCTGTAGAGCTTGTTAGCTATGCACTCCCTTCAGCACAAAAGGGATATTTTCCATGGGTCCGTCGCAAGGTAAAGGCGCTTCTGACTGGAATGCGGATTGGACACTATGAAATCCCTAGAGACTATTTAGAGAATTCCATTTTATTTGAGATAAACAAGGATGGAGAGCTCATCTTCACACTCACATCTAGTAAAATCCCTAATAGAATGCTCAAAATAAAGGCTTATTTCAGCGATTCCGCAACAGATCTTGGCATAATAATCGAAGAAAGAGTTAAGAATAAGTGGAGAAAGATTAAGCATTACATGCCCTATTGGATTGTCGGACAATAGCTTGACTCTAAAGCTTTTGTAATATTTTGCTTTAACATGCACGGTATACGCACTCAAAAAGAGAGGTCTTAAATGAGAGGTCATGATCTAAACTAAACGCTAAACTCCACCTTCAGGCCATTTTGTATGTAACAAAGATCATGGATGCATTCTAGACCCAGCTCTTTACACATCTGAAGTGCTTTGCCGCTCTCGCTGCCTGGCTGCATCCACACGTAGCGAATGCCTTCTTTTTTAACCTCTGGGAGGAGCTTTTCAGTAACAGCTGGTGGCACTACAGTAATGACAAGATCTGTTTTTTTGGGTAGCTCAGCCAAGGAATGATAAACCTTGTGTCCATCTATTTCGTCGGCGTTGGGATTGATAGGATAAGCCTCATACTCTTCTTTTAACAGTTGGGCATACACTTTATAGCCATACTTTTCTTTATGTCTGCTAGCACCCACAACAGCTATAACAGTATCTGGCTTAAGCAGTTCGCTTACCTCGACCATGCCTACCTTTCTAGCCAAAGGTTTAATAAAGCATGGGCAAAGCGAGAGGAACAACAGCAAATGGAGAGGTAATATAACATATACTCTGATACTAACTAGTTAGTTGCTCCGACTAGCAGCAGCCACCTACCATATCAGACTCGCAGGCTTCGTTTACGCACTTGCAGTGATTGCATGGTCTGCATTCCTGTGTGCAGTATATGCCTTTGCAAGATGTTTGAGGCAAGAGATGTTTAAGGAAGTAGGAAATGCACGGCTGCGAGCCCTGATGGCAACAACTAAAGGCATTGATGCAATCTTCGTCTGTGTGGCAAAAAGCAAGATGCCCAAGAGCTGGCAAGACTTTTTGACCCACTGGCGTCAATACGCGGGCGCCTTTGAGGGGCTTCGTCGTGAAGAACAGTAAGTTATGGCCTGAAAGACACTTACAAGGTTCGCCAGTTGACTTTATGTAAAGCAAGCCTCTTTGTACATAGATGCTCCGATTCAAGCAGCAGAAAGAAACATAAGTGAGATTGTATACGTAGAAGCCTTGAATATAGCCCGGGAAGTTCGTGTGGCCGAAATAATAGCCATCGGTGCTGTTGAGAGGAGCGGGCTTATCTCCAAAGAGGATAAAGTCGCGTGTCTCATTCGGATATACAGGTTCAGCCCCATATATATCCTGCGTTGGCAAGTTATAGATGTTTGGCAAGGCTGCTCCCGTTTGTTCTTGAGAACTTGTCTGAGAAGCAGCGCCGCCTGAATTAGAAGAGGAAGTTGCCGGAGAGTTGTTTGCCTGCACTATAGTGACAGGTTGCTGTGCGCCGCTGGAATTCAATGGTGCATTTGGTGAATTGCCCAAATTAAAGCAGCCAGCTAAAAGAAAACTTGCCGACAACAAAAAAGCAGCTATAAACAAAGCATCTTTTTTCATTTTCTCACCGCTCTATTTATTCCTAAGCACATAGACATATATGCAAGCACACCAAGTAATGTTAAATGCTGCTTAATGATGCTATATCTTTATATATCTTTAAAAATGCGCTTAAAAGGAAGAGTGGGGCCACAGGGATTTGAACCCCGACCGACAGGTTTCTTCTGTTATCTGGAGCCTGTCGTGCTGCCAGATTACACCATGGCCCCACAAAGGACAAATCAAAGGACAAGTAAAAACTGGAGATGTATGCTCGAGAGGTATGCGCGCACTTGCTTCTAATGGGTTCCTAATAGGCCTTTAGTGTCGAGTAAGATTTAAAAGCCCATAGGTTATAGGTAGCCGCTCTTTGCTGCCCCTATTCCCCAATTTTATTTTATGCCAACTATATCCAACTATATAAGTGTACTTCAGGAGTCTAAAGAGACGAATGCAAAAGGCTGGAGAAGTGCAACCCGTTTCCATGTAGGCTCTATTAAGCCAATGTCTCTAACGCGCGGCAGAAGCCTAAGCTGAGAGCAAAGGACATCAAACTCTTCTGGCCGCATCCACGACGTATCAAAGACAAGAAAACCACTGTTTTCCAAATGGCCTATGGCCTCCTTAAGCACAGCTAATATGCCAATAAAAGCCAAGCTTTCTCTTATAGCCTTGTGAAATGTACCATCAGGAAGAGTTTGCCAAAAAAGCTCGTCCCTTGCCTCTTTGTAGAAAAATGGGAGGCTAACACCAAAAGACTCGAAAAACACGACAGCTGAGAAGCGCCTCTCTGCAGATATAGGCCACGGCAAGACGAGCGCGTCGTGGATTAGGCGCTCAAATGAAGTGGCAGAGGGATGTAAAGGCACGGCGTATTTATCTAAAAGGAGTACATCAAGAGCTTTTCTGCCTTTCTTTTGCGCATACTTGTCGAATTTCTGCTTAATATGAGCCTCGACAAGAGCATCGCCAGACCCTATGCTAAGAAGAGAGGGCCTCTTGCCTTCTTCTACAATAGACTTAAAACGACGCATAAGAAGGGGGATGACACGTGCCTTTTCATAATATGCGACGCCAAATGAAGCGTAACAGAAATTTCCTGCCAAAAGGGGCTCTCTCATTATAGGACTGCTTGCAGCTTTTTTTTCTTTGTTTTTAGCTCTGCTTTGCTTGCCCTTTTCCTTCTGCATACAACAATTGTGTGTGAAAATGGTTTTAAAGGAATGGGGTGATGAAAAATGAAGATTGCAATTGTAGAGGGATTGCTTTTATCATATTAAGGTTACATTGGACAAGTTAGACGCAAGTTAGACAAGTTAGTCATTTACACAAGTTATCTTCAATCTGTCAGCCTTTCTCTAATAAATGAATAACCTCCTCATAAAGCCCACCATAAATAGAGAGATGCGCCACGAGAATGAAGGGCTCGCCCTCGTAGGACTCGGGCTTCGCCATGGTGCCACTTTCTCTAGCTATGAGCTCCGCTGCCCTAAAGTCCCACAGCTTAAGCCCATAGCCTACGAACGCGTCTAAATGTCCTCTAGCGACATAGCTAATCTCTAAGGCCGCGCTGCCGAACTTGCGTATATCTGCTTCTCTCTTCTTGTAGTAAGAAAAGATGCGCAAAACCCTCTCAACAACAGCTTCTGTTCGGCCGTGGCAAAAGCCAAAAAAGCGCCGCCCTTCCTCGTTGGGCAAAGGCTGCTTGAAGGCTATGCCGTTAAAAAAAGCGCCCCTGCCTTTAACAGCTGAGAAGAGCTCATCTAAAAGGGGGTTGTAAACAGCGCCTACAACAACCTCCCATCCTTCGCTTGCACCTTTATCTTCTGGACTGTCATTTGCGCTATCGAGCCGCTTTTCCAAAGCTATGGAGACGTTAAAGAAGGGTATATGCCGCGAGAAGTTGTTTGTGCCATCGAGAGGATCTATAACCCAGCGGAACTCCGCCCCCTCATTGCCTTCGCTGCCCTTTTCTTCCCCAAGCACATCATGCTCTGGAAATAAAGCTAAGAGGCGCTCCTTTAGAAACGTTTCCACTTTGACGTCGAGCTCTGTAACAACGGAGTTATCTGCTTTAAAAGCGGCTTTGACGTGGCTATAAAAGCCCTCCCTAAGCATCTTGCCAGCTGACAATGCTAAGCCTTCGGCTGCAGCCAAAAAAGCGCCGTAATCAGCAGAGACATCGCGGAAAGCCATAACATGGCTGGCAAAGAAGCTTTTAAAAGCCAAGGTAGTCATTTTTAAACATATCCACCAACATATATAAATATGGCAATAGAAAGTGCTATTGGCACAGCCTTTAGCACAGCCCGCGGATACAGGGTCGGCAAGCGCGCCAGAGAAGCGCTCGAGATGTTCAAAAAGCAGCTTGAAACTTATGCGGATTTTGAAGAAAGAAACATCGAGTTCACAAAAGCTTTTTTAAGATACCTTAAGCGCGACGTGGGCGTGGACATCGACACCTTCACGATTTTAAGAAGAAATGCAAGCTCAAACTACTCTGTTTCTGCCGGCGTTGACGGCGGTAAACTCGTCATCACATACCTCAACCCCGAAAGGCCCGAAGAAAGAGCTAAAAGGTCAAGGAACGAAGTGCTTAGAATAAGGACTATAGACACCTCAAAGATAAACGACGAAACAACCCTAGCCAAAGAGATAAAAAAGGTTGTAGAAGACATAGCAGAGCTCTCTGCCAAAAAAGCAGTCAACGACTACTTTGCTTCGCTGCATAACCATACGGGCTTTTACACAGAGATCGTTGAAAAAGATGGCATAGCTATGTTTGGCGAGACATACAGACTCATAGACCTCGAAGAGGGTAAAGTTAAAGATGGGAGAGGCAAGTTCAACAACGGCCCACTCGACGACGGCATGCACCACTACGTCGATGCGCTTCTCCATGCGGCGCTCTACAACATAGATATCATGTCTTTCTCTTCACACAACCACTTCTTCGACAAAATGTATGAACAGATGAAGCGCATAGGCGAGGAGCTCGGCATAATAGTAGTAGCGGGCACAGAAGCCACAATGCCTGTCTATGACTATGGTATAGAAGATGTCGCGCCCCTACTCGAGAGAATGAACAAAGCCCTACACAAGCATTACAAAAAATTCGGCATAAGCAAAGAGAACCGCATATACTTCACATGCCCTCAAAAGGATCGCTTTGACGAAGAAGACTTGAAAGCATTGTACGACAAATACAAGAGAATCACAGGCAAAGAATGGAAGGACAAGATTGTTAGGCACATGAATGGTCCGCATATACTTATTCACTTCGAGAATGAAGAGATTGGCAGAGAAATACAAACGATGATGGATAATAGAGACTTCAAGTACGCGCCTTTCAGTTCTAAAGGAATGGAGCTCTTTGAAAAGTTAGCTGAGATACGTAAGAAGTACGGCAAAAAAGTGCTCATACACATGGCCCACCCCTTCTGCAGTATGCAGCTTCCAGCTGTGGGCATAGCGGACAGAATGCGTATAGGCGAAACGTCCTTAAAACGCGTCTTAGAGTTCCTAAAGAAGGGTATAGTGAACGGCATAGCAAACTACAACGCCACGCTCGAGGAAGGCAAGAACTCATTCAAGCCTCTGGCCTCTTGCTCAACTGCAGACAAGCATGATAAAGCAGCCATGGATAGGCTAGCCGCTTGGCGTAAGAAGCAAGTAGAAAACGCCGCCGAATTTAAGGCATATGCAAAGGAAGCGGTTGCAGAATACTTTGGTGAAAAGGCCGAAAAATACGGCTTCGTTGTCACAAACAACACATTAAACCTAGCTGTAGCTGAAAAGCTTGTGAAGGACGCTTCGCCTGCCAAAGGTGGAAAGTACACTCTAGCTAAAATAGGCGAGTCTGATACACACTGGTACGACGTATTTAGCATTACCAATCCCACTATAAACAATCTTGCAAGAGCCTTCACAGTCATAACGTCAGAAAGAGAAATAAAAACTGTTGAGGACGTATTCAAGGCATGGCACGACTACAACGAAGGCAAAGAATACGTAAACATAGAAAGCTGGCACTACACAATCACGGACAGCAAGGGTAGAACTGTATTACAAAAAAGCGTTAGGCCCACGAAGGAAGAAAAGAGAATGTACAAAGAGCTCTTTCTCGAGAGTTATGGCATCCATGGCGGTCTTCGCGTGCTTTTGCCAGATGTCATCTGGAGAGGTATTATAAAGATGAGAGAGCCCATAAAAGCGGCGAAGTGCGTCATACAGAAGTTCATGAAGGGATGAGAATAGAAGAAAGAGAAACGAGAAAGATCGCAGAGCGGGTTACTATCACTACTTTTTGCGTAGCTGCTTGCCTTTGTTTTTTTACCCCACGCCTAATCGCGCCTAATTTGTCTTGGAGCTAGAACATTAGTTGGTAGATGGGATGGATGTGCGCTTTCTGAGCTCTTCGGAAACAGAAGCCCATCTTTTCTTTACCTCATCCATCTGCTCTGACAGAACCTTAACGTCAGAATCGCCCGTGACTGCTGTGAAATTGCCAAGGTCTTGAAGCTCTAAAGCATAGTAGATGAGTGATGTTTCACCCGGACCTACTCTCTCATTGTTATGGGGGCTGGCCCTTCTCATAATCTCGCTGAGAAGGCCATTTAAAGCTTGGAATTCCTCCTCAGTATACTTACCTAAATCAGAACTCCTAAGAATCTTTAGATGGGGGTACGACTTGCCTATAACCTCTGCAAATTCACGTCTTTGATTTGTCGAGAGCTGGCCTTTGTTATTGTATACCTCCTCAATGACTTTATCCGTAATTACAATGTAAACCTCTTCCATACCAAATCTTTCTTTTGCTTTCTCTGCCAAATACCTAAACGCCTCGATAAGAGAGGTTTCAAGCTCTTGTGTAGCGTTCTTTGCCACATCAAGTACATAGCCCGTATCTACCATTAAATAGAGCTCTTTGGACTCTTCATTTTGAATGAGAGGGTAAAAGCTAATCTTATCCTTGCCATTTTCTGTAGCACCCGCCAATAGGGCTTCTACAGTCCTGTCAGTATACCTTTTTATTCGTTCATCAATATTGCCTTCAGCCCCGTACTTAAGGCTCTCCTCTTCAAAGGGCGGGCGCCGAAAGGCTTCCGAATTATTAATACCCTTCTTTTCTGCCCTAACAGGTCTAACAGGTTGCTTCCCCTTAATAGGGTGTGTTTGTGTGTGCATATGTTTATTTATGTGTGCAAAGATTTAAAAATTATACACTTAATAACATAAAATAACACAAAGTAGAGAGAACTGGTTGGCGCAAAATGGAGGTATAATCTGTTCCAATGTGGCCCTACAAAGATATGTTTAAAAACTGTTTTATGTACAAGCTAGCAGATGACAACTCAAAAAGCACGTGGAGTATCAAGTATTGATCTATGCACCGAAAAGTATAGGAAGCCAAAACGCTTTCCCTATAGCTGGAGGCCCAAACACAAAAGAGTGCTGACAAAGGAGGAGATGAACTTTCTTTTGAATCAAAGACTTGTCGTAGAAGAAAAGATGGATGGCAAAATGACCAGCATATGCGCCGGTGCACTCCGTCTCTTCTTGGAAGACCTCAAATATAAGCACTCCATAAAATACAGAGTACCTGCCCGTTTTGTCCTATTCGATATTTTAGATATGAGTAGGGGTGTATTCTTAAACAGAGATGATAAAGTAGATGTCTACAACATACTCCTAAGGAAGAAACACCTATTGCCAGAGCCTTTAAGGACATCTGGTTTTTTCCTTGTGGATGAGATAGCTAGAGGTGTATTTACATTAGAAGCTCTGGAAGATCTCTTAGACAAGATCACATCGCGCTACGTTCTGAGCGAAGACAAAAGGCCTGAAGGCATAGTCGTGAAGCCCGCGAGAGAACTCTATTTCTTTGAATACACTGCCGGCAAACTCGTCAGACCTGAATTTGAAGATGGCATAGAAACACACTACTTGCGAAGAGAGCGCGAGAGGAACATCATAGATCCGCGCATGATAGAAGAGTTTGCACATCCGAGCTAAACAGAAGCTAAACATAAGCCAAGCAAAGCTGAGCAAAATTGAGAGGAGAAAGAGAGGACAAGAGAGCGAAAAAGCGAAAATATCTACTCGCTACAAAAACGTTCACTTATAAAGCTCTCTACACAACTCTTTGTACAATTTAAGATAGCGCTTCACAGTTGTTTTGTAGGAAAGTTCCTTCCTGTTAGGATGGCAAGAAGGCAGCTTCAGAAGCAGAGCTCTAAGCTCTTGTGGCGAGGAAAACACGGCTCCACAGCTCCCAACAAACTCCTCTGCAGATGTGCCTTTTAAAGCCAGAACTGGCGTGCCGCTTGCCATAGCCTCGAAGACCACTAAGCCCTGTGTGTCAAAGGGCGAAGCGAAAAGCAAGGCATCATGTCGACTGTAGATAGTCTCAAGTTCACGGTTAGGCACATAACCTGTAAATACAACCTTATATGGTAAGCCCTTCGCCTTCCTCTTAAGTGCCTCTAAATAGGAGCCATTGCCAACAACAGTGAGCTCTATGTTCTTCAAACCTGCATCCTCGAGAAAATCCATTATACCGTCAATATTCTTCTCCTTGACAACACGACCCACATGGAGAAGTTTTATTGTGCGCTTCCCTTGCAGTTTAGAAGAAGGGCGAGCCCCATGGCGGGGCCTAAAGGCGAAACATTCTACATCTATACCGTTAGGAATAGTGAGCAACTTCTTTTCCGGCACTTTTACAACACTCCTTAAGTAATTTTCGACATGTTTAGACGGAGCAACCACACGCTCGTAATAAGAGAAAAGCCATCTGAAATAGTGCAAGCCTAAGGCATAGCCTATGCCTGCAAAGGGGCCCAGATAGTGCGTAGCCATGAGTATGTTTGTATGAAATGTTGTTATTCTGGGGATGCCCAGCCTTTTAGCTGCTCTGCCGGAAGAAAGGGCTGTGATGCCCAAGCCATGATTATGGAGCAGGTCTATGCCATGCTGCTTAAAGAGGCTCATAGCCTTCGAGGCCGATATTAAGCCCACGCGGTAGCTTGGGTAGAAAGGCAAAGGAAAGGAGCGCAGCCCAACAATGGTTGTGGAGCCTTCCTTTTTCACAAAAGGCTTGCCTGTGTGCGACGGCGTTATAATGAGGGGTAAAGCGTCGCCCGCATCTTCTAAGCCCTCTTTCAAATACATGAGAGCCTGAACAACACCATCTACATTTGGTTTATAACTGTCCGTAACAAAGGCGACATTCAATCGGCGCATGGCCCTTTCGCATACCAAAACATTTAAAAACCCATTATCTTAAAACAACTTAAACAAAGTCAAGCGGTGATATTATGCACAATGTCGGTATAGTAGATAGGGTTATACGCATCATAGTGGGTTTCATAGCGCTTATATTCGCGCTTCAGCCAAGTATTGGAATGTCTGCATGGGCATCAACAGTTCTTATCATAGTAGCGCTTATACTTATTGTGACGGGATTTGTAGGCATATGTCCCATATACAGCCTCTTCCGCATCAATACATGTGAAGAGTGCATAACTGAAGAGGAACTTCTTGAAAAAGAGAAGCGTTCCTTAACAGGGGGCAGGTTTGGCCCAGAGCCTCTCGTCGAGGAGAAGCCAAAGAGGCCAAGAAGGCGGGCAGCTAGAAAAGCAGTCGCTAAAGCCAAGAGAAAACCAGTAAAGAAGAAATCTACGAAGAGAAAAGCTGGCAAAACCACAAGGGCAAAAAGGGCAAGAAAAGGCAAGACTAAAAAAGCAAAGGCACAACCAGCGAAGAAAGCGAGTAAGAGTAAGAGAAAAGCTACAAAGAGAGCTAAAAAGAAGACCACGAGGAAGAAGAGGAAGTAAGCAAATAATCCTCTGCTTTTTTACTTTTTTTACTTTTTTATTCATCTTTATTTATTTCAACCCTTTTTTTACTTTACCACTTGTTAGTCCTTTCAGGACTTCTAGGCAAACTCATGCACCCCTCCCTTCATACCCCAATACTTTATTAAGCTCATACGCCCCATAAGCCCATATGAAGCTCATACATGAAGATGCCAAAAAGGGCCTTGCGAAGGTAAAAATAGAAGGGCCTACAGACTTGTGGTATTTATTCCGTATTATAAAGGCTGGTGATAGGCTGGCCATGACAACAACAAGAGCCGTTAAGTTTGGCAACGTGGAAGAGAGAAAGCCCGTCTTCATAAGGCTAGAGGTTGAAAGGACTGAATTCAGAGAACATCCCACACAGTTGAGAGCTACGGGCAAGATTTTAGAAGGGCGGCCAGAAGAATTTGTCCAAGTGGGTCGCTATCACAGCTTCGACATAAAAGAAGGCGATGTTTTGGCTATAGAGAAAGAGTGGCAACGCTATGAAAAGGAGCTTTTAAGAGAGGCCATTGAAGAAAGCAGAAAGGCCTTAGCCAGCATATTATTATGCGACGAGAAAAAGGTTGTGATTGTGCGTGTGGAGCCTTTTGGTTATAGAGAAGTGGGCGAGATTACATTGCCCAGCTCAAAGCGCTTAGAGGAAAAAGAAAGGCAAACCCTTAAGGCAAAAGCCTATGACAAGTTATTGGGTGAAAAGCTGGGGCAGATTGTTATTGTAGCCGGGCCGGGCTTTGAGAAGGAAAGCTTAGCTGAGTTCTTAAAAAGCAACGGCTATAAAGTTAAGTTAGCTGACGTGGGATATGCAGAAATGCCTGCTGTAAAGGAGCTCGTAGATAAAAGCATTGTAGAAGCAGCTATAGGCGAGGCCCGGCTTGAAAGAGAAGCGAAGCTCGTCAACGAGGCACTTAAGCATATATACAAAAATGATGGCTTCGCCGTATATGGAAAAGCAGATGTGGAAAAAGCTGTTGAGAGCGGCGCCGTGAAATCACTGCTTGTTTTGGACAAGCTTCTCTTAGATGATAAAACGCGCGAGCTTCTCAAGAAAGCAGAAGCCAAAGGTGCAAAAATCAACGTCATAAGCCATGAGAATGAATGGGGCAAGCTCTTAGAAGGCTTCACGGGCTTAGTGGCTAAGCTGCATTACAGCTTGAAGTAGCAGAAATTAGTCTAAGCGTCTATTTTATGTTTACGTTTTTTCCTCTCCGAGTTCCCCTTTCTCCAGCTATTGAATGCCTTGGCTTTTTCTATGAGCTCTTTATCTTCTTCGCTTAACAAGTTGTGTTGTTTGAGTGTTCTCTCTGCTTTGTTTATAAGGTTCCAATACTTTATGGATTCTTTTACTGTTTTGCTTATCTTCTTTATATCTGCTTTTATCTCATCTATAAGGGCTAACTCGGTTTCTCTTTCCATTAGCTCATCCACATGGTCAAGCATGTGGATGTAAAGAGCTATATCTATAAGCTCCTCTGAGTAGTCGCCATAACCGAACTTTTTTGCTAGAGGCTTTATTGAAGCTAATGTAGAGAGGACTTTTTCTTCATTTTCTTGTTCTAGCTCTTCCCATCTTCTCTTCATGATTCTTTCTATACGCCTTACTTTGTTTATGTATCTTCTTTTATTGAAATGATTGATTTTAGCATCTTCTATTGTTTTGGTTATCTCTTCTGAGAGCTCTTCTAAGGCTGCTAGATTTGCTCTTCTTAGTTTTTCTTTGGTTAAGTAATCTAAGAAGTCAATGTAAATTTCTTCGCTTAGATCCTCTGTAGCTTCTTTGGGCTTTACTCTTTCTCCTATGGGCTTTAGCTTGTTAAGCGTTTTTATGAGGAGATCTTCTCCCTTTTCTTTTGTTATGTATTCTACTTCCTCATACCATTCTTTCATTAAGCGTTCTATTTTAGCTCTTCCTTTTTCAAATGTGTCTTCTGGTAGATAATGGTTTTTTAGCCATAGCTTGTTTATGTCGTGGAGGTTTGCTTTGTTTCTTCCTAAGAATTTAAGCTCTGCTATGTAGTAATTAGAGACTAGTTCATTACTCTTTTTAGCTGTATCTCCTTTTCCTATGACTTGGGGCTTAACGTTTATTGCTCGGATTTCGAAGCCTAGCTTAAGGAAAGCTGCTTTTTCTATAGGTGTGAACTGCTTTGTGTTTTTTAGTAAGAGAATATCGCCTTCTATAAGCTTGTTTATGAGCTTATCGTATTTAGTTGAGAAGGAGCGCAGAGAGATAATCTGTGAAAGGTCTATACTTTTGTATTTAATCGCGAATTGATTTATAGGAGATATGAGTGATGTACCTATAGCTTCTCTTATAGAGCCGTTTTTCGGATTCTTTTGAATGATAACATATCCACCGTTTAGTACACCTCTTAAGGCGTACATGTCGCCGTGTATGTTGAAGTAGCCGTCTGAGCTGTGTATTCTCCTTATAAAGTCTCGCCACTCTTCTAAGCTGCCTTTGAACCAGTTTAAGTCCTTTGCTATGATATAGCGAAGAATTAGATTTTCTCCTCTTTCTCTTCTGCTCATCTCCTCTATCCTTTCTTTCTCTTCCTCTGTTATAGTATTTCTCTCTACGAGTTGATTGAGCAGCTTCTTTTGATGAGTTTGGTAGTAACTGTAAACACTAGAAGCAAAGCGATCCCCC
>WAMF01000008.1 GCA_015522475.1 Microcaldota archaeon
ACAAGCTCTGTTATGCTTTTTACTGAGCCCGCCAAAACCTCGTCGCTTATCTTAAAGGCTGTGTTAAGGGGTAAATCCGGCGCTAAGTTTAGGAGCTTATCATTCTTTATGACGATGAGCGTGTCAACGTTTCGCCTAAGGTTATCTAAGCCGCGCATGGCGTTGTCGTAGCGGACTTTTCCTTCACTTGTGAATGGTAGTGTTACAACTGCTACAGTCAAAGCGCCAATCTCTTTTTTGCTCACCTTTGCAATTATGGGAGCGGAGCCTGTGCCTGTGCCTCCGCCAAGCCCGCATGTAACGAAGCAGAGGTTTGCGTCTCCTATAACTTTTTTTATCTCTTCCAACCCCTCTTCTGCTGCTTTTTCTCCACATTCAGGATTGCTCCCACAGCCTCTACCTCTTGTGAGTTTCTTTCCTATAAGGACTTTCCTATTGGCTTTTATGTGGAGTAAATGCCTTGCGTCTGTATTTACGGCTACAGACGTTATGCCGTCAACTTCCATTTCAAAGAGCCTGTTAAGTGTGTTTGAGCCACTGCCGCCCGTGCCTACAACGTAGATTTTGGGCTCGCTTTCTTCTATAAACCTTAATAGCTCCTCTTCATCGCTTATGACGTCTTCTGCTATCTCCTCAGCTTCTGTGTTGTTGCTTTGCGCTCTTGCCTTTTTTTCTGTCCTTTCATGCTTGGCTTCTCGATTTGCCCCCTCTTTAGTATCCAGCTTTTCTCCTTTAAGTTCTCCCATCTCTTTATGCTCTACTTGTTGCTTATCGTGCTTTGCTTCTGCTTTTGCCTCTGGCTTTGCTTGAGCTTCTAATTGAGTATTCTGCTGTTCTTTTTGGCTTCTTTCTTCCGTCTCAGCCATAATAACACCACTCTCCATTTGAAAGGAAAAGTATATAAGGGCATCTCTTGCTTCTTTTGTTTGGCATGCATCTGCTGAGGCATTTTTAAAATGTTTCGCCCATAAATAAGCATGGATGGGAAACTGAGGGAATTAGAGCCTTTCCATGTTATGTGCATGCCTAAGGCCCTTAAGCTTGCAGATAGGAATAGGTTTTTATTAGCCCGTTCTTCCTTTGACAAAGAAGCCCTCCTAGAACGGAGACTCCACACCGCTAACCAACATATAAAAGAGGCTCGTGACCACATCGAAAAAATCCCACATTCTAGGCCACATGCGCCTACAGGTCTTTCCCCTGCTGGCGAGCAAGCCCAAAAGCTCTTGAATAGAGCTGCAAGCGCGCTTGTAAGTGTAGTTACCCTTGAGGCCATGGTTCTAAAGGAGGAGCTTGCAGCTGCTCAGGCGAGAATTAAGGAAGCGAAGCAGAATTTAAGTAAGCATCTCCCTTCTAACGAGAGCAAAACGTAAAATAGAGATAGTAGAAATAAGATAAAGACAAGAGAGTATGAATAAGGGAAAGCTCATGTAGAACCCGGCAATAATAAAAGGGCAAAGCGGGCCCGAGGGGATTCGAACCCCTGACTCCCCGGTTAAAAGCCGGGTGCTCTGCCAGGCTGAGCTACGGGCCCTTTTTAAACACTTGTTCTCTCCCTTAAGCTATGAAATCTTTAAAAAGCGCCACCATAAGCGCAGCTAGGGCTCTGCTTAAGCCCTTGCCTATCATATTGACGGTTGTGCTTTTTCTCTCACTCATAAGCGCTTTGCCAAAAGATATTTATACAAAGTGGGTAGGGAATGATCCGCTCTCGACACTCATAGCCGCTGTTTTAGGCAGTGTATCAGCTGGTAATGCCATGACTTCTTATATTCTGGGTGGCGGCTTAGCCAAGAATGGCGCTGGTATAGCGGCTATAACAGCCTTTATAATAGCGTGGGTTACAGTCGGCATGGTTCAAATGCCTGCAGAAGCCACCTTATTAGGTAAGCGCTTTGCCATTTATAGAAATGTAGTGAGTTTCCTTTTTGCCATCGTTATAGGCCTGCTTTTCGGCATCTTCTTTGGCTGACTTGTTTGGCAAGTGATAGCATGTCAGGTGGCAAAAGGCAAGAGGGCAAAGGCCTAAAACAACTCTTAACTTCGCTCTTTTTAGGCGAGGAGCCCGATTACAGGCCTTATTATATATTTGGAGTGACTCTTCTTCTTTATATAGGCGTCGTCGCGTTCTTTCCCGCGTATGGACAGCTAGCCCTCTCCAAACTCGTGTTTATTTTAAAGGCGCTCGTCTGGCCGTTTGTATTCATATTCGTGCTCATGTGGCTTATTGACTTCTTCGTTGAGCCTCGACAGTTAGCTCAAGCTTTCAAGGTCATGCATGGTTGGAAGCTATGGCTTTTGTCTATTTTGGGCGGCATCATATCGACGGGCCCTATATACATGTGGTATCCTCTTTTGGCGAGGCTCAGAGACGAAGCAGGGCTGCGTATGGGGTATATAGCGGCGTTTCTCTATGCAAGAGCTGTTAAAATTCCTCTGTTCCCTCTTCTTATCTTTTATTTCGGCTGGGCTTACTCTCTGGCTTTGACAGCTGCACTGGTTGTGTTTGCATTCCTCGAGGGTGTTGTTATAGAATGGCTCGTGCCAGAGACAGCAGAAGAAAGCACGTCCTGAGTTTACTGGGCTTAATTTCTATATTTCATTTTGCCATTTCACCCGCTAGCAGCTGTGCACGCCTTTTTAACGTTTTCCTTTCTAGCCTCTACATGAAAGTGGCAATTGCATCCGAAGGCAAAGAGTTGAGCTCAGCTGTTAGTGATAGGGCAGGAAGGGCTCCTTTTTATCTCATCTTCGAGGACGGAAAGCTCGTTGAGGCATGGCAGAACCCCTTCTCTGTTGGTGGAGGTGGAGCGGGCTTTGGCGTCGCAGAAGTCTTAAGAAAAAAAGGAGTGAACATAGCTGTGGCAGCTAAGTTTGGCCCCAACATGAAAGCGGCGCTTCAAGATGCTGGTATAGAAGCTAGAGAGATGCACGGCACAGTAGAAGACGTGCTTTCGGGACTTGCTTAAGCGAACAATGGGCGGTGAGTAGCAAGGTTTTTAAATTGAATGAATCAATGGAAGATGGG
>WAMF01000009.1 GCA_015522475.1 Microcaldota archaeon
CCCTACAAGCACCTCTTGGGAGCTCTTATAATCCAAGCCCGTGACTTGACCCCATATTCTACTTCCGCTTTTCCAAGCTCAAAGCAGAAGTTACTTCCGCTTTGCTTGGCTAAAAACGGAAGTAAGCACATATTTAAAGCCTTTAAGCTCATAAGCCATAGGCGAGAATATGAAAATACTCATCATCGGCTTTGGAAGGATGGGCAGTTGGTTCGCGAAAGAGCTGAGCAAAGAACATGATGTGGCCGTCTATACACGAAGCGTTGGGAAGTTAGAAGGCACGCCTTATTACAAAATAAATAAGCCCGAGGATGTGAAGGCCTTTAAGCCAGAGCTCGTTATCAATGCTGCCTCCTTAGAGAACACTGTAAAAGCTTTCCAAGCAGTCTTACCCTATTTAGAGAAGAACACAATATTATCTGATATAGCCTCTGTGAAAACAGGGTTAAAAGAATTCTACGCGGCCGCTGGCTTTCCCTTTGTTTCCACCCATCCTATGTTCGGGCCCACCTTTGCTAATATGGAAAGGCTAAAGGAAGAGAACGCCGTTATTATAAAAGAGAGTTGTGAGAAGGGTAAAGCATTCTTCAAGCGCTTCTACAGCACCTTTGGCTTACACATCTATGAATACAGTTTTGAAGAGCATGACAGGATGATGGCTTATTCGTTGTCGCTGCCCTTTGCTTTAACGCTAAGCTTTGCTGCCGCTGTTGACAGAGAAGTAGTGCCGGGCACAACTTTTAAGAAGCACTTAGCTATTGCCAAAGGCCTTCTCTCGGAAGATACCTCTCTACTAACTGAGATACTCCTAAATCCTTACAGCTTGGGAGAGATTGACAAAGTGGTTGTCAATTTAAAAAAATTAAGGCAGCTCATTTTGGAGAAGGATAAAGCTAGATTAAGCGAGTATATAGAGAAGTTGAAGGAACAAAAAAGTAGGTAGTAGTTATATTATGTAACCACACTAGTATAAATAGTTACATTTATAAACCCTTCTAACAATACCTAACTGATAGATTAAGGTGGTGAGAGCATGAGGCAAGTCATTGACAGGCAGTCAAAAGAAAATAGAGTCCACAGGTTGAGAAATGGCACATGGGCCCTTAAGGAGCCTTTATTAAGCATGGGAAGAAAGCTCAAAAGCGGCGTGAAGTATATAAAGTATGGTGGCCTTGTAATCACTGCCACAATAGCTATGTTAACTATTCCAGTATATGTGTATTCGAGAGACGTAAAGAGGACACAACCCATGGAAAATCCTTCTACTACCCAAAACGAAGTTCCGAATCAACGTTTCCTATACTTTGCAGAAAAATTAGACGTTGAACTGGCTTTATTCGCTCAGAAAATACCAATTAAGACTTTGCTTTTAGAGGGCTCAAAAATAAAAATGACGCCAAAGCAGATCAATGCAGCCATAGACAAGATAATAAAAGAGTATCTCTCTGGCAAGATGAGCCCAAAGGATTTTAAGAAAGAAGTAAAAGACTATCTCAAAAAGGCCTTGCCCCTTTACTTATATAAGCTGGTTTATGAAGAGAAGGAGCTTACTAATCTTATAAGCCCGGCCATTCAAAACAGAACACACTCCTTGGAAGCTAGGAGATATAAGGAAGCTATTCATAGAGCTTTCTCTACTGCAAAAAAGATAGTTGTAGAAAGATATGCAAATGATGAGATCAAGAGTATGATGAAAAGGCAAGAACAGCTCGATAAAAAGTTAGATGGTGTTCTCTTCCACGACTTCTACTCAATACACAACGGGATCGAGCAGTTGCAGAAGAAGGTCTTTGAAGGTCATTCCTCTTCTGTTACTGGCTCTACAGAGGATTCTACAGAGACCAAGGACACAGAGCCTACTTTTGATCCTAACAGCTTCGACGATGCTATTGTGAAGCCAGAGGACCATTAACTTTCCTTTTTATCATTCCTGTTTTTGTTGAAAGCTAAGGAGGTAAGAGCTGGTTGATTTCAATCCATTAACTCGTTGGGATTTTTGGCCTTTTTCAGTTTCAACGCTTCATTAACGGCGTAAAAGATGGCTATAACACCCATTAAAGCAACCGCGCTGCTGAGCACCCCTACAGCTAGAGCCTCCAAAGGCGCCATTAAGTGGATGGCAAAGCCAGTTAACCCCATAAGAGCACCTACAGCAATGCTCGCACCACCCAATAGAGCTATATTTTTGAGTTCCCTTCGCTCGTCGGCAAGTCCTTTCTTTTTTGTTGTATCTGCTACAACGCCTTCCGCATCAGCTCTCAATACATCAACTTCTCTGATTAGGGCTTCTCCAGCTAAGCCTGTTAAATTAGAGCCAGCAATATAAAGTAAAACTCCACCACCAGCAAGAATGCTATCTGCCAGAACACCGATGCCGAGCGCCTTCAAATCC
>WAMF01000010.1 GCA_015522475.1 Microcaldota archaeon
ATTCACAGAAGAAGCTCTGCCCCTTCTTAGCTTCATAAACATGGTTACCGGTAAGCCCCTCTTCATATACTATGTTTACCTGAAAGACGATGCTAACCAAAACAAGCTCTTCAGCACACAGGACTACTCTGATATCTATTCGGCCTTTTATGCATCTGCCCCATACCTTGCGGGCACGGGCCTCATAGGATTCGCTCCTCAGGCTATGTTTGAAGAAACATCTCTGTTTGACTGCGACGGATGTGCGCTTCTTATGCGTCAAGGAAACCACCATATCACAACACAAGCATTTAACACGTGGTTTGACTTTTGCCAGCAATACTATGGAAACAACATTCCTCCCTACGTCGTATACAACAAAGCAGGCACAATGAGCTGCCAGAGGGTCTTTGTGCCTCAAACTGCCTATGGCTTCAAAAATATGAACATGATGGGGCAACCCACTCAAGTAATAAGTCTCGGCAGTAAATCGGATAAGTTCATAAACTGTGGAACCTGCCTTGTGCGAGATGAGCTGCCAGATATCTTCAAACCCTACGAAAAACTGGCGCAACTTCCCCCCAACGCTTGCTTAATGACAGACGAAATAGCCAAAAAAGGTGGGGCCCTCAATCTGGACATTCCTATAACAAGAGCTTTTGCTTTGGATACAGGAGTAGAGAGATGTTATGTTCATCAGTCTACAAGCGGGAAAGGCACGCCCTATGCAGACGTCATAATGCCATTCAAGGATGCACAATGCCAAAATACATTGCCAAGCTCATGGAAATTCATCGACGGTACGGGGGTATTTAACTTAACAGATGCACCCTCTCCCAAATACAATCCCTTCGTATTGGACGACGCCGTCTTTAAATTTGGTTCATATTATAGCAAGGCAACAGAAGCAAGCTTCTCATACATCCTCTCTTACGGTGGCAGCAAAGACCTCGGCCTTTCCTACTCAGACCCCCACTTGGAGGAGAAAAGGCGAGCATATGGCACTGCTATGACGATAGCGGAGCTCTCTGGCATAGACTCGAAAACACTTGTAAATTACTACAAAACAATACGCAGTGCAGGCTCTAAGAATGCTTGCAACCTCATGCCTTCCCAGCTTAAGAATACATGCTGCACAAAATCAGTCGTAACGTACAAAGAGAACGGCAAAACAAAAACCAAAGTAGTTTACAGGGTTAAAAACGAAGCTGCATGTAAGCCCAAAAACTTCGCAGACTGGATAGACGGACAAGCATCTGATCCCAAAGTATTAGAAACGCTTTTCCCAGATAAGGGAGATGCATTCATAAGGCACATGGCAAATTATGCAGCTCTATTCGACAAATGCAACGATTGTGAAGAGAGTATATGGAAGGAAAAGAGATGTAATGCCATAGAGAATGCCATAGAGCACAAGTACACGTGTATACCTAATGACGACCCTATTAAACAGAAGACCATTGAAGGTATATATAAGTGGTGCCATGACACCTCGATACCTGAATGTCCCACTGCCGGAAGTACAGACTAAAGAAGATGGAGGGTAAAGGTAAGCTTTATAAAGTTCACTATTCATAAAGTAATTAAAAGGTGATAGATGTGGGAAGGAGGAAAGTTATCGCAATCGAGAAGGAGCTTAGTGATCCCGTCGTTGAGGCGTTTCTTAAGACAAAACCCAGCGAGTTCAAAAAGGCAGTACCTAGTCTGCCAAAATCAAAATCTAAGACGACAAACAAGCTCATGAAAATGGCAGAGAAGCTCTATAAAGAGGAAGGCGAAGACGAAGAAAAGCTCTCTGGCCTCGGACTTTTTGACCTTCAAGAGGCTTATGATTATCTGCGAGACCACGGCGTCAGAATAAGTTTCCGTGCTCTCGGTGGAAGGATCGAAAGGGGTAAAATCCCTTCTGTTAAGATTGGAAGAAAGCGCTATATTATGAAGGATGTTTTGGACGCCCTCGTCGGTGTGAATGCAAATTTCTACAGCGTGAGGCAAGCATATAAGATCTATTCAAAGATTGACCCCAAAATGAATTATAGGGCCTTTGTGGGCAGAATAGAAAAGAATTCCATTCCCTCTGTTAAGATAGGAGGGCGAAGGTATATCCCAAAGAAGGTTATCGACACGCTCCTTCATTTGAAGGAAAATTATTACACTGTGAGTGAAGCACTTAATGAGTTGTCAAAACACGGCATCTCTATAAACAGAAACGCATTTGAGCGTCGCCTCGACAGAGGCAGAATTCCCCACTACAAAGTCGGTGGCAGAAGGTTCATTCCAAAGGATGTGTTCCAAGACGTCCTTAAACTCGAGATGAATAGGCGGAAGTGAACGGGCAATCACATCTCTTATTTCCTCCTTCCCACCCCCCGCCTTCTCTTTCATTCATCCAAGTTAGTTTTGTCTTCTCGCAGGGATATGCCGATAGATGGCCCACCCTTTTCCCACTCTCTTTTTAAACTGTTGCACACAAAAGGTGCTAAATAAGAAAAGCTCTTTTTGAGAGTTTGAAGAGTTAAAGAGTGAAAAGATGGATTTTAAGGATTTAGGACTTTCAGAAGAAAGTGTAAAGATAGTGACGCGTTTCTATAAGAAGCCCACGGACGTGCAGGCAAGAACCATCCCTCTGTTGCTTGAAGGAAAAAACGTATTTGTCCTCAGTAAAACAGGGTCTGGCAAAACAGCTGCCTTCCTCTTGCCTTTGGGCGAAAAAAATAGAAAAGGGAACGATGACGAAGGCAGGAGAGAGCAAAAAGGCGAGAGCACGTTTAAAGCCCTCATATTAACGCCGACGCGCGAGCTAGCTAAGCAGATAGCCCGAGAAGCGAAGCGTATAATACCTTCTAAAAAGGTTGTAACGCTCTACGGAGGTATCCCTCTCGAGCGGGATACGGAAAGGCTAAAGAGTTGGGATATAATCGTCGCTACGCCGGGGAGAATGCTCGACCATTATAGAAGGGGCAACGTAGGCAAAGTTGACACGCTCATAATTGACGAAGCTGACAAGATGCTAGATATGGGTTTCATAGATGACGTCAAAGCCATTGTCAAGGAAGCTCAGCCTAAACAGATTGGCCTCTTCTCTGCCACACTACATCCAGAACTTAAAAGGGTGTTCCCAACAACCTTCGAAGAAGTGGCACTAGAAGAAGACAACTTCAACATAAAACACAAGTACGTGCACATAGAGCGGCGCAAAAAGCTCAGCCTGCTCAAAAAGTTTTTAAGAGAGGGCAAGAAGACGATTGTGTTTATGAATACACAGAGGGGTGTAGAATGGTTATCTGGAAAGCTTAGGCAAATGGGCATTCGCCATGTGGCCATACACGGCAAGATGAAGCAGCGAAAGAGAGAATGGCTCATGGACAAGTTCAGATACAACGAAGTGAAAGTCATTATAAGCACAGACCTCCTAGCTAGAGGTATAGACGTGCAAGATGTGGATTTAGTCATAAACTACGACGAGGCAATGGACCCAAAAACACACAAACACAGAATAGGCAGAACGGCCCGCCTCGAAGGAAAGGAAGGCAAGGCTATAACGTTCAAAGAAGTTGAGGAGCTGCCAAAACCAAAAAAGAAATGGATGGTGGCTTAGCACAGGGGCGCAGATATCGAAGGACATTCAAAAGAGAAAGCAAAGAACAGCAAAGAAGAAAGAGTTGTGTAACCATTTATGATGCCAACTACTCTCTAACTGCTTTTGTCCTTTCCTGTCCCTCCTGTATTTGCTCGTCGTTAAGGCCGCTCTTATACCCCACTTATTTTACACTTATATGCAAGCCATCCCTTGCTATAATAACCTCACCAGAAAAAACCTCTTCTGCCTGTTCCTTAAGGATGGCTGCTGCTTCGCCACTATAGCGGTTGCTTATGTGGGTTAAAACAAGTGTCTTTGCTCTGGCTTTTTCAGCTAGTTGAGCAGCTTCTTTAGCTGTCATATGACCGCGTTTGTGCGCCTCGTCTTTGAGCGAGTCGTCGAATGTAGCATCTGCTATAATGAGGCTGGCATGCTTCGCCTTCTCAACAAGGCCATCGAAGTACAATGTGTCGCCAGTATACATAAGCTTAACTCCTTCTTCGATGTGAGAAACTTCATCTAACAATACGCGCTTTCCGTTGACAGAGAGCTCACCTTTCTCCAATAGCGCCTTGAACATCTTGCCCTTTAAACCAGCAGCCTTTGCTCTATCTTTGTTGAATCTTCTTTTGGGCTTTTCTTGGAAGACAAAGCCATAGGATTCACCCCAATGCTTTACGGGGAATGCTTCGATGGTGTATTCGCCAAAATCGTATACAGATGAGGAGAGCTCATGGATGCGAGTAAATGCTTTTTTGTTGAAAAAGATAGATGAGAAACGGCGAGGCGCATAGATATCTAAGTATTCCTTGCCATCGTTTTCAGCTTCTTTGGTAGCTTTTTTGCCCTTCTCTTCTCTCGATTCGTCTTTGCCCGTTTCATCAAGCTGCCACCCTTTGAAAGCAGACGTGAAAGAAAGTGTCTCTACCAACCCAAAAAGGCCTAAAAAATGGTCGACGTGGAGATGGCTTATAAACACTTTTCTTATGCTCCCATAATGAACCTTATTTATCATCATCTGTCTTTGGCAGCATTCCCCCACATCGAATAGAATGGGCTCACCCTTCCATCGCACCACTATACAAGGCAAAGACCTGCTTGGCGAGGGAACAGCGGCGGAGCTTCCCAAGATGAATAAATCGAGCATAGCTTACTAATGAAAGAAACGTTTAAAATATAGAAGTAGTGCAAGATGAGTTACAAGATGAGCTGCGAGACAAGCATAGACAACGGCAGGCGATGCTGAACAAATGTAAAATGGTAAAATGGAATAGTAGGAGTAAATAACTAGATAGAGAAAGAGGGAAAGCACGTTAGCTTTAAAAAGACTTCTCTGCCTAAAGGTAAGCACGGCGGCCATAGGAAGGGGGTTACGCCCGTTCCCATGTCGAACACGGAAGCTAAGCCCCTTCACGGCGGCACAAGTACTGGGCTATGCCCGGGAACGTCC
Source organism: Microcaldota archaeon (assembly GCA_015522475.1). Lineage (GTDB taxonomy): Archaea > Micrarchaeota > Micrarchaeia > Anstonellales > J096 > J096. The sequence continues at coordinate 5,010 of WAMF01000010.1, forward strand.
GCTGCCGCCATTTCCCGAATACCACTTCACCCATAAGGGTAAAAGTGGGAGGGGTAATTATGGAATTAAAAAAAGATCAGCTGGTTAAGGCCATAGAAGAGGCCTTGAGGGATAAAGGCAAGAGGAAATTTAAGCAAAGCGTCGAACTTATTTTCAACTTTAGGGCTATAGACTTCTCCAAGCCCGAGAACCGCGTTAACGTCGAAGTTAAGCTGCCAAAGGGCAAGGGGAAACCTAACAAAATCGTCGTAGTAGTAGACGAAGCGACATCCTATGAGCTCAAGAAGAAGGATGAATTCAAAGACTATGTCAAAGCATTCACATTGAACGACGTAGAAGCCATGGACTTAAAAAAAGTAAAGGCCCTAGCAAAGGATCACTTCTTCTATGCAGATCCTAAGCTCATAGGGCAGGTGGCTAAGAAATGGGCTAGAACGCTGGGGCCAAGAGGTAAAGCACCACGTCCACTCATAGGAAAAGCAGAAGAAGCCATAAAAAGGGCTATGCATGTAGTTAGAATACAAACAAGAGGTAAATACCTACCAACACTCCAAACGGTTATAGGCAGTGAAGACATGAAGCCAGAGGATTTAGCAGAGAACGGGCATGCAGTTATAGAGGCTATAACAAAGAAGGTCCCTATGGGCAACATAAAGAGCATGTATGTAAAGCTCACGATGGGTAAACCCGTCAAAGTATAAATCCAACAAAATCTGAGGCAAGCAAAGTAAGAGTTAAGGAGGGAGAATATGAGAAGGAATGTTGAAAGGAAGTCGAAGCAAGCTGAAGAGCTAAGCTCACAAATAAAGAAGTACAAAACAGTCATACTCATAAACCTGCGCAAGACACCGACGAGGCTCTTGCAGAAGATAAGGAAGCTGTTGAAGGAGAAGTACAATGCTTACGTGAAGATATACAGAAAAGCAGTGCTTCAACATGCGTTTAAGCAAGCTGGGCTACCGGAAGAAGTGTGGAAAAACATTGACTTCCCAGGAGGTGTAGTGCTCATAAACGAGTCGCCTTATCAAGTGGCGCTGCTCTTCATGAAAAATAAGATGGACACTGCTGCTAAACCCGGAGATGTCGCTCCTTTTGACATTATAGTACCAGCCGGCGAGACGGACCTGCCTCCAGGCCCAACGCTCTCTCAACTCAAGACTGCTGGAATAAATGTAAAGATTGACAAGGGCAAGATCGTCGTGGCAAAGGATTCTGTTGTAGCTAAAGCTGGCGACGTGATTACAGACGAGAAGGCAAGCGCCCTTCAGACGCTAGGCGTAAAGCCTTTCAAAGTAGGAATGAATGTAAGCTATGCATACGACGGCGAAACAGTATTTACTCAAGAAGTTCTTTCGATTTCGCCGGAAGATGTTGAAGAGGGCTTAAGGATAGCTATAGGACAAGCTCTCAACGCAAGCATAAATGCAGCTTATCCTACGAAGAAGAACATCGAGTTCTTGTTGAAGAAGGCCTTAAGACAGGGATTGAACGCTGGAATGAACTCTGGCTTCTATTCCGAAAGTACTATAAAGTATTTGCTACAGAAGGCTTTAGCCCAAGGTAATGCTCTTAAGCAC
>WAMF01000011.1 GCA_015522475.1 Microcaldota archaeon
CAGTATTGGAGAACGCAGGCTATGCTGTCATAGGTGTTGGCGAAGCTACAGTGGATATACCTAGAGAAGAGCGCGCAAGAATAGCTGTCGAAACAGCTTTGCAAAGCCCATTGCTCAATGCGGATGTGTCTGGAGCCAATAGGGCTCTTATAAACATCGTTGGAGGAGAAGATCTCTCTATAAAAGAGGTTGAATATATCGTTTCAGAAACAGCCAAGCGAATATCGCCAGATGCGCACATAATCTTTGGCGCGAGAATCGAGCCCGCGATGAAAAAATCAGCCATAAAGGTGCTCATCGTCTTAGCCGGCGTCAAATTCGGGGACTTTGAGGAAGAAGGCGAAGGCAGTGAAGAGCTCTCCGACCTGCAGATAGATATGATGGGCTAATAAAAAACAACATCAGGAATAAAGGTGAGCTCATGGGAAAGATAAATTGGGAGAAAATTATACCTTACTATAAAGATGTGAAGTTCACGATGCCGCGCGTGTCCTTCCCAGATAGCGAAGCTGTATCAAGGGAGGCGTGGATCGTCGGTGTTATAATGCTCTTTGTGGGCCTTTTAGGCTTTGCCGTGCATGCCATCATAGCGGCCCTATGATTGTTAAGGAGGGAAAACATGTTCTATATCGTAAGAGTAGCTACAAAGCAGGAGAAGGTTGTAGCGATGTTACTTGAGGAGAAGGCCAAAGTAGAAAACTTGCCCATATACTCGATAATGTTCAATGAGAGAGTTAAAGGTTATTTGTTCGTAGAAACAGACGACGAAAACGCTGTGCCTCTTCTCATAAACCACGTCAAGCACATTAAAGGCATGATTCCAAAGCCTATAAGCTTCGAAGAAATTGAGAAGATGGTAAAGGTTAAGAAGCCCGTAGAAGAGAAGATTGACATAGGCGATATTGTAGAGATCACTTCTGGGCCATTCAAGTCAGAAGAAGCCAAAGTTATATCTGTGGACGAGGGCAAAGGCGAATATACTGTGTTGCCTCTCGAAGCAGTTATAGCCATTCCGGTGAAGCTCTCGGGCAAAAACCTTAGGCTGAAAAAGAAAAGCGGGGAGAAAAGCTGAACAGGAAAAATGAGAAGAAAAGGAGAGAATAAGAGAAGCAGAAGCCGGGGGTCACTTAATTCTTTACTCCTCTCTTTCTTATACCTACCCATATATCCCCACATATACGCTCTTTCCTTTTTATCTTCTCTTTCGCCTTTCAAATTTTAAAGTTGGAGTAAGTTAGCCTTTAGAATAAGAGAAGGAAGGCCATTAGAACAGCTGCTACAGCAGCTGGAAAGACGAGCTTTGCTATGGCCCACGTGTTATTGATTGTCGTTATAATCTCTGTAACCTGCTTCTCACCAAGGACTTTTATACGTATGGGCAGAGAGCTAAATGCATAGCTTGCAGGCTCCAATCTGCTTAAAGCGTCATCTACAGCTGCACTTATTCGGTCTAAATCTTCACTGTTATGTATGTATTCGTTGGCTGCTCCCGCTATGACGTTGTTCTCATGGCTGTCCGTAGTGCATATGTAGGGTGTTACCTGCCTCTTTTCGAAAAGGCGTTCTATGGCTTTTTTGCTTCTAGGCAGAATGCCATTCACATCCAAGGAGAGAATAGCGTATGTCTGTGAAGCTGTGCTTAGAAGAAGGAGGGAGAAGCCTGCTCTATTGCTGCCGCTGCCTGTCAGTTGGCCAGAGGCAAAGCTTGCTTTAAAGGGCTTTTCCTCAACGGTTTTCTTAAGCAAGGCTTCTACAGCCTCTTCGTATTCGTGGAACTCTTTGCTAAGGGGCGTAAAGAAGGTTATCTCTTTTGCAGACGAGTTATGACAGTCGACGATTGTGGCGTCTTTATACTTACGCTTCAGCTTTTCCCTCAGAATTTTGCCGCCCGCTATTTCTATGTCTTCTGTCGTTTTCGGAGCGCGGCTCAGAAGCGTTAAGACATGGCCATCGAATACAAAAGCAGTAGCTTTGGCATCTTGGGCTTGGGCATGGGCAAAGCCCATCCTGCTGTAAGTGGGTTTTAGCCTAAGTGCGGCAAGCTTGTTTGCTAGCTCTGCAACTTCTTTTTTCGACGTGGGGTTGAGTTCATGTGTAGCTGTGCCATGAAGGATTAAGCTGTTGGGCATCGCTTGTTTAAAAATAAAAGGTGTGGAGCTGCCGCCTATAGAGCCAAAAGGCCCAAAGTGGAAATAAGGCACAAGTATGCGTGCTAGCTCTCCGGCTTCTTGTTTTCTGGAGTGCTTTTTGGCGTTTGCCTCACCTTTAGCCTTCCTTTTTGTAAATATGTCTATAACGTCGACGTTTGTTTCTATCTCCTTACCCATATCCTCAAAGAGCTCCTCTAGATGATCCTCTCCATAAAACCAGTCGCCCCAAAACGCCTGTAAAACTTTGAGTGTTGAGTAACCAAGTCGGCGTTTTAGAGGAGCATTTATGATGCGTAGTGTAAAAGCAGTAGCAACCAATACAAGAAGGCTCGCATATAAGAATTGGACTTTCATTGTTTTATATGAGATATGTGAATACGAAAGCAAACCCATAAGATGAAAGCTTACAAGGATAATGGTCAAAGGCAAAGCCTTTTTCCATGAGCCCACAAGTATGTAAGCTGAAAAAAGCACGACGACGAACTCAAGAGCTGAACCTATAGCTATGGTATCTGCAGTAACAAGCGCACTCTCCAATAGAAGGGTGAAAGCCATGGTTGTGAATACAATGAGCGAGCCCAAAATGGCTAAGAGTATGCCATGGCTAAATAGATATTGACGGGCAAAGAAGCGCCATATGACGAGGAAGAGGAGAGCAGGCAGAAAAACCACTTCAAAGGAGAGTATAAGTGTAGAAAAGAAAGGCTCATGAAAACCAAGGCCTATGAGTGCAAATATAAAGGGCAAAATAAAGAGAGATATAAATAGCCTTTCTGTATTCGAAAGAAGCTCAACATAGTGTGTGAAGCGCAGCGCTTCTTCTATGTTCTTATCCATCGCTCCTCTTCCTTATGCGTTTTAAGGGAAGGCTGGCTGATTTCTCTATGAGCTTGCTTAAGTAGTTGACATTATCGATAAATTCATGGGCTATGTCTTTGAAGGTCTTGCCCTTTTGGACAGCAATTTTCATAAGCTCTAGCGTGAGGTAACGAAGCTCTGAGTTAACAGAGGAAAAATCCTCTAGGTCATCTTCCATAGCTGGATTTTGAAAGCAAGGCTTTTTATATTTACGCCCTGGGATTTACACCTTAGGCTCAGCAACTGTCTTAAGCAAAGGGGTTTTTTGAGCTTTCACGCCTGTCAAAAAACGAGAGGGGTCTTGCCCTCCTTCACGAAGCTGCTGAAAGGGAATTGCCATCGCTAGCTTTGATAGCAGCTCTTCTGTAATCTGGCTTAAAGACGAAACCCTTGCCATATGGCCTTGGACTTCTGCATGTACAAGGCTTTTGTCACTCCTATCGACGAGAATGGCTGCAAAGCCCAGCGAAGCGGGCAGAGCCCAATCCTCCTCCTTATTGTCACCTATCATGACAAGTGGGGCTTTTAGAGGGTTGAGCTCTTCTCTTATGTAATCGTAAAACTCGCGGTTTTTCTGCGTCGTTATGAAAACACGGGAAAAGCGCTCCTTTATGCCAAGACGAAGAAGCTTCTCCATCTGCTTTGTTTCCACACCTCTCGACGCTATGTATAGGGGCAAATGGGAAAAGCGATCCAAAAAGTTTTTGGCATCTGGGAAGAGATATATTGGGTATTCGCTGTTTTTTAAGTCCCTGTAAGCCATAAAGGCTGCTGTTTCAAGAGCTATTCTTACATCGTCGTTGAGTATGAGATGTGGCCTTTTCAATAAAAAGTCGTTGAAGTGTCTGCCATAGTTGGAGCCTTTTGCTCTAACCACGTCCATGAAATCTTCAAGAAGCTCGTCCAGAGATGCTGAAATAATGTTGTTTAAGGCAGCTATATCTTCCTCTCTGTGTTTGTACGAGAGCTCCCTCTTAAGATTCTCGAGCTCCACTTTAGCCTGCTTCTTTAGAGCTGCGAGCGCTCTTAGACGAGCTTGCCTTGCGAAGCTCCTTGTATCGACGAGCGTATTGTCCAAGTCTAGGACAAGCCTAACATAAACCGGTTGCGAGGATGGGGAGTTTAGTTTGTGTGCCATAGTGTAATTAGGAGGGAGAGTGTTTAAAAAGTCTAAGCATAGGATTTAAAGGGGTAAGAAGAAAGAAAATGGGAAGAAAAGAGAAGAAAGGAAATGAGAAAAAAAGAAAGAAAGGATACAAGGGGGTTAAAGAGCATGGAACATGAAAGGCGCAAACGGGTGGCTTTTGCTCTTGCCTTTTTGGGCGTAGTCGTCGCAGGCTTGCTGGCTTACCTTCTTATACAATACTCGCACAGAACACTCTATGGACCGTTTTACGTCATAGATGGCGACACTGTGAAAAAGGATGGCGTCAGCTATAGGTTTAAGTATATAGACGCGCCGGAGATGCATAGGCAAAAGCCGTGGGTTTTGGAGCTCACAGGCAAAAACAGCTCTTGCCTTCATAGCTATGCAGAAGAAGCAAAGAGCTTCGTCGAAGAACATATAAGTAGAGTTGAGTTTTGGGTATTTGAGCGCGGCAAGTATGGGCGCATTCTGGCTGATGCCTATGATAAAAATGGTGGCTACCTTGAATGGGAGCTTGTGGAGAACGGTTTAGCCATATGTTACTATAGGGAGCCCTCTCTGTTCGACGCTAATAAGGCTCTCTGCCTCCAGTATGAAGCAGAAGCGAGAGAGGCACAAAGGGGCCTGTGGAGCTGCTCAT
>WAMF01000012.1 GCA_015522475.1 Microcaldota archaeon
CGACTACGGGCCCTCTTGCCTTTTATAACGTGGAAAAACTTTTAAAGAGATGGGCTTGTCCACCTCATGCAATTTATCTCTTCTACTTATTCTTATTCGACTTGTTTGACCTCTTCGCCTTTTATTCACATCCTAACTACTTTCGGTGCTTACGGAGACGACAATGCTTGAATTTGTATTACTGATTGTATTGCTTGAGTTGTTGGTGGAGTTGGCATTGAGGAGTGTGCCATTTAACGTCATGTTGGATGAGAATGTTGGAGCCAACATCTTTTGTGCACCTTCTGCAAATTTGGCATAGTTTGAACTTATGCTTGTGTTGTTTAATAGAGGTGAGAGGAGCTTAAACGTGAGTATTGTTATTGCTCCCGCCAAAATGTAGACGAGGATGATTATGATGACGAACCAGCCCATAGTTCCCCACAGGTCGTTTTGCACACGCTTCGCTACAATGAAGAGGTTGTATATGGCCCAAATCCATCCAAGCACGCCAAGGGCGTAGAATGCACTAGGTATAAAAAGGCTTACAATAGATGCTGCGACGCTAGCTGCACTTATGTAGACGGTGCTGACTTTGAGCCAATCTACATCGCCTTTAGCTATGAACATAAGCAGGCCCGCAAATATGCCAATGCTCAATATGAAGCTCACAGACCAGGGCATCCAAATGGCCGATGCAAGCAGGGAAGCATTTACTTCTCCTACTTTGAGCAACGCGTTACTCTCTAGATAAGCGATGCTTGCGTTGGCCCATACAAAGTAACTTATCCAGCCCACAATCAAAGCCAGAACAAGCCATCCGGCTACGTACTTCCAATCCTTTGACGAGAGTTTTTCTGAATATTCTTCATTCGGCAAATAAGCATACTTAACCTCGAGCCAGAGGCTTTGAATGGAGCCTTTTTTTACGTTTTTAGCTTCATTTTTTGATCCTTTTCCTTCCGCTTTGTTTTTCCTTTCAACCCCGCTATTAGCGGCTCCACGCGCCGTTTTATGTGTGTAAGCTCTCCTCTTGTGTGATTTCCTTGCCATGAATAGGTTTCGAGGCAAGCTTTTTAAATTGCTTCCCTAGGCGTTCTTTTATTGGTTTGCCGGATTTGTTGGGCAGAGTCTTTGGCCACTGCTTATAAACCTTACCCTACAATAAGCGCAGCTAAGAGGTGAAACCATGATAATAAGCGACGCTGTAGTAAAAGTAGAAGCAGAGGTCAAAGAAAGGCCGAAGTCCAGGGCATGGAAGTCCACAATAAGCATTGAAGATGTGAAGGAAAGGGAAGACCTAACAGTCTACCAATACAAATATCTAGTTACATATGAAGATGGAAAGGTAGGTAAGATTTCCATAGAAGGTGAATTGTACGGCAAGGATGAACCAAAGGAAGCCCTAGAGCTCTGGAAGAAGGAGAAGAAACTTCCGGCTAAAGAATTAGAGAGGCTTTTGAGCATCATAAACTACATCGGCCCTGCTCATGCTACGATTGTGGCCAGAGTCATAAATTTCCCACCGCCAATTCCTGTGCCAACAATAAGGATTCCCGGCGCCGAAGCTCAGCAAGCAGCAACATCTCAACAACCTTCTCCAAAGAAGGATGTGAAGAGCGCAAAGGCTGAGCAGGAGAAGGAGAAGTCCGCTGACAAAAAACAGCAAAAGAAAAGCAAGTGAAAAAGCAAGTGAGCGAGCTAGCCTAGTTTATGTTAGCTAAGTATTAGCTAAGCATATTAGGCTTATATAACGACCCTTTCCTTTTTCATGCTGCTTTGGTCTTTTTGGTCTTCTGTTTATCTTTATCCGTCGTCCGTGTTTTTTATCCGTATGTTTCTATAATATATCTTCCACTTTCTACTTATACAAATAAGGCTTTGCCTTTTCCAACGAGGTAAACTGCCAAATATAGGGGAAAGCGCTTCAGCTCGCCTTTCTTTGCCTCTATATCCTCTTTTAAGAGCTCCACCTTTTTCACGTCTTCGAGCATTTTAATTTTTACGGGCTCGTCAGAGAAGACAATGGCCTTTTCCACTTCAAATCCCTCGAGGTTTTTTATGGGCATAACCCTAAAACCTGTGCTCCCGTGTATGCTGTTTGGCATGCGTATAAGCCTTTTGATGTCGTATGTGACAGCTCCATCTACGTCGATGCTGTGTATCTTCATAGCCTCTCCAATAACTGAGAAGCGCTCTATGAGCTTTTTGGCTCTAAGTCTACTCCATATACCCTCTTTGATGCCTTCGGCGAAGACTCGCGCTTCCTCTTTTGTTATGTTTCTATATATACGTCGAGGGTCTGCTTCTAAGATTTTGAGCGCCCGTCTGGCGAACCTCCCTGCATAACCTTCCCCTGTGGGCTTTGGTCCTCGTATTAAGCCACTCTCTTCCTTTGTAAATAGGCGCGTGTAGTCAAAGCCCCTTCCACTTACGTATTCGACGATTTTCCGCCGCTCATTTGAAGAAAGCTCTCTGAACACTTCATCCCACACATGTATATGGAAACCCTTATTGCCTGAAAATACAGCCAGGGTTTTCTTGGCTCCAAGCTCTTCCTTTATAAGATCTAAGAGTTCTGCTGCCTGCGCCTGCACGGCTTTAAGAGATTCTAAGCTCCCTTCTTCTGCGTCGAGGTCGAAGACAAGGTTAGCCCCTTGCCAGCCTTTTTGTTCCATGGGTAATGAGGGTCCTTCATAATATGCGATGGAATAACTTATGTAATGAGGTGTCTCATTGATGAGAAATGAACGAAGCTCATACGTGTCCTCGAAGGCTAGGTGCCGCCTCTCAATTTTCTTTTTATAGCCTATGCCGAACTCCCTTCGTTCTATGCTTGGCACGACGAGCTTGGCCTTTTTGTAATACTCTGCCAAGAGTGCATTGAATACAGCGTCGCTCCTTTTTTCCTCTGGACTTCTCTCTGCTTCCTCCCTTTCTCTGAACGAGAGGGCTTGCTTTAACTCTTTAGCTTTCGCGTCTATCTTTGCCATTCTTACGCCTCCTGCCGTACTGCATAGGGTTTTTTATGCCACAGTTTTGCACACATAGGCCATACCCCCTTATCTTGTCACATGAAGGCATGGTGTACCTTCTTTTCTTTATGTGTTCGACTTGGTAGCGCGTTATCCTCTCCTTGAAATCCGGCAACGGTTCATACACTTTGACTATTTCGTCGACGCTGTAGCCTTTATTTACCAAATAGACTGCTAGTACCCATCTAGCTGAGTGCCCAAGATTTTCGTGCTGTTCTATTCTCTTCAAGAGGGCTTTTATGCAAGGAGGAAACGCCCCTTGATTCTTGGTAGAGAATCTTACGCGTCTTTTGGGTAAGCTTTCTTTGACTCTCTTTGCAAAGTCTTCCGCATCTTTGTCTTGGGATTTGGGTTGTGTTGACAGCAAGTTTTTGAGTGCCTCTTCGACGATGCGCGCAAACCTTCTCCAACTCATCTCCACCTCGCCGTTCTCCAGAGAGAAATAAAAAAGGCTGTAATCTGGGCTTTCCGGTGCATGCTTGAGAAAGTCCACGACGTGCATGTGCACTCTCTTATGCTTATCGGCGCTTTCGTTTTCATCGTTTCTCACTGTCCTGAAGCGTAAGTGAAGGGCTTTTGCCATCTCTTCAACTTCTTTGTCATCTGCTTGAGAAGAAAATGCCTTAGAGTAAGCGACGGCTATTCTTCGCGTTATGTATGGGTTGGCAGCTCTAGCCATTATGAAGCGCTCAGCTAAGAACACGCGACCAAATGCCTCTTCCAGCTCAGGAGTCCACTTCTTCGGCAGCTCAATTTCTCCTGTTTTTATAGCATGAATCATTCTCTCAGCCGCTGCCTCATACTCGTCGTAGTTTGGTTTTCTTTCCTTGGCAAGCTTGGGCAGCACACCGAACAAGACGCGCGTGAATCCCACAAAAAGAATAGGCCTTTAACCTTTATAACCTTGCTTTTTTGTTTACTCTTTTCTCTATGATTTCTCTATGACATGTCTAATTCATCTCAGCAAACATATCTATTTAAAAGGATTATGACTAATCCCTATAAGACAAACTACGTATTCTGTGTGATATTAATGGGAGAGACTTCACCTACTGTCAACGACGCGGGTAATGAAGGCAATAATGGCGTTCAGAGCCTTGGACCTAAAAAGGCCGACATGTTGGGTGAGAAAATTTCTAAGCTCAGCGAGGAGAAGCATGCTATTCTCCAGCAGCTCAGGTCTGCGAATAAGGCGCTGAAATACAAAACTATTGAATTGGAGGCTTTGAATAATCTATTAGCTAATTACAATGAGAAGGAAGTGCAGCACTTGCAGCGCCGACGTAAACAGCTTGAGTTCAAAATAGCGACAAATCCCTATGGGCCTAAGAGAGAGAAAGAGCTTGTTAAGAAGGTTGTTGAAATAGAGAAGAAACTTGAGAAATACAGGCCTCAAATGAAAGCTAAGAAGAGGAAGAAGTTGCTGGAAGCAGATGTAGAAGAGCTTCAGAAAAAAGTTTCTGAGCTCGAAAAGAAGCTTAAGGGTATTCGAGACGAGCTAAGACAGCTCTTCAAAAAGAAGCGCTTAAGGGAAGAGCTTTCTAAGAAGGGCGGCATAACTGTCTCAAGTGAAGAAGAGGCGGAAGAGGCAAGTCTCGTTACTTTGGAAGATGTCGTCGAATTCGAGAAAGAGGAGTAAACCTGACGACATTGTGTGACAGCTTAGGATAGCTTGGTTCGCTCTTCTTTTCTTTTTTCGTTTTCATTTTTGGAAGGCCAACTTGCAATAGAGGGGCAGGTTAAGCAGAAAAGTAAACATGGAAATAAAAAAGAAAAGCTAGAGGGGATTTAAGCCCTCAATGCTTTTCACTCTTTCATGTGCTTTGCTTTTTGTATTGGAGGTTTACGGGGAGCACTATGTTCATCTCTTTTTGTTATCTCTTCTCCGTCTAGCAGTTCGCCCTTTTCTTCTATACCTGCACTTGCGTTTGCACTTGCGCGTTTGCTTTTAGTGCCATATACACTAGCAGCTATGCTTTTTATGTCTCTGTCATCTTCTAGCTTAAACATCTTCACTATCTCGTCAAAGTGGTTCTCATGGATGAGGTAGGTCTTGTGTGCTAGACATAAATATGCTAAGAATATTTTTGCCGCTGTTTTTTGCATGCTTTCGTCACTAAGCGATTGAATTATATATATTCCATTTCTAACAATAGCACCTATTTTTCCTTCACTTATAACCAAGTTCTCATTTTGTTCCTTTTCAATTTTCTTTAGTATAAATCTGCCTATTTCTTCAATATTTTCTTTATAGTTGGTTCTGCCAGACAATGCATTATTCAACTTCTCCTTTTTACTATTACTTATGTACTCTTTCTCAATCTCTTCAACCCATTCTTTAAACAGCTCAAACCTCTTTTCTACATCTGCTTCGCGAATCATTCTTGCAATGTACGTTTGGTATGGAGGTTCTGCTGACTTTGGCTCACTTTTTTGTTCTTCTTTATTCTCCACCTTTTCCTCTTCGGGTGGCTTGCTTTCTATATTTGTTTCTGTCTTTGTCTTGCTAACGTTAGCATTAGTTTCCAAGATCTGTGTTTCAGCATTCAAATCGACTTCTTCTTGTTCTTTAATCACTTGCGTCTCAGCATAGGGATCAACAATCTTATCTCTCTCTATATGATCTTCAATATTCTCGATTTTTGTAACTTCGTGCGGATACTGCTTAGCTTGGTAGTCCTCAAGTGGTGGTTTTGGATTTGGGGTTGGGCTGAGCTGAGGAGAGTCTCCCAGTTCTTTTTCAGCCCTTAGATATGTCATTAATGCCTTTGTAGTATAGTCGGCGAGCTTGTCCGCCCCTCCTTCAACTAATAGTATAATGTTAGGCTCTATCTCCTCTCTGTATATGCGTTGCCTACGGCCGTCATCTTCTGGGTCCACGCTAATCGCGTGAACTACTCTGCCAACAACATCTCTAATCTGGACGTCGAACAAGTCAATGATGTTGACAGGGCTTCTGGTCCATCTGCTTGGCAATTCCCATTCGTAGTATTCATCTTCTCTTCCATCTTTTTTTAGATGTGTTACCCGGTGAAGCTTCGCTTTTGTCGCATAGTCAATAATAAGCGCCGCAACATGCCCTCTGTGCTCGTCGACAAAATCTTTCACAACTTCTCTAACCGCTTCCGTAGCCCATGTGTCTATGTCTGGGCTAAGCTTCGCTTCTAGCCTGCTCATCAGTTTATCCCATGTGCCAAAACCAAACGTCTCATTTATGAATGTTTTGCCATGCTCTTTCATCGTTTCTGCAAAATAATCCGGCACATCTAGAATTTTGACATCAGTGTCATTTGCAGCATCATTATTAAGGTCGGTTTGACTTATAGAAGGCTCTACAGATATATTCTCGAGCTTTTCTCTTGGTTTTATGGATATCACATCTTCTCCATTATTAAATATGTCTTCTGCTGCCTTTATCTTTTCTTCTTTCTCATCTAAATCAAAATTCCATTTTTCTTCATCCTCAAATTCTTCTGGGAGGGTTTCTTCCTCTAATTGGTCCAGCATCTCTTTTTCTATTTCCAAACCTGCTTCGGAAATAAGGCTTTCTCCTGCTCGTATGCCCGCTCTTTTCAAAGCATCGGCTATCCTGTCGTATGTATCAACGTTCTCTTCTTCTAGGTATATAAAGCGTCCCGCAGCTATGAGCCTCTGGATGTTCTTTTTGGGTTTATCAACTTGTGCTTTTACTATAAAGTCGGATAGGCTCTCGAGCTCTTCGTCATCTAAGCTGTTCAGGAAGTCTTTTTCTTTTTCAAAGGCTTTGAGCTTAATTTTGGCGGCTATGTCTTGAGCCTTGCTCATAAGTAACGGACGACTACTTTCAAACCTCTGTTTGCTAGCAAGCTTGAGAAGCTCATAGACTGTTGAAACACTTGTGTCACATATCTCGACGTACGTTTTTGCAGTCTCTAGTCTAAAGGCAGAGGGCAGCTGTTTGTCAAATACGATGCTTCTCAGCAAAGCCTGTCCTTTTTTTTTGTTGTCCTTGGCAAGACTGAGTATCTCGCTGCTTTTCTCTTCCAGAACTTTTTCAATTATTTCCTGCCTTATTACTTCGTAGTCTTCGCTTGCTTCCCTCCCAAGTTCATCTACTAATTTTTTATATGTCTCGAGTATGTGGCCTTGTTTTTCTATAAAATCATCTATGCGCTTTCTCAGTGCTTTTTCTCTCAACGAGCGGGAGAGGGCTGGACTTGCAGCAATACTCTCGACGAGGTATGGTTGAGCTCTTCCTTTTTCAACGACTTCTTCCAAAATTGTCTCTGCTTCATCAGCTAAGCTTTCGTCTATAATAAGCATGCCATGGGGTGGATGGCGTATGCTTTCTACAATGTCAACAAGCTCTGAGACACAGCCATGTTTGCCGAGCCCGTCTATAATAGAGTGAAGCAGCTCTTTGGTTTCGGTGTCCATCAACGAGTTAGGTGGTCTGCCTTCTCTCAATAGGGGCAAGAGGAACTGATGTGTATATACTACGACGAGATTTTCTCTGGCTTTGCCCTTTGTGAGCTCTTCATAACCCTTCGATGAGAACTCTTCTTTTGCATAGGTCCATACTTGACTTGGCTTAACCTTTTCGTATCTTACGGCTTTCACAGCCTCGTCAAAAAGAACGTCTTCAGCCTGCTTTGCAGCTTTTACACTAGTCTTAAACACCTCCCAGTGTATGTTGTAGGATTTAGACTCTGCCATGCTGTAATTTTAGGGAGAAAGGTTTAAAAATATGTGTATAAGTGTAACTGTTTACCAACTTTCTCTGATTGCTGCCTTGTCGTGCTTTTTTGTTTATGATTCCTCCTTTTACGACGTTTCTACATAGCTCTCCTCAAAGCTGTGGTTAGGATTAAGATTTGATCTTTGCAACCTAGCCGCTGCCAAAATGAAAGGGGCTGTTGATTTTCTAATTTGCTTCTAGCTCTCTTAGCTTTTCGACTCGCGTATGGGCTCAAATTTGAAGCCATAATGTATAAGACCTTCTGGATCTTCCTGTTGCCACTTTCTGAATACAACTTGGACAGGCAGCCCAATCTTCATTTCCTCGTCTCTCACGTTCACGATTTGGGCAGTAAGTCTTGTGCCCTCGTCGAGCTCTATTATAGCTATGTAGTAGGGCGCCATCTCTTCAAGGCCTGCCGGAGGCACAAACACTTTTGTGTAGCTCACGACCTTGCCCGTGCCTTTGAATTTTACGGGGACTATCTTGCCAGCTCGTCTGCATTTTGGGCAGAGTGTGCGTGGTGGAAAGTAGTATGTGCCACACGTCTCACACTTTGTGCCTTCCAATCTATACCTATGAGGAATACGTCGCCAATTAAGGGGTAAGCTGATTCGCATGCTCCACCTTTTCTACCAAAACTTTTTAAAGCTCCTCTTCTCGCCTTCGGAAACTGTGGAAGCGTAGAATTGTAAAAGAGGGCTCTACTGAATGTGGTGTAGTTCATTGCTACAAGCCAAATTAGCGGCAGAGTCTGAAAAGTATCTCTGTTCTTATCCTATGCATTCCTGTACATATATGTCCTTTGGGTTTTTGTCTGGCACTCTTGTCGCTCTCTACACGCTTCCCTTTTGCTCAATCAAATATCTCTCTAGCCCTTTACTTCTATCCTATATTACCCTTCTATATCTCTTATTCCCTTCTACTCTACCTTTTCTCCAACTTACTCTTTTGCCTTTCCATATATTCGTCGAGCAGTCTTTTTGTCCTCAAAATCTCTTTTCTTACTCTCTCTATAGGAATTCTACCTCTTTCGTTACCTTTCTCCTCCGTTTCCTCTTGCCCGTCTCCTTCTCTTCTTTTTGTTAAAGGGAAGCCCTCAATGCTTGCCTTGAGCACGTTGTCTAAATAGTTGAGCTTTTCCACCACCGCTCTATCGGCCAATAAGCTGTTCAGAACTTCACCACCCAATTGAGCGGATGGTAGAGGCTCAGCCTTAGCAAGCTCGACAGCCAATATAAGCGCTCGCAGTTCTTTGGCAGAAGCTTTTTCTAAAATGACTTCTTCTGTCTTTTGCCATTCGCTTACTTTTCCCTTCAATACATGAAGAGCGAGAGGCCTAAGCTTCTCTTTATCCTCACGTATGGGAAGCATGATCTTTTCAATTAGTAGGAGATGCTCCTCAACGCTGTTATTAGCATTTTCTACTTTCTTGCCTTTGCGTTCTTCGAAAGCCACACCCTTTCTTCAACGGGAAGCTTTTAAAACCTCACTCTTCATATAAGGCTAGGTGTTATGATGGCAGATAAGACAAGCGGCGGAAATGGTGATGGAAGTACCGGCGAGAAAGCGCAAGGCACAAATGGAGGCTTAGCTGAGTCCGTCGATGTAAAGGCGGCTCTAAGCCAAAAGATCACACGCATATCGACGGGTATTCCTGGCTTGGACGAGATGCTTGAAGGGGGCATTCCAAAAAATAGGCACGTCGCTGTATTTGGTGGTCCTGGTACTGGTAAGACGACATTTAGCATTCAATACTTGTATGCAGGAGCGAAGGCCGGCGAGACAGGCTTGTATCTCAGTCTTGAAGAGCCACCTGAGCAGATCATAACCAACGCTGTTAATGTATTCTCTGACCTAAAGGATTTGCCTGAGTTCTTCGAGGGCAAGATTCTTGTTAAGAAGCCAGAAGCTTACAACCTCGACAACGTTATAGAGGTTATAGAAAACGCAGTTGTAAACCAAAACGCAACGCGTGTTGTTGTTGACTCATCCACAGTAGTCGAAGCCATGTTCTCCAATGACTATGATTACAGAAAATCTATAGTCGAGTTCTTAAATCTGCTTAAGACGCTTGACACCACCGTTTATTTCCTTGTTGAGGCTTCAAACGCCGAGATTGATATCAGGTACAAGTTGGAGCATTACATTATGGATGGTATAATCAACCTTTACAATCTGCAGAGAGGAAACAGCAGAGTCAGAGCTTTAGAAATATACAAGATGCGTGCCACAAACCACTCTCAGAAGCTCGTAGCCATGAAGATTACTCCTCAAGGCATAAAGGTTTATCCATCTGAGGGCGTTTTGTAATCCTTCTATTTTTTCTTTTTGATTCTTTCTGGGTTTTTAGAGCGGCAAGGCTTTGGGATTGAGATAATTTGGGTAAGGCAACAATGTAAGCATTGTAAGTGAGTCAACAACCCGAAGAGTTTGGCCCGGAAAGTTAAACAAGAAAAGTTAAAGGCACGGTAAAGAATATGCTGACAACACTTTCTATGTTTCCCGTGTTGGGGTTATCTATGCAGTTGATGGCTTAGCGGTTGGCGAAGGGAAGGCTGAAAATTACTCCTTGCATACTTCAAGGCTTACATACTTCAAGGAGTAGCCATCTCTCCGTAGCAGAGTAAAGTTCTTCTTCGTGATTCCGAAAACCGTGGCCTGCTTCTTCGATGAGGTAAAGTGTTGCTCCTGAGAGCTTGGCTCCTCTTTTTGACATCTGCCACGGGATTGTCTTATCCTCTGTTCCGTGGGCTATGAAAATGGGAATAGAAAGTCCTTCCATCAATGAGCCTTGCTTAATTTTCTCTATCTCTTCGAATAGCTCTTTTGGTAGCGTGTGTCCTTTAACGATTATGCGACTATCTCTCTCTAAAATAGCTAATTCCTCTTTAGATAGGATCTCTTTTCTGTTCATGCTATTCGTGAGGGGTGCCCAGAGAACTAAACCGTTTATAGGCTTTTTCTTAGCAACTTCCAAGGCAACATAGCCTCCGAGAGTGAGACCTAAAAGCACCACTTTGTTATAACCTTCAGCTCTGGCTTTGTCTACAGCTACTGAAACCTCTTTAATCCAAGAGCTTGCAGTGATGGGCTCACCCTTCCTATGGCCTGAGCCGGGCATGTCAAATCGCCAAGTCTCTACACCTTTTTTCTTGATTCTCGAAGCAAAGTTTGTGAACAAGCCATGCTCACCCTTATCCCCAGTTAAGCCGTGGATAAAGATAAGTAAGACTCCTTTGCAGTTTATGGTAGAGGGAGAGTTGGTTTCCATGGTATTCACAACTCCTTTTCCTTTTAGCTTCATTCCACTTGTAGACTTAAAAAGCTTTTCTAAAAGAGGTGGTGGGTGAGTAATAATTAACATATTTGTCACTTCTTATCTCCACCTCTCGTCTGCCCATCGTATGCTTTATTTTTACTAGTTTTCTGCCTATATCGCTTATAATTTACAATTTCCAGTTAATGGGCTGCAGGTTATTGCAAGCAGATAATAAAAGCTGCCCCTAACTTTTTAAAGTTCTCGCCTCAAAAGGAAGCATCTTTATTGAGGTGTCTGCATGTATGACCATAAGCCCCTAGAAGAGGCTATATTTAAGTTTTGGGAATCTGAGCACATATACGAGAAGCAAAAAGAGTGCGTGAAGGACAAGGAGCGCGTTTATTTCCTCGATGGCCCACCGTACGTGACTGGGAACATTCATCCGGGCACGGGCTGGAACAAGACGATGAAGGACATACTTATACGCTACTACAGGATGCGCGGCTACAATGTGAGAGATACGCCGGGCTTCGACACACACGGCTTGCCAATAGAAGTCAAAGTGGAACAAAAGCTGGGCTTCAAAAACAAGCAAGATATAGAGAAAATAGGCATATCACGGTTCATAAAGGAATGCAAGGACTTCGCCAACTATTACATCAACCTCATGACGAAGCAGTTCAAGAGCTTAGCCATATGGATGGATTGGGATAACCCATATGTCACATACAAGAACGATTACATAGAGAAGAGCTGGGCCACGCTCAAAAAAGCCCATGAGAAAGGCCTTCTATACAAGGGCGAAAGTGTAGTGCCTTACTGTCCCCGATGTCAGACGACGCTTGCCAACTATGAGCTTGAATATTGGGATGAGACAGACCCCAGTATATACGTAAAGTTCAAAGTGAAGGAAGAGACAGGCAAGGGCTTAGAGGGCTCACAAGGTCAACAGAGCCAGCAGGGCCAACAAAGACAACAAAAGCCCCTTTACTTGATTATTTGGACGACGACGCCTTGGACGCTCGTCGCTAATATGGCTGTTGCTGCTAACCCCAACCTTACATATGTAGAAGTGGATGTGGGCGAAGAAAGGTGGATACTTCTCAAGGATAAACTCGACGAGGTTTTGGAAAAAGCGGAAACATCCGGCGTTGTCATACGCGAGATGGACGGCTCGGCCCTGGAGGGCCTCGCCTATGAGCATCCTCTGCAGGAAGAAGTCAAAAAAGACTATGACAGGCGTGTTGTCCTATCGGAGACGCTCGTATCTGCAGAAGAGGGAAGCGGCCTTGTTCATATAGCTCCTGGCCATGGTCCAGAGGACTTTCAACTCGGCCAAGAAAAAGGCATAGAGGCTTTCTCGCCCGTAGACGACAAAGGGCAGTATACAAGCGAAGCTGGCGTGTTTGCTGGCAAAGAGGTGAAAGCCGCTAACCCCGAGATTATAGCCTTGCTCAAAGACAAAGGCCTGCTTTTGGCAGAGGAGCGAATAACGCACCGCTACCCCCACTGCTGGCGCTGTAAGACGCCGCTCATATACATAAAGACAAAGCAGTGGTTCCTCAAGATAGGCGCTGTAAAGGATAAGATGCTCGGAGAGGCTGAGAAGGTTGTGTGGGTGCCCAATATAGCAAGGAACCGCTTCCAAGACCTCATAAAAAGCGCCCCCGATTGGTGCATAAGCAGACAGCGTTATTGGGGCATTCCTTTGCCTATATGGGTTTGTGAGAAGTGTGGCCATATAAAAGTTGTAGGTAGTGCAGACGAGCTTCCCGTAAAGCTCGACGACCTTCACAAGCCGGAGATAGACAAAGTCGAGCTCAAGTGTGAAAAGTGCGGAGGCACGATGAAGCGCGTGCCCGACGTTCTAGACGTGTGGTTCGACTCCGGCAATGCTGTATGGGCCTCGCAAGACGGCGAATGGGGTGATACAGCAGATTACATTCTAGAAGGCCACGACCAGATAAGGGGTTGGTTCTACTCCCTTCTAGGCAGCGGTGTCGTCTACCATGGGAAAGTTCCATACAAATCCGTCGTCATGCACGGCTTTTTTGTCGACGAGAAAGGAGAAAAGATGAGCAAGAGCTTGGGCAACTTCATACCTCTCGAGGAGATCGTTGAAAAGGCGGGCGTCGACGCATTCAGGCTTTTTGGCGTCTTCACGAACGTATGGGAGGATGTGAAGCTCAGCTGGAACGCCCTCAAAGAAGCAAAGGAAGAAATCAACCTCTACCTCAACGTCATAAGCTTCATGGAGCGTCACTATACAGCGGAGATTCACGAGAAAGTTAAAGGCCTAACTCCTGAAAGCTTAGCAGAAGAGGACAGGTGGATGCTCAGCAGACTCCACAGCACACTCGCCCAATACATTAAGGGCTTAAACGACAAAGAACTAGCTAAGACGTTCAAGCTTGTGCGTTCTCTTTTGATAGACGATTTGAGCAAGCGCTACATGAAGCTGGCAAAGACGCGCATAGCCAAAGACGAGAACAAAGAGGGAGCCCTCTATACACTTTACCAATCTATATGGTATATCTCTCTAATGCTCTCGCCAGTTGTGCCTCTAGCTACAGAGCACGCCTATCAAGCGTTTTTCAAGCAGTTTGAAGCTGAAAAAGAAGGCAAGGAGCCGCTGATAAGCATACATCTCCATCAAATTCCAGACGAGCAACCCGAGCTTATAGACCAAAGGCTTGAGCAGCTTGGTACTATAGCCTTTGATATTGTTTCAGAGCTCAACATGCTGCGCAACGTCGTTAAAGTAAAGCTGAGATGGCCCCTTGCTAAGGCTTTCATAAAGACAGAGGATGCAGACAAGCGAGCTGCAGTGAAGAAGTTTATGACACTTATAGCGAAGCTAGCCAACGTTAAAGCGGTTAAGATTTTGAGCGCAGATGAGCAGGCAGATGAGGAAGTGGAGTGCAACGAAGACGGTAGCATTTGCTTAGCAAAAACACTTCATGAAGAGCTGTGGGAAGAGGGCATGGCCAACGAAGTCATACGACGCGTGCAGCTCGTTAGGAAGAAGCTTGGCTTGAAGGAGAAAAATATCGTGCCTATATACCTTGACGGCGATGCTGAGCTTATGGAGATTGCTAAGAAATTCTCTTCGCTCATACAGAAGAGGACACACGCTTCAAAGCTCGAGTTCCGCACGCTCGAAGAAGACAAGGCAGAATCCTTCATGATCGATGGGAGGCCTCTTTTGGTAAGAATAGAAGGCTAAAAGCTACAATGGAAACTTAAGAAAACTATACGTGGACGTGAAAATAAGGGATAATAAAGAGACACGTAGGAGAGGAGGGAGTGGCAGCGAAGAGAAAGGGATTACTCAGCTTGCCTTTTTCCTTTTCCAGTCCATCACCCTTTTGTTTTGCTTTTTGCCCTTGCCTTTTGCTTCACCCTTTAGCTTAATTTTAGCTTAATCCACTTTTAGCAGGCGGAGTATGAGCTTGCTTTTTATGACGTCAAGGATTCCTTTATTCTCTTTATATGGCCAAGGGCAACCTGCAAGCCTTTCAAATAGGCTAAGATGTGCCTCACTTATAGGGCGGTGTAGGGGTTGCGCAGGTATGTAAAGCTCTTCCTTCTTAGCTTTCTCGAGGACACATAGCTTTTTATCCAGCGTTTCTAAAGGCAGAGCCACATGCCCATAACGTCTTAATTGGCTATAAGCAGGACTGCCCACTATTTTGGCAAGCTTTTCCATCTCAGCTCTTTCAAAAGCAAGGGGTGAGAAAAAGATGCGCTTGTTGCCCAAGTTGAGCCTTACATAGGGTATGGCTCTTTTCTGCAACTCAACTTTGGCTTTCTTCGACGTCTCTCTTGTAAGGGCTGTGATGGCAAGGGCATGCCTTTGGCCTTTCTTCACCCTCTCCTCTTCCTTGGCTTTTCCGGCTTTTCTTCCTGTTTCAACCGTGGATGAAACAGCATGCATAAAGACGGGCTGTGGCCCGGGGAAGGCCACGGGCCCAAGAGATAGTCTCCCAACCTTGCGAAGCGCGCTCATAGCCAGCCTCGCTCTTTTCACGAAGCGGCTCCAGTTCCCCTTTTTATTCTCTCTTAGCCTCTTTAAAAGCCTTTTCATGGGCTCGTTGAGCTCTTCTTCGCTAATTATTCTGCACAAGAGCCCTGTCTTGGAGTTGTATGTAAAGGGCAAGCGCACAATTCTGCGCGTGTCTTTCGTGACTTTTTCGTCTATGGCTACGTGTTTGCTTATACTCTCTACTATCTCTGCATAGGTCTCTTTGGCGTACACTTCCCTTTCTTCTGGCAGAGCAGGATACTCTTTTATAACGTCTTTAAATGAGAGGTGAAAGCCCTTTGCTCCGGAGAAGGCAATGTATTGAAGGACCCAGCCTTTTTCTTTGGCAATGGATAAGAGGCGCTTGGCTTCATTCCTTGCTTTTTCTATGTTTTTATCGAAGCTGCTCTCTACAATATCTATATCAAAGAAAAGGTCCATGCCTAAAAACAGCGTCTGAAAACGCCTCTCCTTGCTGCTTGACTCTATTCTATGAGGGTTAAGGAAACGGCCGATAGAGTAATATGCGTCAAGGTAATTCTTACTATAGACGTAGCTGTATATGGACCCCCACGACGTAAAGCGCCGTTTAACTTTGACAAAGCTACCCCACTTGTTTACATATCTTATGTGTCTGAACCGCGGAAAGGCTGGCAGATAAGAAAAAGCTGGTTCAAGCGAAGCGCTAAAAGGCAAAGTCGAAGGCAAGGAGGAGCTTACTTTCTTACGAATACGTGCTTCCATACGCCAGAATCTATGTAGCGTCTAAGCGCCTCTCTCTTGTTTTTGGCCCTCGTTCTCTTTAATAAGTTTAGGAGTTGAGTTCTAACGCTCTTTTCGTTGCCGGGCGTTATTTTTGTAGAGAGCCATTTATGAATGGACTGGTAGTTGTTAAGGTTCGGCTTGCCTTTAAATATGCCAAACAGTGCATCCCAAAAACCCATGTGCTCACCCATGAGAAATGGGCTCGCCCCTTTAAAAACCTTGCTGAAATCTGTAAAGTATGGGACATTTTCTTAGAAACTACCCTTATTTCTTTTTAACGCTTTCTAATCCAACTGCTCCATGAAAGTTGAGCTGCGCTTTTTTGTAAAGGACATTGCTACTTTTGACGGCCGTTTTAAGGAGCTTTCCGCTGAGCGACGAGAGCAAGCCTTATATAGATATTTATTTTAAGCCAAAGGCATTTGATGTGCTTGACGAGAGTGAGAAGCAGCTGTGGCAAAAGGGTGAGAAAAGCCCTCGTCTCCGTTTTTGTCGCGGCAAGGCTCGACTTCTATTTTCGCATGTGCGTTTGATTGAGAGGAGTGGTTTTGCAGTTAAGCAGTCTGTATATGGTAGAGAGAAGCTTGTGCTTTTCGAAGCTGGGATAGAAGAGGCACATGGCTTAGCAGGAGACTTGGGCTTTGAGGAGTGGCTCACGATAAGGAAGCTCAGAGCGCATGAATAGCTCATCAGTGGTTTACCTATTTATGTAGAAGAGATTGAGGAGTGGATATTCTTCATCGTTTTCCCCAATAGATACAAATTATAGGAACAATAAAGTTTTAGTAGGTGTTGATTTAAAAATATTATTAACCATAATCCCTCTATGGCCCGTGGGCGCTTCAAGAATAAAGAGACTCATTCGAGAGAAGACTTGTATGGCGGCAGAAGAAAGGACTTTATGCGCAACAACCCCCTCAGCGAGAGAAAACCAGAGGAAGGGCGATATAAGAACTTATATCATATACTGGAGGAGATATACAAAGGGA
Organism: Microcaldota archaeon; assembly: GCA_015522475.1. Classification (GTDB taxonomy): domain Archaea; phylum Micrarchaeota; class Micrarchaeia; order Anstonellales; family J096; genus J096. The sequence continues at coordinate 16,772 of WAMF01000012.1, forward strand.
ACGTGAGGCACAATCTTGAGGCCATGAAAGAAGCTGCCAAGAGAGATATATCAGAGAAAGAGAGGTTCTCTAAATCCTATTCAAAGAAGATTTCGGAAATTGTAAAATTCTTTGTCAGAAATGGCAGATATGGGTATGCTCTAGAGATATTAGATGTGGCGATGGAGGTAGATAAGAATGACATTGTATTTAAAAGTCAGTACTTAGATATACTAGCAAAATCGATAGGGGACCCTGTTAAAGTATGGGGATTTTTTGAAAATATAGAGAACCCTGACTCTGTGACATATTCAACGATGATAAGCTTCTACGCTGATTTGTATGAGAAGACGAAAAGCGACAAATACTTCAAAAAAGCAGAGGAGTTATTTACCGAAGCTAAAAGCAGTAACAAGATTGATGTTGGTGTTTATAATAGCTATCTAAAGCTGCTGACAATCGAAGGCGAAGAGAAGCGAGCAGAGGAGCTACTGAAGCGGATCAAAAACCCCACTCCTATAACCTACTCAACGATGATAAGCTTCTACGCTGATTTATATAAAAAAAGAAGGGACAATGAATACTTTGAAAAGGCAAGAGCTCTCTTTAACGCATCTAAAAACCATAATAAAGTTGACATTGGTGTTTATAGTAGTTACCTAAAACTGCTGACAATTAAGGGTGATGAGGAACAGGTAAAGGAATTATTCGAGCAGATTAAGAATCCAAACTCAATAACCTACTCTACAATGATAAGCTTCTATGCTGATCTATATGAGAAGACGAAAAGCGACAAATACTTCAAAAAAGCAGAGGAGTTATTTGCCAAGGCTAAAAACAGTAACAAGGTTGATGTTAGTGTTTATAATAGCTATCTAAAGCTACTGATAATCAAAGGTGACGAAAAAACGTTAGAAAAAATCTTCAAGGAGATTAAGAATCCAAACTCAATAACCTACTCAACGATGATAAGCTTCTATGCTGAGTTGTATGAGAGAACTAAGAATGAAGAATATCTCGAAAAGGCAAAGGCGTTATCTACTAACGCTAAAAGAAATAACAAAATTAGTGTTGGTGTTTATAATAGCTATTTGAAGATGTTGACGGTTAAGGGTGAGAAGAAAGAGATTGAGGAGTTTTTCAACCAGATTAAAGACCCTGATAATGTTACGTATCGTACCTTCCTAACATATTTGTACAAGCGTGAAGAGTATGCAGAAATTGTAAAATTTATGAATGAGCTTAAAGAAAGAGGAAATTTACCCCTCTCTGGTTTTATTGAACTATATATTACTGGCTTGGAGGCCCTAAGAAAGTTGAAGAGGTGGGATGAACTAGAGAAGGAATTAGAATCACTCGAAAAGTTAGTCGAGGGTAAATCTCTAAATGAGGATATGCTTGTGCATTTGAAGGTGATAAAAGCCTATTCTTTGATGGTAAGAGGGAGAAAATCTGAGGATGCTAAAGAGAAAGAAGCTCTTCTACTTGAAGCCAAAAAATTATTTAGGCATCTAAGGGATACTATTAGCAGAGATTCGCCCCATTACATAAGAGTGCTCGTAGGATGGGTCTTCATAAATGATGATCTTCGTGATTATGAGTTACTTAAGAAGGACTACGACGAGCTGATCGATGCATTAGAGGTGGCTTTGGATAGAGGAGAAGGTAATCAGATAGATATCGAGAATGCTTTGGACATTCTCCTTGATTTATGACGAATTGCCTAAAAGGTCCTTTAAGCCCTCTAATCCCACCACCTTATCGCAGCCAGCTTCCCTTAGCCATCTCTCGCCGGCCATGCCATCTTTTATGCCTATGAAGTCTGTGCCAGCTCTTTTGGCAGCGATGTAATCGCTGATAGCATCTCCGACATAGATGGCTTGTTGAGGCGTTGCATTTAGCTTTTCTAAGGCCATTAATAAGCCTTCGGGATCTGGCTTTTTCTTCTCCATATCCTCATCGGCTATAACGACATTGAAGAATTGGAGTAAATCGCCAATATCTCTTTCTAGGCTTTTGTGAGAGGCGTTGCTTACTATCGCTAGGTTATATTCTTCTTTGAGGGCTTTCACTACCTCTTTGGCTTTGGGATGTAACTTAATAAGAGCTCTTACCTCATCGGAGGAAAATACCTCTTTATACTTTGCTCTTATCCTCTTCACTTTACCTTCATCCACGGGCCGTTGTAGGAGCCTCTTGCCTTTCTCCTCAGCTTCCCTATAAGGCAACGACGGCAGTTCTTTACAGCTTTCCATATCGGCGAGGCAAGCGTGGATAAAAGGCTTTGAGCCGTTTAAGGAGAGAAGGCCTCGAACACGCCACACCTCGTCGGCGTTAAGCGTTAAGTTATAGCCTTCTTCTTCGAAGCCTGCTTTCATAGCCGTATGAATAGCTTCCCTACTATCCCTAAAAACGCCGCCTACATCAAATATTATACTCTTTGATCCTCTCATGGGAGCGTGTCATATTTAGAAGACTTTATAAAGCTTCTGTTATCATAGGTGTTTAAAAATATTTGTGTATTAATACTAGGCTACACAGGTGAAACTATGTTGAAAGATGAGGCCAGTATAAAAAACTTTGATAGGTTAGTGAATAAGGTGACTAACGGTAAGCTTAGAGGTGGATCTATTTTGAGGCTGCCTGTATATGCTTGGAAGAAATGGCACCTCCCTCTAGAAAAAGCTTACATTAGTAAGGGTAATAAGGCATATTGGGATGAATGGAAACACGCTGCACCTAATGTAGAGGTCGTATCTAAAGCAGCTATTGCCTCTGATATAGGCGACGCCAATGCAGAGATGAACAAACTTCTCGCTAGAAAAGTTGTTGAACACCTTCCTAAGAAGAAAGAGCCTTTGGTTATCTACGATGTCGGCGTGGGTAAGGGTGATACGTCTGCTAAGTTCTTAGGGGAATTATTCTCCCATAAACATGTTCCCGTTACACTTTACCTCTTTGATGTTAGTAACAAGCAGGGCTTAGAAGGTGTTGCCAAAGATATTAAGAAAAAGTTCGATGTGGATGTAAAGACCTTTGCTGAAGAAGAGGGTGATATGCTTATGCTGCCCAATGTACAAAGGGCTTACACTCTTCCTCCTGCAGATGTCGTTTTAGGGAATGCTAGTCTCCATCACACAAATACTTATCCTCTGACGCAAATCCGCGAAGTGTTAAACGAAAAAGGTTTATTGGGCATAGGTGAGTGGACCCATCCTATATGGGAAAATCCCGAGCTCTCTTACGTCTTTCTAGGCCTTCTTTCGCTCCAATATCAGACTAGGGCTTTAGAAGAAGTACTTAAATTGGCGAAAGATTTAATGATAACAAACGAAGAGAAATTTGATCTTTCGCTTATGACATACTTCTTACAACCACCCACTGTAACTGATCCAGAGGCATTAGAGGCTTTTAAACGAATCACCAATATGTTTGAGGTTATTATAAGCTCTTCCTACAAGGATTTCTCTCAAAAGGCATTTATCTCTGCTATAAATCATCGCCTCTCCGAATTAGCCGCTGATGAGTTAGAGGCCATATCTGCCTATAAAATCACAGAATTCTGGCTACAGACGCTAAGATTTGCTCTAGAAAGTGGTGCAGAATCGGGCATATGGTTCTGGGAAGGTCACCCCTCCAGAGCTAGGTTGAGGAGCATGCTCTTTGAGCACGGCTTTAACGTGCTGGTGGATACTACTATATATGAGCACGATGAAAAAAGGCGAAGCAACCTTAACACAATCATAGTCGCTGAGAAGCTCTGATAGTGAGAATATGGCAGTAGAAAAGTTCGGGAATCGTTTTAAGCAGAAGGTTAGTGATGTAAAAGCAGGGGCGACAAAGGCCTTAGTGACTATATACAAAGCTCAAGAAAAAGCCAAGAAGAGAAAGTCTGCCCATAATGCAGGGCACATGTTACGAGTGAGCGCAGCCATGAAGCAGTATCTGAGCGAGAAGGACGCAGATGATCGCCTGAAGGAGCTAGCAGAGTTTACAGGGCTCATCCACGACTTTGTGAGAAATCCTAGAGAAATCTCAGGTTTAAGTGATGGTATTCTAACAGGTGAGTTGATAAGGTATATAAAAGACAAGGAGAGTTATAAGCCCAATGTAATTGCTATTATCTATGTCATAGACAAAAGTGTGGATGAATCTCTTGTAATTCAAGAAGTAAGAAGCCTCTATGAGGATATGGTAAGAGAGTTTCCAAAAGAGATGAAAGATTTGGAAGAATCTATTGAGAGTTTATCCAATGACGAAATCTCTGCCGTTGCCGATGCTATTATTATAAATGAGGGTGGTGTTGCTAGCATAAAGGCTTGGGCTGATAAGCAGGAAGATTGGAAGAGGCTTCTTCAATACGCTCTTATATATGGTGATAAGACTATTGAAGGCATCGGAGCTAACGTTGCCGTTAGGAGAGCTCAATTTGTCTCTGGAGAAAGGGTAAATAATTCTGAGGATCTTGGCAGGATTTTTTCTCAGAGCGACAGGGATAGAATAGCAGCCTTCGCAGGTGAGAGTCTCTTGAGAATCTATGCCAAAAAGTCTGTGAAGGACTTCCCAAACGAACCCATTTTCAATAGGGCTATTGAAGAGGGGCGAAAACTGGAAGTGGAGATCTACAAAGCTGCCTTAGCTATGACTCTAAAACACTTGAACTTACCCTCGGAAAAAGCCTTTTGGCTTTGGTTGAGTGAGAAAGGTTATCCAAAGATAAATGAAGAAAAAATCCGCAAGAAGCTGGAGGAACGTTTTAAGGATGATGAAGGCTATACAGAGAGGGAGTTGAAGACTGAGTTAAGCAACGACTTCGTGAACGATGTGAGCAGGTTTATAGTGGGGCTAGCCTTGACACAGAACAAGGATGAAAAAGAAGTTGAGAGAGGGCACAGACTTCTCAAAGATATACATGACAAGACTCTTCGTGAGCTTACCCAGATAACGGGCTGAGGATAGACGAGGGTCTTAAACTCCACTTTTTTGCTTTTTGGTTCTCCTCATGTTATCTACACAGTAAGCTCATCTTCTTCGGAACACTTTTCATTTTGTTCCGCTGTTTTTGTTACTCTTTCTAACTATACAAATATATGCTCCTATGAGATTAAAAAATGCCCTACTTTCTCTGTCTGCTGGAGTGAGCAGTGCCATTATGTATATGGCTCATCATGAAGGTTGTGTTGGATAAGCGTCGTGCGCGTCTACGATGGAGGGGAGCATTCTTTCTTGCTGTGAATGTCCCTCTCTATAACATAGGTGGATCGTCCAGAGCTTTTATCCCCATAAAAATCAACTTCCTCTATCCTTCTATTTTCTTACTGTCAAACTTACCTCTTATAGATAAATACCCTCGTGACGATGAAGGCGTATAACTACTTATCCTATTACCTCTTCTATTTTTAAGTTTTTCCTCACATCCTCTAGGTATGGTAAGCGTAAATGTAAAAGCACCAACAAACATAGCGTTAGTGAAGTACTGGGGCAAGAATCCCCTGTGGGAGAAGTTCCATATTCCCATGAAGAGCTCTCTTTCTTTTACCGTGGGCGATCTATACACGGAGACAACGCTTGAAGTGGAAGATGGCAGTGGAGAGCTCTCCTTCTACCTCAACGGCGAGGAGATAACACCCGAGAGAAAAGAGTTTGAGTATGTGGACAAGTACATAAAAAAACTCTTTGAGCTCTTCCCTGAGACGAAAAAGTATAACTACCACGTCGAAAGCAAGAACAATTTCCCTACGGCAGCGGGCTTCGCTTCTTCTGCTAGCGGCTTTGCTGCTATGGCCAAGGCCTTGCAAGGGGCTATGAAAGAGCTGGAACCGCAGCTTTACGAGAAGTACTTTGCTGACGATGCCAAGCTCAGTGTCTTCGCTCGTTTAGGCAGTGGTTCAGCTACGCGAAGCATTCCTTCAGAAGGAGGAGTTGTCATATGGCATAGAGGTATCGATCCTAATTATCCCTTTGGCCCTGAGGAAGTTAGCCCTTCTACTAAAGAGCATGTCATCTTTAGCAGCTATGCAGAATCTCTTTTCCCAGCTGAACACTGGCCGGAGCTCCGCATTATCTACACTAAAGTAAGGAAGGGAGAGAAGGCAGTGAAGAGCAGGGCTGGGATGAAGATGACTGTAAAGACAAATCCCCTCCATCGTCAATGGGTAGAGTATGAAGAAAGCGTTATGCTACCAAGGGTAGTGAATGCCATTAGGGAGAAAGATTTCGAAGCCTTAGCTAAAGACACGATGAAGCTTAGCAATGGTTTGCACGCCATGATGCTCTATACAGAGCCGCGCATTCGCTACTTAAATGATACATCTGAGCAGATTATAGATGCTGTGTTAGACTTAAACGAGAGCGAAGTAAAAGCCGCTTATACCTTCGACGCTGGACCCAACGCTGTTGTGTTTACTTTGGCAAAATACGAAAACGAGGTTAGCTCTCGTTTGGCCGAGATCGTAGGTGAAGAAAACGTCTTTGTCACGAAGATGGGTAAAGGACCAGCGTTTATATAATGCGAATGGATGCTAAAGGGTGAAAAAGATGGAAGTAACGTCGCCGGGTAAGGTGTTGTTTTATGGAGGTTATTCTGTATTGCTAAGAGGGCATATAAGCCTCTCCTTGGCTGTAGTGGATGAAGAAAGAAAGGGTGTAACTGCTGCTTACGAAAAAGGCGAGCGCCGCATCATCTCCAAAGAATTCGGCATAGACCGCGAGCCCTCAGCAGAGAAAGCTGAGCTCTTAGACATCGCCTATCTCGTTGGTGAGGCCTATCTGAAGAGCAGAGCTACCTTTGAACCTGTGAAGGTTGAAGTGGAGAACAGCCCCATCTTCGGCAGTAAAGAAGAGAAATCGGGACTGGGTTCTTCTGCCGCGGTTGTAGCTTCCACTATAAAGGCGCTCTTCGAAGCAAACGGCTACGACACTGCTCTCCATACAGAGAGCATTTTCAAGCTTAGCCAGATAGCCTATGCCATCTTTGCCAAGAAGATAGGCTCAGGTTTTGACATAGCCACAGCTTCAGTAGGAAAGAGCATAGTCTACTACCGTTACAATCCAGAGGAAGTGAAGCTTAGCGAGAGCATTGATGAGACAGTAGAGAAGAGTATGGATGGCCCATGGAGTTGGGTTAAGGCAGAGCCTTTTGATGTTTCAGGTTTGGGCCTTATCGTCTTCAATATAAGGGGCGCTAAAACATCCAGCATCTCAGCAGTTAAAGCATGGAAGGAATGGAAGAAGAGCAACGAAGAAGAGTTTAAGGCTTTAATGAACAAGCAGGATGAAGTAGAGAGAAAAGCCATAGAAGCCTTAAAGGCCAGGGACTTCGCCGCTGTTAGGCAGTACACGCACGAGGCAAGGGTTGTGCATAGAGAGATGCAGGAGAAGATAAAAGCTATAGTGCCTGAGTTCGATCCCGTAGAGCCGGAGCCTCTTAGCCATATTATAGAAGAAGCGGAAAGTCTGCCTGGCATAGTGGCAGGAAGATGCCCGGGGGCTGGTGGCTGGGACAGCTTAGCCTTCATAACCGATGGAAGCAGCGTAGATATAGAGAGGATCATCGAGGCAGGCGAAAAAGAGGGATTGAAGCTCTCGCCTTTGGATGTTAAGCTGATTTAAGCCTTTTTTTATTAAACATCTCAGTAGGCTTTAATTTTTGTTATGCCGTTTCACTGGTGTGATGATATAGCTAAACGATTGGATTAAATAACCTTCGCATTAATGGTTGGCCTTGGTTGGTGGAAATATGGCAGATGAAAAAATTGGTGTTGGCGTTGGATATGGAAAAGTGATTCTCTTTGGTGAACATTTCGTCGTGCATGGCTATGATGCCATCGTTGCCTCTTTGCCCTCACTTAAAACTGTCGTCGAAATTAAGGAAGGGCCCTGGAACATGGATGAGAAAGTAGTAGAGGCTTTTAAGCGTGTCCTCTTAGCTTTGGGTGTAGAAGGAAAGAGCTTCTCTGTCGTTGTTAAAGAGACTGTGCCCATTGGCCAAAATCTTGGTTCCTCAGCGGCTTTGAATGTTGCCTTTGCAAGGGCCGTGAATGAGCTCTTAGAACTGCGAAAGAGCGACGACGAAATAAACAAAGCGGCGTGGGAGGGTGAAGTCATTTTTCACGGAACGCCGTCAGGCATAGATAACTCTGCAGCGACGTATGGAAAGCCCCTTGTCTTCAAGCGGTTGGGCCCCGGCAAATTCGACATAAAGCCCTTCAATGTAGGCAAGCCCCTCCACTTACTCGTTGTGAGCACTGGCCAGAATCTGAAGAGTACGAAGGAAACCGTCGCCTATGTAAGAGAGAAAAAGGAGCAGTATCCTGCTATGACGAATAGGGTTTTCGAGACTTATGGATTTCTTTTCAAGGAAGCCATAAAGGCAATAGAAGAGGGGGAGTTGCCTTACATCGGTTACCTCATGGATGTTGACCACGGCTTGCTAAGCTGCTTTAACCTCTCAACAGATAAAACAGAGCTGGCTAGACTGCTTTTACAAGAAGCGAGAGCATTAGGCTCTAAGATTACAGGGGGCGGAGCAGGCGGAAACCTCGTCTCACTCTTCGACAGCGAAGAAAAAGCCAAAGCAGCTGCTGAGCTTCTGAAAGCCCATGGCTTCAAGAGCTTCTATTCTGTGCTGGGCTGAGTTGCTCTTAGGCAGTTTTTTACATCCAACCTTCCCCATTTCATTCTCTCTTTTCCATATGGTCCAGCAATGCCTAACAAAAAATCCATTTCCTTTATAAATATTTCTCTCTAACCGTAAGGGGAAGCGCCTCGAGGTGGGATGTTGGCAACAAAAAAGGCAAAGCTTAATGTAGATGTTATAAACTATTTTTTGACACCGTCTGTCAGAGTCTTATCCGAGAAGGAAAAGGCAAAAATTCTTGAAAAGTTTGATGCGCAGCCAGAGCAGTTTCCTGCTATATTCGAAACAGATCCTCTGGCTAAGGCATTGAAGCTTAAACCCGGCGATATGATTGAAATTACAAGAGATGACGGTACGGGCCGCTACAAGGCCTATCGTATATGTATAGCTGTAGAAGCATAGAATGCTAGCATGTGGCCACTTAGGCCAGTCCAACCCCCATTAGTTGAGACTATAATCTGCGGAGAAGCATCCAGGCATGCCTCGTACGTATGTGGCTGTGGATAAGATTATGGATAAAACTGTATGACTGTGAGGATTTTGAGCCCATTAGAGGCTTTAATAGGGTGTTTGGGCTTGATGTAGTATATGGGATGACGTGCCTATAATTTGCCTGTAATGCGTCGTTGTATAATGTTGTATAATGCTCGTGGGCTCTATGCCCGACATGAATGGTGTGGGATATAAACGGGTAAGTTGGGTGAAAAGGTTAGGTGGAACGTAAGGTGAAACGTATGGTAAAAGAATTGATTGGTGCATATTTTAAAGAAAACTCTCTAGTAAAACAACAGCTCGACTCTTTCAACCGCTTCCTTAATAAGGGGATGCAGGAAATCATAAATAGAGTGGGCACAATAAAGACAAACGTCGAGGGTTTTGAGATCCGCTTGGGAAAAATTCGGCTAGAGCCTCCTCGTTTCTACGAAGTGAAAGGCGGCTATAGGCCCATACTCCCTTCTGAGGCGCGCATGCGAAACCTTACATATGCCAGCCCTATATTCCTTGAAATGATTCCTGTGTACAACGGCGTCGAAAAAACGCTGTACAGCGAAGTTTTCATAGGCGAGATTCCCATAATGGTTAAGAGTGAACTCTGCTATTTAAGCAAGATGAGCAGGGATGAGCTCATAGCTGCAGGAGAAGATCCCTTAGACCCCGGCGGCTACTTCATAATCAACGGCAGCGAGCGCGTCCTTATAAGCCTCGAAGACCTCGTGCCCAATAAAGTTTTGACTACGCCCGAAGACGAAAAGACCATCATAGCAAAGGTCTTCTCGACAAGGCATGGCTTTAGGGCTAGGTGCATTGTAAGGAGGGCCAAAGATGGCCGTTGGTACATAGAGTTCCCGTCGACGCCGGCCAACCTTCCTTTAACAAACGTGCTTCGCGTCCTCGGCTTTACAGAAGACAGCCAAATAGAGGAGCTCTTTGACATGGACGTAAACGAAGTGAAAAACGACGTCATATATAACTTGGCCTTAGATACAAGTAAGGACGATCCCACTGAATGGCTTTCCAAGAAGCTCTCGCCAGGCCAGCCAAAGGAGTACAGAGATGACCGCATGTGGCATCTCATAGACGAGTATCTCCTACCCCATCTCGGCACAGACGAGGAAGCAAGGAAGAAGAAGGCTTTCTATTTGGCAAGAATGGCTGAGAGAACGACGAAGGTCTATCACAAAAAGCTCATTCCCGACGATAGAGACCACTACGGCAATAAGCGCATGAAAATAGCTGGCGATTTGATGGAGGAGCTCTTCCGCTATGCCTTCAACTTTCTCACGCGCGACATTATATACCAAGCGAGTAGAGTCAGCGTAAGAGGGAGAAAGCTGCAGGTGCATACACTTGTTAGACAAGATGCTCTTTCCGACAGAATAAGCTACGCTATGGCCACGGGCAATTGGATAGCAGGCCAAACGGGCGTTTCTCAGCTTCTCGATAGGGTCAGTTGGGCATCTAGCCTTTCCCACAGAAGGCGCGTTATCTCGCCGTTGAGCAGAAGGCATCCTCATTTCTTGGCTAGGGATTTGCATGGCACGCACTACGGCAAGCTCTGCCCTTCAGAGACGCCGGAAGGCATAAGCACCTCTCTCGTGAAAAACTTAGCGGTAATGGCAGAGATTTCTATAGGCACAGACGAAGAGCCCATACGCTCGGTTCTCGAGGGGCTTAAACTCAAAAAGGACGTCAAGAAGGTCAAAGATTACTTCGCCATCTACTTAAACGGCAACCTCGTTGGCTTCCACAAAGAGGGCGAAGACATAGCCAAGCAACTTCGCACAATGAGGCGCAACAGCGAGATAGATTATCAAGTCAATGTTTATCTAAATGATAAGACAAAGGAGCTCTTCGTCAACACGACGAAAGGCAGGGTTAGACGTGCATACATCATTGTCGAGAATGGCAAATCGAAGCTAACGCCCGAGCTCCTCGAGAGAGTTAGAGCCGGGAAGCTCAGCTGGCATCACCTGATTAAAATTGGCGTTATAGAATATCTCGACGCAGAAGAGGAAGAGAACGCCTATGTCGCCAAAAATGAAGAAGAGATAACAGAGAAGACGACGCACATGGAGCTTGAGCCATCAACCATATTCGGCGTCGTAGCTGCTACTTTGCCCTATTCCAACTACAACTCCAGTCCAAGGCTTACGATGGCCTCAAGCATGCTCAAGCAGAGCCTCGGCTTATACATGGCCAACTACAACCAGCGTTTTGATACTAAATCGTACATTATGTACTATCCACAACAGCCCATAGCCCAGACAGAACTCTACAAGAGCCTTGAGATGAACAAAAGGGCGGCAGGCCAAAACTTCGTTGTCGCTGTTATAACGTACAGAGGATGGAACATGGCGGATGCCGTCGTTATAAATAAAGCCGCTATAGATAGAGGTTTGGGCAGGGTTATGATGTTCAAGACGTACGAGACAGAAGAAGTGAGCTATCCCTCAAGACAAAAGGACAGCATAGAGTTGCCCTCACCGAAAATAGAAGGTTACAGAGGAGAAGAGTACTACAAGCATTTGGATGTCGATGGCATAGTCATCCCCGAGAGTGAAGTTAAGCCGAGGGATGTGCTCGTCGGCAAAGTCTCACCCCCGCGTTTCTTAGAAGAGCTTAGCATCTTCGGTATGGTGGAGGAAAAGAAGCGCGAAAATTCTCTGGCCGTAAAGCAAGGCGATGTGGGCAAAGTAGATGCAGTTGCCATAAGCGAAGGGCCTTCTGGCAATAAGGTCGTGAAGGTAAGGCTCCGCGTGCCCAAGATACCGGAGATCGGCGATAAGGTTGCTTCAAGGCATGGCCAAAAGGGCGTTATAGGTTTAATTGTACCTCAAGCAGATATGCCCTTTACAAAGGACGGCATAGTCCCCGACTTAATTATAAACCCACACGCCATTCCCAGCAGAATGACTGCCGGCCATCTATGGGAGATGCTTGGTGGAAAACTTGGCGCCATCAAAGGCCAAAATATAGATGCTACTCCCTTCTCAGCCATGAAGCCAGAGGAAATCATGAAACAGCTAAAGGAGATGGGTTTCAACAAATACGGCGAAGAGGAGCTCTACGATGGCATAACCGGCGAGAAAATGAAGGTTAAAATCTACGTTGGCGTGATCTACTATCAACGCCTGCACCATCTCGTCAGCAACAAGATGCATGCGAGAAGCAGAGGCCCAACACAACTTTTGACTCTACAGCCTACAGAAGGTAGGAGTAGAGAAGGTGGTCTCCGCTTCGGTGAGATGGAGCGTGATACACTTATAGGTTACGGCGCGTCTCTCCTTATACGCGAACGTCTTCTAGAAGAGAGCGATAAGACCATTCAATACGTGTGTAGAGACTGTGGCAGCTTTGGCTACATAGACTACGTTAAAGGAAGAGCTGTGTGTCAACTCTGCGGCAGCACAAACGTTAAACCCATAGAAGCGGGCTACAGTTTCAAGCTGCTTTTCAACGAGATAAGTTCCTTAGGCGTCTTCCCACGCATAATAATAGGAAGAAGGGCCGACGAGGTGTAAGGAGGCGAAGAGGTAGGAGGTGGAAAAATGGTATTGCACTACTCACCCACGGAATTTGAAGTTAAGAAGATAAAGTTCAGCGTTTTCTCGCCTGAGATGATAAGGCAGTTAAGCAAGGTTCAAGTAACTGTGCCCGATACATACGACGACGATGGTTACCCAATAGAGGGTGGCCTTATGGATCAGCGCATGGGCGTCATAGATCCCGGCTTAAAGTGTAAGACGTGTGGCGGCAACTCTAAACAGTGTCCTGGGCACTTTGGCCACGTCGAGCTTGTAAGGCCTGTTGTCCATCCACACTTTGCCAAGGACATCGCCTTTGTCTTAAACAACGTCTGCCATAAGTGCGGCGCATACATAGGCTCAAAGAAGAAATGCCCCATCTGTGGTGAGAAAAAAGTGAAGGTTAAGCTCGAAAGGCCGACGACGTTTCTCATAGATGATAGGGAGCTCTCGCCGTCTGAAATAAAAGAGATCTTGTCAAAAATCTCCGATGAAGACATAAAGAAGTTGGGCTATGACCCTGCGTATTCAAGGCCGGAGTGGTTTATATTGACGGCGCTGCTTGTTCCGCCTGTGAGAATGCGCCCCTCTATAACACTCGAAAGCGGTGAGAAGAGCGAAGATGATTTGACACACAAACTCGTTGAGATTATAAGGGTTAATGAGAAACTCGAAGCCAACATAAACGCCGGCGCACCCCAGCTCATCATCGAGGATCTCTGGAAACTCCTTCAATACCATGTGACGACGTATTTCGACAACGAGATGCCCAATATTCCAGCCGCCCGCCATAGGAGTGGTAGGCCTTTAAAGACCATAGCGCAGCGTCTCAAAGGCAAGGAAGGCCGTTTCCGCTACAATCTCAGTGGTAAGCGTGTAAATTTCTCCGCTAGAACAGTCATAAGTCCAGATCCTATGATAAGCATCGACGAAGTAGGTGTGCCTCAGGCCGTCGCAGAAGTGCTTACTGTGCCTGTCCCTGTAACAGAGTGGAATAAAGAAGAGCTCAAAGAATTATTCATAAATAGAGATGAATATCCAAGAGCCCTCTATGTAATAAGAGACGACGGCAGAAGAATTAAAGTTACAGAAACATCCAGGGAAAGTGTTCTCGAGAACTTGAAAATAGGGTGGATTGTCGAGAGACAGTTAAAAGACGGCGACATAGTCCTCTTCAACAGGCAGCCATCTCTACACAGGATTTCTATGATGGGACACATAGTTAAAGTTATGCCCGGTAAGACATTCCGTGTTCATCCTGCTGCTACACCTCCATACAACGCAGATTTCGACGGCGATGAGATGAATCTTCATGCTATTCAAACAGAAGAGGCTCGTGTCGAGGCCTACGAGCTTACAAAGGTGGATAAGCAGATACTCTCGCCAAGGCACGGCAGAGCCATAATAAAGCCCAACGAAGACCATGTCACAGCGGCATTTCTCATAACAAGGGACAACGCTGTCCTAACGCGAGAGCAAGCGGCTCGCCTTCTCTATATAGCGGATATAACGGAGTTGCCGAAGCCGGATGTGAAGCTTGGCAAGGGCAAGGAGGGCTATTCGGGCAAACTCATATTCTCTCTTCTCTTGCCTCCTTCTATAAACGTTAAGGCAAAGAATAAAATGGGTGAGGAGGTTGTTATAAAGAACAGCAAGCTCATAAAAGGCACCGTCGATGAAGGTATATTGGCTCATGGCATTCTCGAGCAGGTCTTTACAAAGTACGGGGCCGAAGTTACAAAGAACTTCCTCAACAACGTCACAAAGATAAGCCTCGAATATATGAGCACGCATGGTTTCAGCGTCTCACCCAAGGATTATCTCTTAGACAACGAAGCCAGAAAGAAGATAGACAAGCTCGTCGCAGATATGGACAAAGACATTGCCAAGCTCATAAAGGAGTACAGAGCTAAGACACTCCAGAGGGCTCCGGGTATGACACTCAAGCAGACGCTGGAGAGCACAATAATGGTGCTCACGTCTAAGACGAGAGATGCTACCGGTAAAATAGTAGCTGAGAGCTTAGGCAAGTCCAACCCCTCTATAATCATGGCTAATGTAGGAGCTAGAGGTAGCATACTCAACGCCATTCAAATGTCCGCTTTAGTCGGACAGCAGGCCATAAGAAACAAACGCCCTCATAGAGGTTACTACAAGAGAACTCTGCCTTTCTTCGAGAGAGGAGACCTTGGAGGAAGGGCAAGAGGTTTTGTTTATAGTTACTTCACAAAGGGTTTGGAAGTCGATGAGTTCTTCCATCATGCTATGGCAGGAAGGGATGCTCTCGTCAATAAAGGTATCAGAACAGCTAGGAGTGGTTACATGCAGCGCCGCCTTATAAACGCGCTTCAGGACTTTATAGTTGTCGAAGACTACAGCGTCAGAGATGCACGCAACAGAATCATACAGTCCGTCTATGGTGGAGACAAGAGGGATCCCATGTATTCAGCTGTTGAAGAGTTTGTCGACGTCCCAAGAGAGGATGATGTTGATACGGCTGTTTAAGCTGTTGGTTCTTAGTTGAGAATCGAGTTGAGAATCGAGGTGAAAAGATGGAACGTTTCTATATAACGCCCGGCGAAGCTGTTGGTATTGTAGCGGCTCAAAGCATAGGCGAGCCCGGCACGCAGATGACCATGCGTACATTCCACTACGCAGGCGTTGCTGAACAAGTGCCTACGGGCTTACCAAGGCTCATAGAGCTCGTCGATGTAAGAAAGGAGCCTAAGAAGCCCATAATAGAAATCCATTTCAAGAAAGACATAGCAAAGAGCAAAAAGAAGGTTGAAGAGCTCCTCTACAAAATCGAGGCCATACATGTGGCAGATGTGGCAAAGGTTGTGGAGCGTATGGAGAAAAAGAGGATATTGCTCAAGGTAAACGCTGAAAGGATGAAGACGCTCAAATTAAGCGTCGATGACGTAGCCAAAGCCATCAAGATAACGGGCAAGAAGAATGTGAAGGGAGATGTCATATCCATACACTTACCCAACGACGACATGAAGAAGCTCAGAAAACACTACCTCAAAGTCAAGGAGACACTTGTTAGGGGTATAAAAGGCATATCAAACGCCGTCGTGGTTGAAGATGAAAACGGCGAGTACTTCATAAGAGCTAAGGGCCGAAACATCGTCGATGTGCTGGCCATGAAGGAAGTAGACCCAACGCGCATATTCACAAACAGTATAAAAGACATTGAGGAAGTCTTTGGTATAGAGGCTGCTAGAACAGCCCTCATACACGAGATAAAGCAAGTGCTTTACATGCAGAAACTCTACGTCGATATAAGACACATTATGCTTCTTGTCGATGCCATGACGTTTTCTGGAAAAGTTATGAACGTCGGTAGGCATGGGCTCGCTGGACACAAAGCAAGCGTTTTGGCTAGAGCTGCCTTCGAAGAAACGGTTAAACATCTCACGTCAGCAGCGGCGCACGGTGAAGAAGATTTGCTTAGGGGTGTCTCTGAAAACATCATCATAGGAAAGACTGTACCTATAGGCACCGGAAGAATACTCTTGGAGTTCACGCCACCCAAGGCTACCATATAAGACCAAAAGGTGAGCGAAGAAACGGTGGAGGAGTAACGGAGGAGTAAAGAATAAAAACATAATCCTATAATAGAGTGAAACTTGTCGTGTATGTGCTTGCCACGCATGTGGATGGAGTATATAGATGAGGTAGTAATAAGGTCTTGAGGGATAATTATGGCAGATGAACCAAAAAGGCTTGCAAGAAAGAGGGAAAAGAAAGGTAAGACTAGTGATATAGAGAAGCAAATAGCTCTTCTCATGAGTACGGGCAAGGTTATGCTTGGCACAAGGCGTACAACGAAAGAGCTTATGCTTGGAGACGTTAAGGCAGTAATCTATGCAGACAACATTCCCGAGAGGACGCAGGAAGATCTCCAGCATTATGCACAGCTAGCTAACGTTAAGCTCATAAAATACGAGGGTAGTTCACTCCAATTGGGTAAGCTCTGTGGAAAACTCCATCCTGTGTCTCTTATAGCGGTTAAGGACTTTGGAGAGGCAAAGTTTTGACCAAAGCTTCGACCTTTACTTTATTTTATTGTTTTAATTTATTGGGAATCTGGTGTATTGGTGTAGGTCTGCAAGCGAGCGACGTGGGCTTCTTTTCACATGGGCGTATGGAAACTAAATTGGAGCAGCGGTGACAAAGATGCAGGAAATAAGCCAAGAAGAACTTGAACTTTCGCACATTTTTCAATCCATAACACATGTTAATCCAAACGACATTGTGGTTTTGGACGATATAGACGCGGTTGGCTTCACAGTGCCCAAGTTTTTGATAGGCAAAGCTGTAGGCCAAAAAGGCAAGAATGTGGATATATTGAGAAGAAAGTTAGGCAAAGCCGTCTATATTTTTGCAGATGACGACAACGCGGAGCGCTTTCTGAAAAACCTCTTCAGTAACGTAAACATCTTAGCCTTAGACGTCACGAACGTTATGGGTGAACAGGTTTTTACACTTCTCATATCTGAAAAAGATAAGGGCAAAGCCCTTGGCAAAAATAAAGCCCATATAAAATTAGCTAGGGAGCTCCTGAAGAAGAAGTTCAACGCAGCCCTCAACTTAAAGACAAAGGTTATTTAATAGCTTGCTTTCATATTCTCTTTAGTCACACATTTAAGTGTAGGTTAAGCTTTAGGCAGAAGTAGAGCATATCTATGTGGGTTTGGGATTATGTTTGAGAGGTTGAGAACGGCTGTTAAGCGTTTTATGGGAAAGCCTGTTGTGGATGAAGCAGATGTAAAGGCACTCATAAAAGAGTTGCAGAGAACGCTTATATCTGCGGACGTGGATGTGCGCCTTGTTTTAGAGATAAGTAAAGCTGTGGAAAAACGGCTTAAAGAAGAAGAAACAAAGGGCTTTACACTGAAACAGCGTCTTATATATGTGCTTAACGACGAGCTAGAGAAGCGTTTTGGCAGAGCCTATGAGCCACCCCTTGGCAAGCAGCGCATAATGCTTATTGGTTTGTATGGCAGTGGTAAGACGACAACGACAGGAAAACTTGCTTATTTCTATAAAAAGAAGGGCTTGTCTGTCGCTGCGGGCTCTTTTGATACAGAGAGAGCAGCAGCTCAAGAACAACTTAAACAGCTCATGGAGCAGGTTGGAGCGAAGTTTTATAGCAGAGAGGAGTTAGAAGAGGTTCTCAAAAAGGGTCCAAGAGAGGATGTCTTTATTGTGGATACGCCGGGCAAGAATGCTCTCGACGAAGAACTCTTAGAGCGGCTCAAACAGGAGTATACGTTCTCTAAGCCTACTGTGGTCTACCTTGTCATATCTGCCGATATAGGGAAAATAGCGATGAAGCAGGCAGAGGCTTTTTCCTCTGCTTTGCCTATAACAGCCGCGATAATCACAAAATTCGAAGGTAGTGGCAAAGCTGGTGGAGCTTTATCAGCCTTGGCTAAACTTGGCATTCCTATTGCCTTTGTAGGCACAGGAGAAAAACTTCATGCATTGGAAGTGTTTGAAGCGAGCTCCTTTGTGGCAAAGCTTCTTGGCTTGCCAGACGTGAAAGGCTTGCTTAAGAAGATGGAGGCTGTTGAACATCCTACAAATCTGGAAGAGTTGAACCTCGAAACCTTTTATCAACAATTAAAATCTGCTAAGCAGATGGGTTCTCTTGGCAACGTGCTTTCTATGGCTGGGATGTATGACGTGCCTAAGCAAATGCTTATGCAGGGAGAGCAACGCTTGGCCGTATTCGAAGCAGCCATAAACTCCATGACGCCGTATGAAAGGAGACATCCTGAAGTGCTTAAAAAAAACCCATCTCGTATAAAGAGAATAGCAAGAGGAGCTGGCGTAAGGCCAGAAGACATCAATCTTTTGCTTTCTCAGTTTTTTAAAATGGAAAAAGTGATGAAGCAGTTGAAGAAAGATAAAGGCTTAATAAAGAAGTTTGAAAAGCTCTTAAAGAAAGGTGGTGGCAACCTTCACCTTTGAAAGACTTATTACCTCTTTTTGCCCTTTTGTTTTGTCTTCTTTGTCTTGTTGCTCCTTGTTCCGCCCTTTTTATCTGCCTTTTTTGTTTTCGATTTAGAAGCGGACTTTGCTTTTGTTGAGCTCTTCGCTTTACTTGTTTGCTTCCTCTTTGCAGCTCTTTCCTCTACTTTTGCCTCAGACATTTCTTTTATCTTGGTATTCTGTGTTTCGACAAGTTCTATGAGATAAAGGAGCTTATCCCGCATGCTTAAATAATTGTCTTCTAATTTTTTGATGCGCTCTTCTAAAACATCGATGTTGTCGCCAAAGCCTTCCAAGCTTTCCTTCACGTCTTTCAACTCATTCATAAAGCGTTCGTGACTCTCCTTTATTTGTTGGATTTCCGGGTGAGCTAGCATTTTGGAAACAGCTCCTTCTTTATGTGTAGCTCTTATTTGGCTAAGGGCGTCCCTTGCAAATTTGTAGGGGTTTACAACTCCGGGGATATGAATAGAATCGCCTTCTTTTATATGTGTAACGCCAGCTGTGTTTATTATGACTGTGCCTATGCCCAGAACGCGTTCTATGAGATTTCTCTCTATGTCTATGTCTTGAATTGCCACATAGGGGATGAGGAAGGCCTTTTTGCTGAATATGCCTCGCTCTACATATATACCTTTGTCTGCTAGTCCAAAAATGATGTTTCGTGTTTTTACCTCTTCATAGAGGGCATAAACTATGATACCTATAACGCCCAACCACCATACGATGGGTGTTAAGCTGACATTCAGGCAGCTGTTCTTGCAAGCGGCATCTATAAGCAGAGCAGCTACCAATAAAACAAAGAGAATTATGCTTAGCACGATGATATGGCCGACAATCAAAAGCCTACTTACGCGTTGTCTTTTGTGGGCCTCTGGCGGTTCTGGATTTTCATAAGAAAGACTCTCCTCAGCTTTTTTTCCATGGCTTGGGCCTTCACTGCTAATACCTACCATATAGGCCTATAACATTTAGTTTTTATAAAGCTTGAGGTTTGTTAGCTAGATAGAAAAGCTTTCACGAGCTCTGCTCTTGCCTTCCTCAATGAAAGGCCTCTTGTCTCTAGATAAAATATCTCTTCCTCGTCAGGCGGCTGGGCGCTTGCTCCATGGACGAGCTCTTCAACAGGGCCTTCTAATTGTATAGCTGGCGTGAGCTTCACGGCGGCTTTATGTATGAGCAAAGCCTTTAGGTCGATTTCACCCTCTACCTGTTCTGCGTTTTTTGCGACGTGAGCTAGCGTTTTATAGCTTAGCTCTTTTTTTGGTATGGCCCTGAGCTTTTCTTTGAATGGGCCTTTGTGAAGTGCATGCTTTGCTTCTATGGCCGCGTCTATATTCCTGCCTTTTGTGCATAAGCTAAGCCCACCCCAAACACTGCTGTTTATGAAAAGCTCGTTTTTGCCTTCTAGGCGAAGCTTTGCATCTACTTTATTGTATGCAAAGAGGGCCAGGCTGAGGGCGCTGTCTTTTGGGCTTAATATGAGGTTGAGGGGCGTATTCGCGTGCACCGCTATATGAACGAGGCTCTGCTCTGTTTCAATTTCCAGCTGAATAGGGTTTAAGTTTTCTGTTGTTTCTCCTACTTCTGTTTCCTCTATGTTGCTTTTTGGGCTATGTGGGCCATTCAGTGAGCCGTTTGAGTTATTGCTGCTTATTTCTTGTTTGTCGACGTGGATATTTAAGACTGCTATGCCTTTAATCTTTATCTTGTTTACTTCTTTTTCATTATGCCTTCCCCCCTCTAAAAACACGTCGTAGCCTTCTATGCCCGCTAGGGCTCTATCCACGGCATTTTCTGCCTTTGTTATTCTATATGAGACAGACGCGTTGTTGAGCAGGCTTTGCGGAGAGATGTGGCTGCCTTTAAATGTCCTGCCGTTAAAAAGCATAGCTAGCTTTGAAGGGAAAACTTTAATTAAGTATCCATGTTGTGTGTTTTATTTGTCTAATGTCCTTTTGTCTAATGGCCTCTTGCCTAATTTGTCCAATACTCCATTCATTTGCCTACATTCGCCCGTTAGTCCGCTTACTTAATAATCTTTTTAAGCACTTTTCGCTAAACCGCTTTATGGATCAAGCTACGCTTCATTTGATACTGTATTCAGTTATTGCCGTAAGCTCAGTTTTGTATTTATACATCACGCTGAAAGATTGGAAGAAAGGACCTAGGGCTAGAGATGTTGGGAAGAAAGGCAAGATGTTTCACTGTGAGCTCGAGAAACCCATTAGATTTTCCAAGGGTGTCATCAAACAAAACAGCACCTACTTTTTTGTAGATGGGGACAATATGTATTACTTAATCATCGCCCATGTTATCTACAACGATGGAAGAGATAAAATATATAAATCACTTGAGAGGAGATACGTTGGCGATAATGGGATACAATACGACGTTTATGAATCGCTAGATCTGTATCTTCATAATGATCTTGATCATCTCGTAAAAAAAGGTATGCTGATAGGCTGTGATTGGGTAACAAGCAGCGATATTAGTGAAGACGAAGAATGGGATGTAGATTTTCTCGCATCTACGCCAGCTGTAGATGTACTTAAAATACTGAACGATAGAAACGGCTTTTTTTCCGAAGAGGGATCTGAGGTGAGCGACGAGGTTATGGACCTACACATACAGTATAACTGCAAGATAGAGGATGCTGATAGAAGCTTATTTAGGATAGAGGACCGCATTTGCGACATAGATCGGATTTTAGAGATGTACTACTAGGAGCAAGTAGGAACAAGTGCCCAGCATCTGAAGTTCCGAATCTGTAGGGAGCAAGAGGTATTTGGGTGGAATTTAGTCTTTGGTCTGCAGAAAGTTTGGGCTTATTTGGACCTCTTGGAAAAGCTATCCCGAAGTTTATATGTTGAAAAGTTTAATTTGATTATAACTCTTACCTTATGCATGAGGTAATCTTCACTTAAACACATCTATTAACACAATCTTTTTAAAATGTTTGATGTTATACTTACATACATGAATAAGGCTTTCGTATTATTTGCGGGTTTACTGATAGCTGGCTCTTTGAGAGCTGGGCAGCCGATTCACAAGCCACCTTCAATATCTTCTAAGCCTCCTCTAGAAGAGAGGAATACATATATGACACCCACTACACCTTTGGTTGATATATATGCTCTGCCTGTTAGCCGACAAAATGAGACCCAGCAACAACATGAGAGTCAGGAGGTGCTTCTGGGCATTCCAAACGAAGTAGTTAAAACTGCCATGAACAAGGCGTTTAAGAATAATCCTGATAGGGCCTTATTTTTGAAAGACCTGGTTTTAGCTGGAATATATCTTTCTCACCCTATAGGCAGGGCGCCGTCTTTTTCATCTCCTGAAGGTAAAGAGCATTTTATTAAGAGAGCTATTCATTTGGTTGACGAGTTGAGGCCACATATATTTGTGTTAAGAGAGGACGTAATTGTGGATAACTTAAATGAGTCACCTCTAAGCGATGATGTGAAGCGAACAACAGCTATTTTATTGGCTCAATACCTGTTAGATGTGTATTTTGGTCCTAACTATCTCAATATGGCGAAGTCTGATGAGAGTATTCTTGCGTATAAGACGTTTGGAAGTAATCCTCTTAGTGTTGCAGGCTTCTGGTTTGGAGCTCTCAAACATTCAAAGCATATATGGAGAGATGTGGCAGAATTAATAAAAGATCACTTAAGGCATCTTGTCCCTCTATTAAAGGAAATAGGCATTCGAGTTGAGAAGGTGGAATATAGAGAGAAGCCTTTTGGTGGCGTACGTATTCATGTGAGCTTAGAAGATATAAGTGCTTTTCATCTGTTTTCAGAGAAATACGGAAAATAACTTGTAGGATACTCTTCTTTGAGGCTTCTTATAAGTTCATATGCGTCCCTCATATCTTCATTTTCAGTAAATATATAATAATTTGGAGTTCCTCCTCTCCTTCCTACACTGAAGGCTCTTCCGCTTTCAGAATCCATAAATATATGATGAGAATATAGAGGAGCGTCTCCTGCTTCTTCCATCTTTTTTCCAATTTGGTAGAGTGGCCATTTGGGTTTGAAGTCTGAAGATGAGGTATCGGCTATTATATGCTGATTTACTTTAATATGGAGCCAAGAAACAAATTTTTTGTTGTTAAGTGCACTCTCTATATACCTGGAAGCGATGGTGGGATTAATCCATAGAGAAGATAAGAAAATGGCAGAATTAAAATGAGAAACACTGAACAGATTTTCTGATCCATATGCTGCATCTATTTCATCTCCAGAATATTCTGATGCCTCTCCATTTTTTATAATTTTATCCCAAACTTTTCGTTTGCTACCTGTTATAAAGTGTAAATCCTCCCCCGATAACAATGTATTTATTAAAGTGAGAAGGCCTTATTGGCCAGGAAGCAGTGTCGTGCCATCCACATAGGTTATATCTCCAAAATATGTATCTTTTAAAGCCACTGTTCCATGGCCATATTTCTCTCTTTCTAAGGTGTTCCCAGTTTTCTTAAGCTTAAAGGCTGCATAATATTTTACTTTAAAATCTCCTGTAAGAGCTGCAGTTTCTCCCAAAAAGAATGCTGTGCCTATGCATGCCAAAAACAAGTTATCTTCTGTGGATCCCGCGAAATTTTCTGCGAGGGTCCTGACATTAAATTCTCCTTTGTTGTATTTGGCTATAGCTTTCCAGCTTGTCCCCAATCCATGAGATTGCATATATTGTATCAGAGAAAATTGTGCTGAGATAATTAAGGCCTCTCCTCTGCCCATATTCGGTGCTTTTTCTTTGAAATAATTATAGTTCCAAATTGTCCCGAGGGCTAGCTCGGCGAACTTTTTAGTTGCTTTTTCGAGCTTGTTATAATCTATTGTGGAGTAATAAGCTTTTTCTGAACTCACTAAGCTTTGGTAAAAATGGTCAAAGGACATAATGTATTGGGCAGTTTCTTCAATCAACAGTTTCCTCTTTTTCTCTAATGTATGCTTGTAGGTTAGGAGCGTTTGTATTTGTTTATTTATCTTGTGTATTTTCAATTGGATCTTTTTTATTTTTGTCTCGTAATCCGCAGGTTTGGTCTTCTTTAATTGATTTATCTTTTTAATGTAGAGATCTCTTTTTTCTCTTAATTCTGTGATTCTGTGATCTGCAAACCATATACCATATTGGATATTGTGGAGTCTAGAAGCATGGGATAATAAGTATTTTCTAATAACAGCATCTCTTTTATTACCATTATCGTAAATCTTAATTGCTACAATAGACTCTTTTCCTCTTCTCTGAACAAGAATAAGAGGGTGCAACCCATTTTTTTCAAAGAAGTCCCTCAAAAAATACGTTTTTTTCTGAACTTCTTTCCAAGGTTTTGTAGATACAAATTGGAAGGTGCCGACGCCTTTTGTAAATGTATTAAAGAGCGCTTCTTTAATTTTGAATATGGAGGGAGGTGGTAGATATACCTTCTTTTTTGTCGATTCTATCTTTAAGTTATTGGTGATCGATTCTAATGTAGTCAGGGATATCTTCTGATTGAGCTTTTCAGGAGATCTTTTAAATTTCGTTCCCTCATTTCCTTGTCCATCAGATCCCATAATGTATATGTTACCTTATAAACTTTTAAAAACATCCCTGTTTAATGGCAAATTGCTGCCCAACGTTTTATATGAAGTTCTCTTAGCCTGAATGGACTTTTCTCCCCTAAAAGTCAAGGTTGAGTTGGACTTTTCAGAAAAATGAGTGGTGCATGTGGTTGAAACCTGGTTGAGCGTCTTAGAGCCAATTTTTCGAAAATTTTGTACCTATCAAAATTTATATTTTCTTTAATTTTCTCTGAGCCCGCTGCCTATCTAAACCAATTTCTCCCAGCAGCCACTTCCACAGCGGGATGAATTTAACGCGTTTCCTTTCGGATTTGCCCCAGGGTTTTAACAGCTCTTCGCCTTTGTAATCCCACGTAATGATCAGCAACTCTTCTGCCTTTAACTGCTCGCTAGCCGCTAGAAGGGCTCTAAGCTCTCTCTTCTCTATCTCGTCTAAGCTGCTGGCATAGCTTACTTGGATAAGCTGCTTAACCTGGCCTCGCTCCTTAACGACGAAATCTACTTCATAATCCCTGCCTTTGTAGTAGAAGAGGGTCTTACCCGGCACGTAACCTCGCCTATATAGCTCTAAGAACACGGCATTTTCCATACGCTTGCCTATATCCTTGCTGAACACTGATGGATATAGTGATAAGAAACCATTGTCCATTGCATAGAGCTTTCGTGGGTTTCTTAACATGTCAGAATACTTAAATGCATAGACTGGGGGTGTTGCAACCAAAAAGACATCTACCATGAGCTTTACATAATTTATAACAGAATCTTTGCTTATACGATAACCGCTGGATTTTAGCACATTAGTTAAGCGAGTGAATGTGAATGTTTTAGTGGCTCTCTCAAAGAGGAGGTTAGCCAATGCATCAATTACAATCCCTTTGTCGGGATCTACACGCGTCTTCACATCTCTAGCTAATATGTCGGACAGAGTATTCTCCACATATGTGAAGTCATCGTGGAGTATGGAATAGGGAAGGCCTCCCTTTTCCAAGAAAGCAGATAATGTAGCTTTTATCTTACTCACAGAGCTCTCTGTGGGTTTTACTGAGATGTTTTTGAATAATAAATACTCCCTAAAATTGAGAGGGAAGAACGTTAATGTGCGGTGCCTTCCACTCAGCAGCTCTCCATAATCATCTGAGAGAAGGTGTTTCACAGAGCCTGAGACAAAAAGCTTCACTTTTCCTCTGAATTCATCAAAGAGACTCTTGGCAAAGATTTCCCATCCTTTTACAGTCTGCACTTCATCTAAGAACACATAGACATTGCCTTTATTCAAGAGATCCTCACTATATATAATCTCTACAATACTATTCAAATCCTGGTGGGAGAAGGGGTAAAGGAGCCTATGCTCGCAGTTGACATAAATAGCTTGTTTTACTGAACTTTCTCTTCTTATCTCGTTGATGAGATGGTACATGAAATAGGTTTTGCCGCTTCGCCTTAACCCCACAATGTCCGTTATAAGTTCGTTTTTCAGGAGTGTATCGTCATATATACGAGGCATAACACCCTCTAGCTTATCCTCCCAAAAGCCATATATGTATTGTTTAATGGCAGCCTTTTTGTCCATACTCGAATTAGACATAGAAAAGCTTATAAATATGCAGTTTTTGCTCATTTTGTCCAATCGAGTTGACAAAAATGAGCATTTTTGTCCAATTGACTAGACAAACTAGTGATTTTACCTAATCGGCTAGCCCAGCAACCACATCTACAATTCAGCTCAGATTAATCCCTAATTGGCATTGCCACTGCCAATTTTTCCCATGGTCCAAGCCTTAATATATAGCTTTGACATATAGCCATACCAAATGTTAAGTATCCATAAAGCTTTCCTGAGTAGGGCCTTTCTCTCCATAAACTTTTCCCATAGTACCTTCTTATGGGTTAGTTCCTTGGGGTTTCTAGGGAGCGTCAATAGCCAAAAACATTGATTTAAAGAAAAGTAATATAAATGTTTCCTTTCTTAAAATGAATGTGGAAACTGTAGATATTTTAAACGCCCTGAAAAAGATGCCTGTGTTCAGCCTCTCAGACTATGCGAAGCTCGTGGAAAATACGTATGCAAAAGCATCACTTAGGCGGCTGGTGAAAAAAGGCCTCGTTCACCGCGTGCGCAGAGACGTTTATACTGTATATGACGACCCGCTTATGGTAGCGCCCTTTACTTATAGGCCTTCTTATATAGGAGGCTATAGCGCTCTTCATATGCACGGCTTACTGGACCAAATTCCAAAGGATATGCTCTGCTTTACAACTAGGCCTCTTTTAAAATTAAAGTTCTCAAACACGCTCATCCTCTACAAGCATACAAAGAACCTGTTTGGCTATTCATTTGTGGAGTACAAGGGCTTCAAAATACCTGTGGCTACTCCTGAAAAAGCCTTTGCGGAATCCATTGGCCTTATTCCCTTTAGCCTTATTTTACCCTATTTTGATAGCCTCGATATGGAAAAGATGAAAGAGCTTCTCCTGCGACTGCCTAAAGGAAAGGAACGCAGGGTTGCATATCTCCTCCATTTAAAGGGGGTGGATGTTAAGGTTATTGCCAGTAAGAGACCTATCTTGCTAGACCCTTTAGGCCCAAGAGAGGGAGAGCTTGACAGGAGCTTTAACATAATAAAGAATGTGAGACTATGATAGATAAAGAGGAAATCATCAGAATTGCAAAAGCAAAAGACTTATTGAACCGCGAGTTTATAGAGAAAGACTATTACATCGACTTAATCCTTTACAGAATATCCAAAGCCAACGTAAAAGCAGTATTTAAGGGAGGCACAGCGCTGTATAAAATATATAAGGTGCCTAGATTTTCAGAGGATTTGGATTTCGCACCCTTAGAGAGCATCGAAGCTATAGAGGAAAAAGTGGGAAACATCGCCAAAAGCCTGCGATTTGATATGGAGGCAAAAAAGTTTGGTACATCATTCTTTGCAAAACTCTCCTTTAAGGGCTTTCTCACTCAAAGGAACCGTATAAAATTGGAATTCAACAATCTCTTTAAGCCTCTTCATTACCATGTGGAAACGTACATCTCAGATTACATTGATATACCACCCTTCATGATATCCGTCATGGACAAGAGGGAAATTTTAGCTGAGAAAATCCATGCCATTTACCATCGTCTAAGCGCTAGGGATCTTTATGATCTCTTTTACCTGCTCCGCACAGAGAGGCCCGATTTCGAATTGATTAGGGAGAAGGTGCCCGAATTCAATCATGAAAGCTTCGAGGAACGGCTCTCAGAATACGAAAGAGTGTGGGATAAAGAGATAAAGCTCTTTGCCTTGGAGTATGTGTCCTTCGAGGTTGTTAAAAGATATGTTAGCGAGAAGATGAAGTCGTAAAGCAAATAGGACTGCAACTCCACTATGAGCAGCTAAGACAGAAGTATCAGCCCGTATATGCTGCCCTAGAGGCAGGCATATCTGCTGAGGAGCTGAAGAAGCTCATCGAGGAAGAGCTGAAGAGGAGAGGGCAGGAGCATAGGCAGAGCAAGGCTTATATTGAGCTAGAGGTCGGCGTCTATGAGCACCTAGCTATATGAGCACCTAGAACACAAACTAACACAT